>JAVKDQ010000080.1:0-13267 GCA_040222155.1 Roseovarius sp.
AATGCTCGTCCGGGGCGCCGTCTCCGCCGCCCGCGCGCTCAACATCTCGCCCATGGTGATCGGCCTCACGCTGGTGGGCTTCGGCACCTCCACGCCCGAGCTCGTCACCAGCCTGCAGGCCGCGCTCTCCGGCTCCTCCGGCATCGCCATCGGCAACGTGGTGGGCAGCAATATCGGCAACGTGCTGCTCATCCTCGGCCTCGCCGCCCTGCTCGCGCCCATCGCGGTCGATCCGCGCGCCTTCAGGCGCGACGGCACGGTGATGATCGCCGCCACGCTGGCCGGTCTCGCCGTGGTGCTGGCGGGCGAGGCGGGCCGCCTCGCGGGCGCGCTCTTCCTCGCCGGTCTCGCCGCCTATCTGGGCTTCACCCTCTGGTCGGAGCGCGGCAGCGCGCCCTCGCCCGCCGGTGCCGTCTACGAGGCCGAGGCCGAGGCGGTGCCCGGCCCCGACCAGCCGATGGCGCTCTCTCTCGTCATCGCCGTGGCGGGCCTCGCGCTCACGCTCCTCGGCGCGCGCTTCCTCGTCTCAGGCGCGGTCGAGATCGCCTCCGCCGCGGGCATCTCCGAGGCGGTGATCGGGCTCACCATCGTGGCCATCGGCACCTCCATGCCCGAGCTCGTCACCGCCGTGATCGCGGTGCGCAAGGGGCAGGGCGACGTGGCGCTCGGCAACGTGCTGGGCAGCAACATCTTCAACCTGCTGGGCATCCTCGGCATCACCGCGCTGGTGCAGCCGATGGCCGTCCCGCCCGAGATCATCCGGCTCGACATCTGGGTGATGACCGGCGCGGCCCTGCTGCTCATGGTCTTCGCCCGCACCGGCTGGCGCATCGGGCGGCGCGAGGGCGGGCTGATGCTCGCGCTCTACCTCGCCTATCTCGTCTGGCTTCTGGCCTGAGCCGCTTCGGGCTGGGCGCCTGCGGCGGCTTGAGCCCGCCGCGCAACGCCCGGCCCGGTAATCCCGCCAGATGCCGAAACCCGCACCGACGCGATACCGACAGGATACCGACGCGATACAGACAGCCCGTTTTCCCGCCTTTTCCGCGCCTTAACCCCGATTCGCGCCACCGCGCGGCAGTGCCCGGGTGCATCCCCCTTCCCCCCTCCCGCCCGATCCGGTAATCCTCCGTCAAGTCTCCCGGCGAAAGGCCCCCGCGCCCATGAAACCCATCCGCCTGATCTCCGGCATGCTCACCGTGGGCGCATGGACGATGCTGAGCCGGATCCTCGGCTTCCTGCGCGACGTGCTGATCGCGGGTTTCCTCGGCCCCGGCGTGCTGATGGATGCCTATGTCGCCGCCTTCCGCCTGCCCAACATGTTCCGCCGCTTCTTCGCCGAGGGCGCCTTCAATGCCGCCTTCGTGCCGATGTTCTCCAAGCGGTTGGAGGCCGACGAGAACCCCGAGGGCTTCGCCGCCCTCGCGCTGAGCGGCCTCGCGCTGGTGCTGCTGGCGCTCACCGGCCTCGCGCTCACCTTCATGCCGGCGCTGGTCTATGCCACGGCAGAGGGCTTCTACGGCGACGAACGCTTTGACATTACAGTGGATTTCGGGCGCATCGTCTTCCCCTACATCCTCTTCATCTCGCTCGCCGCGCTCTTCTCGGGCGTGCTCAACGCCTCGGGCCGCTTCGCCGCCGCCGCCGCCGCACCCGTGCTTCTGAACGTGATGCTGGTCAGCGCCATGACGCTCGCATGGGCGATGGGCGGCGCGGTGGCGCAGGCGCTGATCTGGACGATCCCCTTCGCCGGCATCGCCCAGCTCGCGCTGGTCTGGGTCGCCGCCGAGCGCGCCGGGCTCCGCATCCGCCCCGTCCGCCCCCGCTGGACACCCGAAATCGCCCAGCTCGTGCGCATCGCCATCCCCGCCGCGCTCGCGGGCGGCGTGGTGCAGGTGAACCTTCTGGTGGGCCAGCTCGTGGCCTCCAACTACGACAAGGCGGTAAGCTGGCTCTACTCCGCCGACAGGCTCTACCAGCTGCCCCTCGGCGTGGTCGGCATCGCCGTGGGCATCGTGCTCCTGCCCGATCTCTCCCGCCGCCTCAAGGCCGGCGACGACGAGGGCGGGCGCATGGCCTTCTCCCGCGCGGGCGAAATTTCCCTAGCGCTTACAATCCCTTGCGCCGTCGCGCTGGTGATCATACCGCTGCCGCTGGTGGCGGTGCTCTTCGAGCGCGGGGCGTTTGGCGCCGATGACACCGCCGCCACCGCGCTGGCCGTCGCGATCTACGGGCTGGGCCTCCCGGCCTTCGTGCTGCAGAAGATCCTGCAGCCCCTCTTCTTCGCCCGCGAAGACACCCGCTCGCCCTTCCGCTACGCCCTCGTGGCGATGGTGGTGAACGCGGTGATCGCCGTGGGCCTCGCCTATCTTCTCGGCTGGATCGCCGCCGCCATCGCCACCACCGCCGCGGCGTGGATCATGGTCTGGCAACTGGCCCGCGGCGGGCGCCGGTTCGGCGAAGTGGCCCGGTTCGACGACCGCTTCCGCCGCCGCATCTGGCGCATCTGCGCGGCCTCGGCCCTGATGGGCGCGGTGCTCTGGGCTGCGGCGACGCTGCTCTCCCCGCTCTTCGCCCTCGGCGGCTGGCGCTGGCTCGCGCTCCTTGCGCTCCTCGCCTCTGGCACGGCGGCCTACGCGGTGGCCGGGCAGGTGCTGGGGGCTTTCCGGCTCGCCGAATTCCGCGCGGCGCTCAGGCGATAACCGCTCAAGGTGGGGTTCCACCCCACCTTACGCCTCACCGTTGCTGCAGCTTCTCCCGCAGCCGGCCCCACCCGCCCGGCACCAGCACGAAGGACACGAGGAAGCCCGCGCAGAAGCCCGCCACATCCGCCACCCAGTCCGGCCCGCCACCGAAGAGCAACCCGAAGAGCAGCTGCAGCCCGAGCAGGAAGCCGATCAGCGTGAAGGCGCGGATCTGCTGCTCGCCGATCTCCCCCAGCCGCAGCCAGAGCAGGCAGGTAAACCCGCCTATGAGCCCGTAAACCCCCGGAAAGGCGCCAATAAGCCCCGGCCCCTCGGGCAGGATCAGCCCATAGGCCGCCGCGCCGAGGATCGAGGAGGTGAAGAACAGCACCACCACGGCGAACTGGCTCAGCCGCTCGCCCACGAACTTGCCCAGCGCCAGCGTCATCACGCCTGCGAAGATCGCATGAGTGAAATTGCCATGCACGAAGGGGTAGGTGACAAGCCGCAGCGCGTAATCGGCGCGGAAGATGCCGTTCTCGAACATCCACGCGAAGGCCCGGTTGGAAAACCCGTATTCCTGGATCGCGGCGCTCCGCCAGCCCACCGCCTCCGGCCCGCCCACGAGCCCCCGTGCCCCCAGCGAGAAGGTGGCCTCCACCAGCACCATCGCCAGCACCAGCAGCATCACCACCGGCGGCAACGGGTTCACCGGGCTTTGCGTGTAAGGGTTCTGCATCGCGGGCCTCTTCTTGACGGCGCTCCCCGCCACCAGTAAGCGACATGGGCGTGAATTTCCAGACGGAGTGATCTCATGACCGAGATGGTCCACACACCCCGCGTTTTTTCGGGCATCCAGCCCTCGGGCGGCCTGACGCTCGGCAATTATCTCGGCGCCATGAAGCGGTTCGTCGACATGCAGGAAAGCGGTGTCGAAACCATCTACTGCATGGTCGACCTCCACGCGATCACCGTCTGGCAAGACCCCGCCAAGCTGGCCCGCGCCACGCGCGAGCTCTGCGCCGGTTTCATCGCGGCGGGGATCGACCCGGCCCGCTCCATCCTCTTCAACCAGAGCCAGGTGGCCGAGCACACGCAGCTGGCCTGGATCTTCAACTGCGTCGCCCGCATGGGCTGGATGAAGCGGATGACCCAGTTCAAGGACAAGGCAGGCAAGAATGCCGAGAACGCCTCGCTGGGCCTCTTCGGCTACCCCGCGCTGATGGCCGCCGACATTCTCGTCTACCACGCCACCCATGTGCCCGTGGGCGAAGACCAGAAGCAGCATCTCGAGCTCACCCGCGACATCGCGATCAAGTTCAACAACGATTTCGGCGTCGATTTCTTCCCCATCACCGAGCCGGTGATCGAGGGCGCCGCCACGCGGGTGATGAGCCTGCGCGACGGTTCCAAGAAGATGTCGAAATCCGACCCGTCCGACATGTCCCGCATCAACCTCACCGACGATGCCGACACGATCTCGAAGAAGATCCGCAAGGCCAAGACCGACCCCGAGCCGCTGCCTTCCGAGGCCAAGGGGCTCGAAGACCGGCCCGAGGCGCGTAACCTCGTCAACATCTACGCCGCGCTGGCCGACATGAGCGTGGCCGACGTGATGCGCGAGGCGGGCGGCAAGCCCTTCTCCGAGTTCAAGCCGATGCTGGCCGATCTCGCGGTGGAGAAGCTCGCGCCCATCTCGGGCGAGATGTCGCGGCTGATGCAGGACCAGGCCGAGATCGACCGCATCCTTGCCCAGGGCGCCGAACGCGCCCGCGCCATCGCGCATCCGATCCTGAGGGAGACCTACCGGATCGTGGGGATGGTGGGGGCCTAAGCAGGGCCCGGGCAACGCGCCACGACCGGCGGGGGGCATGGTTGACCCTCAAGTGAATAGCCGCGCCATCGACAGGCCGCGGTGCGTCGATCCGACAGCAGTTCGGAAGCGGTTTATCTCTGAAACACCGAACGAGGCCCGAGCGATGCGCTGGCTTTGACGTATCGACGTGCCGTGGGGGTGGCCCGTCGGTGGCGCGGCGGGCTTCGCCCTGTATTCCGCGCCCGGCTCAAGAGTCCCGACGTCCCCTCAAATCCGGTGGAAACAATCTCCCGCCAACGCCCGCCGCACGCCCTACCCCTTCCGCAACCACCACACGTGCTCGCTCGGGAAATCCCGCGCCCACTCCGGCGGCACACCGAATTCCTGCGTGACAGCCCCCTCCGGCGCATAGATCTCCTTCAACCCCTCCACGCTGAAGCCGATCTCGCGGAAAAGCCCGATCCAGCCTGAAAAGGTCATCGAGAACTCGATCCCGCTCGGGTCGATCTCCACCCCCGTCCAGTCGGTGCGCCCGAGCGTGCGATAGGGCCGGTGCAGCACCCGCTCGCAGGCCGCGCCATCCAGCGGGGTTGTCATCACGATGAAGGCATGATGCCCGAGGAAGACAAGCTGCCCACCGGGCTTCAGCACCCGCCACGCCTCCCTGAGCCACACCGCCGGGTCGCACCATATCGCCGCGCCGTATTCGGAGATCGCGAAATCGAAGCGCGCATCCTCGAAAGGCAGCACCTCGGCGTTGCCTTCGAGAAAGCGGATATCGGCCCCGTGCTCTTCCGCCAGCCGCCGCGCCGTGGCGAGCTGCTCCGAGGAGATGTCGATCCCCGTCACCCGCGCCCCGCGCCGCGCCATCCAGCCGGAGACGTATCCCGTCCCGCAGCCAAGCTCCACGGCCTCCATCCCGCGCATGTCCCCCGGCAGCATGCCGAGCGCGCTTTCGGGCTCCGCCCAGATACCCCAATAGGGCAGCTCGCTGGCCCATGCCGCCTCGCCGGCGGCAACCCAGTCGGCGGCCATCCCGTTCCAGTGATCGCGGTTGATGCTCACATGCTCTTCCATGCCCCGAACCCTAGCCAAAGCTCGGCAGCGGGCAAGCCGGTTCGTGCCAAGACATCACCCCATCCACGGATTTTCGCACCATTCCCGTTCGCGAACGCAAAGACCCACCCCTTGCCGCACAGCCACAGGTCGCCATACTGGGTCCAACCAAGGAGGATCCCATGCAGAAGCTGCAAGTTCAGGGCGTGCACCACATCACGCTCACCGGCGCCGACAGGCAGACATCCATCGATTTCTGGGAAGGCGTGCTCGGCATGCCCTTCATCTTCGACCAGCCCAATCTCGACGACCCCGACGAGGGCCATCTCTATTTCGATCCCGGAGACGGGCGGCTCATCACCATCTTCACCAACGAGAATCGCAAGCCCACGCATGCCCGCACCCCCACCGATCCGGGCTGCGTGCATCACCTCGCCTTCAACGTGAGCCACGCGACCTTTTCACAGGTGGCCCAGCGGCTCGATGCGCGCGGCATCCCCCATTCCGGCCACAAGGATCGCGGCTTCATGGATTCGATCTATTTCAAGGATCCGCTGGGCCTCCTGATCGAGCTGGCCTGCTACCGCTTCGAGCCGCCGCGCGGCTGCTCCCATGCCGAGGTGATGATCGAGGCGCATCGCGCCCGGGTGGAACAGGGCGATTACAACATCCAGGAAAAACACCTCGCCCACGCCATCGAGAAACTCGTCCACCGCACCCAGCCGAGCCTCTCGGAAGATCGAGGCCCGAAGAACCCGTATTGAGCCGGGCGCCGGACTCTTTCAAAGAGTCCGGTCCGTTTTCTTTCCAAGAAAACGGCGTCAGCCCAGCTGGTAGCCCGGAGTCGATTTCGAGATCGCCTGTTCTTCCGCGCTCATCCCCTCCTCGATTCCCTCGAAGAGCGGCGTCGAGAGGTAGCGCTCGCCGGTATCGGGCAGCATCGCGAGGATCACCGTGCCCGGCTCCGCCTTCTCCGCGAGCTGCATGGCGATGGCAAAGGTCGAGCCGCCGGAGACCCCGGTGAAGATACCCTCCCGCGCCGCCAGCTTCTTGGCCCAGGCAATGCCATCGGGCCCCGCCACGGGGATCAGCTCGTCATAGAGGCTGTTGTCGATCGCCTCCTGCAGCACCAGCGGGATGAAATCCGGCGTCCAGCCCTGAATCGGGTGCGGCTCGAAGGCCGGGTGGCTCACGGCGGGCTCGCCCTTCTCGTTGCGCTCCTGCGCGTGGCCGCTCTGGATCAGCGCGGCATTGGCGGGCTCGGAGAGCACGATCTTCGTCTCGGGCCGCTCCTTCTTCAGCACGCGGCCGATGCCGGTTACCGTGCCGCCGGTGCCATAGCCCGTCACCACGTAATCGAGCCTCTGCCCGTCGAAATCGACGAGGATCTCCTGCGCGGTGGTCATCTCGTGGATATCGGCATTGGCCTCCGTCTCGAACTGATGCGCGAGAAACCAGCCGTTCTCTTCCGCGAGCTCCACCGCCTTGCGGTACATCCCGAGGCCCTTCTCGGCCTTGGGCGTGAGCACCACCTTCGCGCCCAGCATCCGCATCAGCCGCCGCCGCTCGATGGAGAAGCTCTCGGCCATGGTCACCACCAGCGGGTAGCCCTTCGCGGCGCAGACCATCGCGAGCCCGATGCCCGTGTTGCCCGAGGTCGCCTCCACCACCGTCTGCCCGGGCTTGAGCGCGCCCTCCTTCTCGGCCCGTTCGATGATCGAGATCGCCAGCCGGTCCTTCACCGAGGCCGCCGGGTTGAAGGCCTCGGCCTTCACGTAAACGCTCACCCCCTCCGGCGCGAGATTGTTCACGCGGATCACCGGCGTGTCGCCGATCGTGTCCACCACGCTGTCGTAGAGCTTGCCGCGCCCCTTGGTGCTGCGGGTTCCGTCCTTGGCCATGTTGCGCCTCTCTTCCTTTGGGTCGGTCAGATTCCCGCCGAGCCTAACATGAGCGGCGCGGGGCTGCTGCCTTTTCTGGGCCCGCAGGGCGGAACAGCCGTTCGTGCGGAGCCGCACAGGAGCGGAGGATTTTTCGGCAATTGCGCGGGCCGGGGCACGGCGCCTATCTTTCAGCCAAGCCATGAAAGGACACGCCATGACCCAGCCCGTTCACCCCAAGGCCCGCATCGGGCACGTGCATCTCAAGGTGGCCGATCTCGACCGCGCCATCGGCTTCTATTCCGGCGTGCTGGGCTTCGAGGTCACCCAACGCTACGGGCCTCAGGCCGCCTTTCTCGCGGCGGGCGGCTATCACCACCATATCGGCCTCAACACGTGGGAATCGAAGGGGGGCACGCCCCCGCCGCGCGGGCATACCGGGCTCTATCACACAGCCTTTCTCTACCCCGACCGCGCCCAGCTCGCCGATGCGCTGCGCCGCGTGGTCGAGGCCGGCATCGCCATCGAGGGCGCGGCCGATCACGGGGTGAGCGAGGCCATCTACCTCTCCGATCCCGATGGCAACGGCGTCGAGCTCTACCGCGACCGCCCCGAGGCCGAGTGGCCCCGCGACGCGCAAGGCAATCTCGAGATGGTCAACGCCCCGCTCGATCTCGAGGCGCTGCTCGCCGAGGCACCCTGACCGCGCTGGTCAACCGAAGGACCCGCGGCTAGGCTTGCGCATCCGCAAGAGAGGACAGCGCGAGATGAGCACCACCCCCGCGAAGGCCGGCTTCACCATGCCCGCCGAATGGCACCCGCACCGGCGCACATGGATGATGTGGCCCTCCCGCGCGGAGGTGTGGGACAGCATGGAAGCCACCCGCGCCAATTACGTCGACGTGGCCCATGCCATCCGCCTCTCCGAGCCCGTCACCATGCTGGTGCGCCCGGAGGACAGGGCCGAGGCCCATGCGCTCCTCGGCGCCGATATCGAGCTGCTCGAGCACCCGATAGATGACAGCTGGTCGCGCGATGCCGGCCCCTGCTTCCTGCTCGACGCGGAAGGCAACCGCGCCGGCGCCGCCTTCCGCTTCAACGCGTGGGGCGGGAAATACGCGCCCTTTGATGGCGACGACAGCGCGGCGGAGGCGATCCTCGAGGCCGCAGGGGTGCGCGCCTTCGCCTCCGAACTCATCGCCGAGGGCGGCGGCATCGCCATCGATGGCGAAGGCACGATCATCACCACCGAGAGCTGCATCCCCAACCCCAACCGCAACCCCGATTGGAGCCGCGACGCCATCGAGACCGAACTCAAGGCGATGCTCGGCGCCGAGAAGGTCATCTGGCTGCCCGGCAACGTCGAGGAAACCGAGACGGACGGCCATGTGGATGGCGTGCTGATGTATCTCGCCCCGGGCCGGGTTCTGATCCAGAGCGACGACCGGGCGGATCACCCCTGGCAGGCGATCCACGCCGCCAATATCGCCGCGCTCGAGGGTCAGACCGATGCCAAGGGCCGGCCCATCGAGTTGGTCCCCGCCCCCGACGCCTTCGATTTCGAGACCGATTGCGAGGGGTTCTGCGATTCCTACGTCAACGCCTATCTCTGCAACGGCGCGGTGATCATGCCGAAATACGGGCTGCCCGAGGATGACGAGGTGCGCGAGATCTTCGAGGAGCATCTGCCGGACCGCGAGATCCGGCAGGTGGATATCCGGCACATCGCCATCGGCGGCGGCGGCATTCACTGCATCACCCAGCAGGAGCCGGAGGGGGTTTGAAGCCCTTGGCATTGCACGGCTGACAAGACCAACTCCGTGCGGAAGGTAGAGCCAAAGCACAAGCGCGCGTAATCGAGGGCGAAGCCCGCCGCGCGATCGCTGGGCCGCCCCCCGGCCCGGCGATAGGGTCACGTTTGCGCATCGCTCGGTTCTTTCGCGATCTTGGCGGCCATGAAGCGCTGCCGAACACCCTTCGGATCGCCGCGCCGCGGCCCAGCAATCGCGCGGCTCTGCATCAGGCGACAGAACATCCGCCCTCCCCCACCTCCAACTATTTCCCGCCCCGCCTCTGGACCCTCCCGCCAGACCGCCCTAACCTCCGCCCGCGCATACGAGGGAGAGAAGGCCATGCCCACCGGAACCAACATCAAGACCTATTTCAACGGCACCTGGCATGATGCCGACATCGCGGTGATGAACGCCGCCGATCACGGCATGTGGCTCGGCTCCAACGTCTTTGACGGAGCGCGCTTCGCCAACGGCCTCACCCCCGATCTCGACAAGCATTGCGCGCGGGTCAACGCCTCCGCCGAGGCGCTGATGGTCACGCCCACGGTGAGCACCGAGGAGATGGTGCAGATCGTCCGGGAAGGGCTGAAGATGTATGCCCCCGATGCGGCCGTCTACATCCGCCCGATGTATTGGGCCATCGACGGCGGCATGTCGGCCATCGTGCCCAAGGAGGGCAGCCGCACCGGCTTCGCGATCAGCCTCGAGGAAATCCCGATGGCCACGCCCGACACCTCCGCCACCCTCACCCGCACCCGCTTCCGCCGCCCGGTGCTGGAAGACGCGGTGGTCAATGCCAAGGCCGCCTGCCTCTACCCCAACAACGCCCGTATGCTCGCCGAGGCGCGCGACAAGGGCTTCACCAACGCGTTGGTGGCCGATGCGCTGGGCAACGTCGCTGAGGCCGCCACCGCCAATGTCTTCGCGGTGAAGGATGGCGAGGTCTTCACGCCCATGCCCAACGGCACCTTTCTCGCCGGCATCACCCGCGCGCGCCACATCTCCAACCTGCGCGCCGATGGCGTGACGGTGCACGAGACGGTGATGAGCTTCCGCGATTTCCACGAGGCCGACGAGATCTTCCTCTCCGGCAACATGATGAAGGTCACGCCCATCACCGCCTTCGACGAGACCAACTACCAGATCGGCCCCGTCACCCGCCGGGTGCGCGAGATGTATTGGGATTGGGCGGCCTCCACGGCCTGAGCGCGGCGCGATGGAGGTCTTTGGCTCGGACGAGCAACAGGCCGTTCTCAGGCGCGGCAGGGCGATGGCGGATCTCTTCGCCGACGATCCGGGTTGCAGCTATTACGGCCGCACCGTGGGCCTCGTGACGCCGGAGGATGGCGATCTCGATAGGCTCTGCGCACTGGCGCGGGTTCAGGGCAACACGAATTACAGCACCGTCCCCGATGGCGATGTTCCCGCCCTGTCCGACGGTCTGAAGGCACGCGGGCTGATGCCCATGCACTACGCGAAATGGGAGGGTGACGAAACGGCACTTGCCGCGGCACGGCACATCGTCGAGACCCGCGCGCTCCCGGCCGATCTGGCCCTCCTGCGGCTCGATGCCGCGACGCCGCCCCGCGTGCTCTCCTCTCTTGCCACGATGGCGCTGGCCTGCGGCGTGTTGCCGATTTGTGGCGATGCCCTGCGCGGGCTGGGGCGCGCGTCTGTCTGCCTCGTGGCGCAGGATGTGCGGGGCGAGGTGGTCTCCTGTGCCGCGGCCTCGGCTTTCGCCCATCCCGAGCATCCCAGCCAGGCGGGGCAAGCCTGGTGGGGGGATGCTGGCCACCGACCCTGAAAGGCGCGGCGAGGGGCTGGCCCTTCTGCTCGGGGCGCATACGATGCTGGAGATGCATCGCGAGTTCGGGTTCGGGAGTTTCATGACCGGGGTCGAGCCCGGCAACCTGCCTTCCGAAGCTGCCTGCATGCGCATGGGGCTCGCGCATCGGGGCCATTCCATTCTCGGTTGCGCCGACCCGCTCACGCTGTCATCCGGGCGCATGACGAAATGACCGTCAGCCGCCACTCGCGCCAAGGAACGCGCGCAGGCTGCGGCAAGCAAGCTTGACGCAAGCTTGCTCCAGGTAACGCAGCGTTCCGGGTGACAATCGAAGCGCACACCGCCATCTTGCACACCATCCAAGGGAGGCCCGCCATGTCTGATTACCCCCACCTTCTCGCCCCGCTCGATCTGGGCCATGTCACGCTCAAGAACCGCGTGCTGATGGGCTCCATGCATACCGGGCTGGAAGAGACGAAAGACTGGAACCGCGTGGCCGAGTTCTACGCCACCCGCGCGCGCGGCGAGGTGGGGCTGATGGTCACCGGCGGTATGGCCCCCAACCGCGAGGGCGGCGTCTTCCCCGGCGCGGCGGGCCTCTTCACCCCCGAGGATATCGCCAATCACCGCATCGTCACCGACCGGGTTCACGAGGCGGGCGGGCGCATCGCCATGCAGATCCTCCATGCCGGCCGCTACGCCTACGGGCCCGAATGCGTGGCCCCCTCGCCGGTGAAGTCCCCCATCTCCCCCTTCCCGCCGAAGGAGCTGGATGAAGAGGGCATCGAGAAGCAGATTGCCGACATCGTCACCGCCGCCACCCGCGCCCGCGAGGCCGGCTACGATGGCGTCGAGATCATGGGCAGCGAGGGCTATTTCATCAACCAGTTCCTCGTGCGCCACACCAACAAGCGCGAAGACCGCTGGGGCGGCTCCTATGAAAACCGCATGCGCCTTCCCATCGAGATCGTCCGCCGCGCCCGCGAGGCCGTGGGCCCGGATTTCATCATCATCTACCGCCTCTCCATGATCGACCTCGTCCCCGAGGGCTCCACCTTCGACGAGGTGATCCAGCTCGCGCAGGAAATCGAGAAGGCCGGCGCCTCGATCATCAACACCGGCATCGGCTGGCACGAGGCGCGCATCCCCACCATCGCCACCTCGGTGCCGCGCGCGGCCTTCACATGGGTCACGAAGAAGCTGATGGGCAAGGTGGGCATCCCCGTCATCACCTCCAACCGCATCAACACGCCCGAGGTGGCCGAAGAGGTGCTCGCCTCCGGTGCCGCCGACATGGTGAGCATGGCCCGCCCCTTCCTCGCCGACGCGGATTTCGTGAAAAAGGCGATGGAAGGCCGCGCCAACACCATCGCCCCCTGCATCGCCTGCAACCAGGCCTGCCTCGACCATACCTTCAGCGGCAAGATCTCCACCTGCCTCGTCAACCCGCGCGCCTGCTACGAGACCGATCTGGTGATCGCGCCCGCGGAGGCGCCCAAATCCATCGCCGTGGTGGGCGCGGGGCCCGCTGGCCTCTCCGCCGCGATGACAGCCGCCGAGCGCGGCCACGAGGTGACGCTCTTCGACCGCGACACCCGCCTCGGCGGGCAGCTCAACATGGCCCGCGTGATCCCCGGCAAGGAAGAGTTCCACGGCCTCGTCGAATGGTTCGAGACGATGGTGGCCGAGCTCGGCATCACGCTGAAGCTCGGCACCGAGGCCACCGCCGAGGCGCTCGACGGCTTCGACGAGACGATCATCGCCACCGGCGTCCTCCCGCGCGATCCCGGCATCCCGGGGCAGGACGGCCCCAACGTGCTGAGCTATATCGACGTGCTGCGCGGCAAGAAGCCCGTGGGCAAGCGCGTGGCCATTATCGGTGCGGGCGGCATCGGCTTCGACGTGGCCGAGTTTCTGGTGCATGAGGGCGAAAGCCCCACCGAGCATCTCGAAGAATGGAAGCGCGAATGGGGCGTGGGCGACCCTGCGGAGGTGCGCGGCGGGCTCTCCGAGGCGGGGCCGCGCCCCGAGGCCCCCGCCCGCGCCGTCACGCTTCTCCAGCGCAAATCCGAGCGCCCCGGCAAGCGCCTCGGCAAGACAACGGGCTGGATTCACCGCGCCGCGCTCAAGATGAAGAATGTCGAGATGGTCGCGGGCGTCAATTACGAGAAGATCGACGCCGATGGCCTGCATGTGAGCTTCGGCGAGGCCCGCGAACGGCCCACGCTGATCGAGGTCGATACCGTGGTGCTCTG
>JAVKDQ010000081.1:0-14153 GCA_040222155.1 Roseovarius sp.
CGGCGCATCAGATCAGAGACCAGTCTCCACGCGAGGCCGCCACGGCGGCGATGAGCGCATTGGCCACGGCATGGGCCGCGATGGCATCGGCCACGCGGCCCCGCCTGAGATAGACCAGCGAGAAGATCAGCCCCGCGAGCCCCGCCTCGAGCCAGCGCCCGTGCAGCGCGGCGAAGAGCGCGGAAGAGACGGCGATGGCCAGCGCGCGGGCGGCGAGGCTGCCCGTATCGAGCCGCGCCAGCACGTAACCCCGGAAGAAGAGCTCCTCGATCGCCGGCACCAGAAGCGTGGTGCCGAGGATGCGCAGCGTGGCCCAGGCGAGGAAGGCCAGCGGCGGCAGGGCCAGAAGCGCGGCGGCGGGCGGCTCGGCCTCGGGCGCGGCCAGCACCCAGCCCACGCCCACCACGAGCCCGGCCCCGCAGGCCACCCAATCGGGCCATGCCATGAGCCGCGCGAGCGGGCGGCGGAACCACCAGAGCGCGCCCGCCATCATCGCCACCTGTAGCGGGTAGCCCATCGCGGGCGTGGCCCAGAAGGCCTGCACGATGACACCCGAGAGCATGAAGACGATGAAGGGCGCGATATGGGCGGCCAGCGCGTCGTCGCCGAGGCGCCCGGGGGCGGCGGGCCGGGTCGCGTCGTGGCTCAGCCAGCCGATGCGGTTGACCGCCCAGAGCACCCCGAAGGAGAGCAGGATGAAGAAGAGCCATCCCGCGAAGCTGTGAAACCCGTTCTGCGCCAGATCGGGCGAGCCATAGGCGCCGATGGCGATGAGGGTGACGATGCGCAACACGTTGAGCAGCCAGCTCATGAGCAACGCCACCGGCCACATCACCAGCCAGTAGCGCCCGAGGCGCAGCGTGTCGCGGAAGAGCCAGGCATAGATGCCCATGAAGGCGGTGATGAGCGCGAAACCCTCCACGCCCGAGCAGGAATCGGCGATGGCGACGGAGAAATCGTTCATCCCGATCACCGCGCGGTCGATATCCACCACCACCTCGCGGGCGAAGAGCGAGAGGGTGAGCGCCACGGCGATGAAGGTGGCCTCGGTGAGCAGGTTCCAGTACCAGAGCGGGCCGATGAGCTCGGCGATGTCGGGCAGAAGGAAGGCGGTGAGGGCGATGACGAGCAGCACGCCGGTGCGCGCCTTGAGCCAGTCGAGCCAGTCGGCAGGGGCGGCGAGCCAGAAGAGCCCGGCGAGCGCGGCCACCGTGCCGCCCGCCGCGAGCAGCGGGAAGATGGTGGCGAAGGCCGCGTTGAGCGCGGCATCGTCGATCAGCAGCAGGGGGATGAAGACGCAGGTGAAGGCCAGCGCATGCAGCAAGGCCCAGCCGCGCGCGCCCATGCGGCCCTCGACCATGCGCGCGAACTGCGCCCGCGCCGCGCCCGCCGCCCAGAGATAGACGGCGAAGAGCGCGCCGAGGCACATCGCCCGCACCACCGCGCCGCGCAGGCCCCGGCAGGCGGCCTCGATGGCGGTTTCGCGGCACTCGACCGAGGCCAGCACCTGAAAGGCCAGCACGATCAGCACCAGCTCGGCGGCGAAAAGGCCGCATATCCACCATGCGCGCGTGGGCATCCTGCGCTTGTCCTTGCCTGTTTGGAGGAGAGAATAACCCCGCCAGCGTGGTAAAAACATGGCCTTGAGCGGGAATTTTCGGGCTCGGGCGGGGAGAAGCGGCGGCGAAAGCGCTTCGGCCATCGCGTGAGACGCCGCGCGGTCTGGCTCCGGCTCGAAGCTCTCGCGACATGCAAGGCCGGCTCTTGCGCTAGGCCGCCTCTTCCTCGGCCTGCTGGCGGCGCCAGAGGCCGGCATAGCGGCCGCCCCGCGCGAGAAGCTCGGCATGGGTGCCCTGCTCGGCGATCAGCCCGTCCTCCAGCACCACGATCTGGTCGGCATCGGCGACGGTGGAGAGGCGGTGCGCGATGGTGATGACGGTGCGCCCCTGCCCTGCCCGCGCGAGCGCGGTCTGGATGCCCTGCTCGGTTTCGGAATCGAGCGCGGAAGTGGCCTCGTCGAGCAGCAGGATCGCGGGATCCTTGAGAAGCGTGCGGGCAATGCCAACGCGCTGCTTCTCGCCGCCAGAGAGCTTGAGACCACGCTCGCCCACGGTGGTGTCGTAGCCCTCGGGGAGCGAGGCGATGAACTCGTGGATCTGGGCGGCCTTCGCGGCCTCCTCGATCTCGGCCTGCGTGGCGCCGTCGCGGCCATAGGCGATGTTGTAGCCGATGGTGTCGTTGAAGAGGACGGTATCCTGCGGCACCACGCCGATGGCGCCGTGAAGGCTCTCTTGCGTCACCTCGCGGATGTCCTGCCCGTCGATGCGCAAGGCCCCCTCCTGCACGTCGTAGAAGCGGAAGAGGAGCCGCCCGATGGTGGATTTACCCGAGCCCGAGGGGCCCACGACGGCCACCTTCTGGCCCGCGCCCACGGTGAGGCTCACGCCCTTGAGGATGGGGCGCTCGGGGTCGTAGCCGAAGACCACCTGATCGAGCTCCACCTTGCCGCCGCGAATGGCGAGCGGCCGCGCGCCGGGGCGGTCGGCCACGTCGGGCGGCTGCTCGAGCAGGCCGAACATCTCGCCCATGTCCACCAGCGACTGGCGGATCTCGCGATAGACCGTGCCGAGAAAGTTGAGCGGCATGGTGATCTGGATCATGTAGGCGTTGACCATCACGAAATCGCCCACGGTGAGCGCGCCCGACTGCACGCCGAGAGCCGCCATCACCATTACGATCACCAGCCCCGAGGTGATGATGAGGGACTGGCCGGTATTGAGGAAGGCGAGCGAATAGGCGGTCTTCAGAGCGGCGCTCTCATAGCCCGCCATCGCGCGGTCGTAGCGCTCGGCCTCGCGGTTCTCGGCGCCGAAATACTTGACCGTCTCGAAGTTGAGCAGGCTGTCTATGGCCTTCTGGTTGGCGTCGGTATCCTGATCGTTCATCTCCTTGCGGAGCCGCACCCGCCACTCGGTGATCTTAAAGGTGAACACGACGTAGAGCGCGATCACCCCCATCACCACGACGAGATACATGACATCGAAGAGCGTCCAGAGCACGATGGAGATCATCAGGAGCTCAAGCAGCAGCGGCCCCACCGAGAAGAGCAGGAAGCGCAGCAGGAAATCGACGCCCTTGACGCCGCGCTCGATGATGCGCGAGAGCCCGCCCGTCTTGCGGGAGATGTGGTAGCGCAGCGAGAGCGCGTGGATGTGCCGGAAGGTGCGCAGCGCCAGCTTGCGGAGCGCCCGCTGGGCCACGCGCGCGAAGACCGCGTCGCGCAATTGCTGGAAGCCCACGTTCATCAGCCGCGCCATGCCATAGGCCACGGTGAGCCCGATGGCGCCCGCGCCGAGCATCCACGCGGCCTCCTGCCCCTCGCCGGCCAGCTTGTCGACCGCGGCCTTGTAGAAGAAGGGCGTGCCCACCGCGACGAGCTTGGCGATGACGAGCACGACGAGCGCCAGCACCACCCGGCGCTTCACCCATGCCTCGCCCTCGGGCCAGAGATAGGGCGCGACCTGGCGGATCGTGTTCCAGCCGTTGCCCGGAGGCTCGGTGGTGGTGAGAGGGGGGCGTTTGCGGCGCATTCAGGGTCTTTCCGTTTCGTGTCAGCCCAGAAACATAGCCCCCTGCCCCGGCGGGGGCCAGCCCGGATCGCGCACAGGGGGGCCTGCCGGGATGCGCGAAAGGGCGCCCCGTTACATCTGAGCCGCGCCGGGCAAGGCGCCGGGGTTACTCTTGCGGGATGTCGAAGATCTGCCCGGGATAGATGAGGTCGGGGTCGCGGATGCGGTCGCGGTTGGCCTCGAAGATGCGCACGTAGAGGATGCCGTCGCCATAGCGCTCGCGGGAGATGGCCCAGAGCGTGTTGCCGGGCTGCACGGTGACGGCGCGCACCTTGGGCGCTGTATCCTGCCGGGCCACCACCTCGGGCTCCTCGCGCTTGAAGGGCGTCTCGACGCGGGAGGTGACGTTGCCCTCGGCATCCACCTCGTCGACCCGAAGCGTGTAGACGCCGGTATCGACCTCGGGCAGTTCGGTGCGCCATGCGCCGTCGGGGGCGATGCGGGAGGTGGTGATGGGCGAGTTGTCGAGATAGACGCGCACGAAGCCCTCGCCCGCGCCCCGGCCCGAAAGCTGCACCTCGCCCTCGTCGGAATAGGTGATCGCGTCGAGCGCGACGCTTGTCATCACCTCGGGTGAGCCATCGCGGGGCCGTGGCGGCTGGATGACCTGCACGCCTTCGGCATTGGAAAGGAGCACGGCCTGCGCGGGGGCTTGCGCGGCATCGGGCGCGGGGGCGATGGCCTCGGGGGCGGTATCGGGGGCGGTGGCGGTGGTTACATCGTTTGCGCCCGGGGTTTCGGCAGTGGTCTGGGCTTCGGGGGCGGGCGCATCGGCGAGGGCTGTCTGCTCCTGCGGCTGCTCTTGGGGGGCCTGCGCGTCTTGCGCCTGCTGATCCGTGGCGTCGCCTTCGCTGGTGGCGGTCATGGTGACCGATTGCGAGGACGAGACCTGCGCGGAGGCCTCTGCCGTTTCCCCGGCCTGCTGGGCGGCGGGCTGGGCGGTGTCGGCCGTCGCGCTCTCGGCGGGGGTTTCGTCGATCGCGGCCATCGCGGTTTCGGCGGCACCGGTTTCTGCTGTGCCAGTGTCCGCTGTGCCAGTGTCTGCGGAGCCAGTGTCTGCGGGCTTTGCCACGACCTCGGCGGGCGCGGCCAGCGGCGCGATGATGATCTCGTCTTCCGAGCGGATATCCTGCCCCTCGGGCGAGCGCATGGCGATGGTCAGCACGCGGGGGTCGGGGCTGGCGTCGATCTCGAGGAAGCGCACGAACTCGCCCGAGGCCTCGGGCTTGAAGGAGGCCTGCGCAACGTCATCCACGAGGATCGAGATGTCCCAACCGGGCTCGCCACGGCCCGCCACGAGCATCTGGCCATCGGGATCGAGCCGGAAGGTGGAGATGATGGGCGGCAAGGGGGGTTGCGGCGTGTCGGGCGCCTCGGGCACGGCCTCGGCGGCGTCGGTGCCGGTTGTCTCGGGTGCGGCGGAAGGCTCGGGCGCGGCTGCGGTTTCTTCGCTGCTGGCCGTGTCGGTGCCGGTATCGCTGCCGGTATCGTTCCCGGTGTCGTTCTCGGGCGCGACCTGCGCCGCGTCGACCGGGCTCGGGGGCAGCTCGCCGCGGGTGGAATAGAGGTAAAGCCCGGCGCCGGCGGCCGCCAACGCGACCACCGCAGCGATGCCGGCGGTCTGCCCGCCAACAAGTCCGGCCGTTTTACTCATCCATTCCCTTCCGTCCGCGCCTCTGCCGGCGCAGTTGCCGGAGAATAGCAACAAGGGTATCAAGGGTCAAAACAACCCGCCACAGGCAAGGGGCATCTCATGACAGCGCGGTCGATCTGTGTCTTTTGCGGCTCACGTGCGGGGCGCGACCCGGCCTACGAGGCGGAGGCCACGGCGCTGGGGCGGATGCTGGCGGCGGAAGGCTGGCGGCTGGTTTACGGCGCGGGCGACGTGGGGCTGATGGGCGCGGTGGCCCGCGCGGCGCAGGGCGCGGGGGCCGAGACCTTCGGGGTGATCCCCGAGCACCTCTTGCGCTGGGAGGTGGGCAAGACAGATCTCACCCGCTACGTAGTCACCGAGAACATGCATGAGCGCAAGAAGGTCATGTATATGAACTCAGATGCCGTGGTGGTGCTGCCGGGCGGGGCGGGCTCGCTCGACGAGTTCTTCGAAGTGCTCACATGGCGGCAGCTGGGCCTGCATGAGAAGCCCGTCTTCCTGCTCAACACCAACGGCTACTGGAACCCGCTGCTGGCGCTCATCGACCGGGTGATCGAGGAAGGCTTCGCTGATGCCTCGCTGAAGGATTTCGTGACGATCTGCGAGGATGTTCAGGGGCTGGGCGGCAGCCTGCGCGACGCCCTCTCCTGACGCAGCGAAGCTGTAGTGTAGAGCACCAGCGCCGTCCAGATCAGCGCGAAGGCCACGGCATGCCACGGCGTGAAGAGTTCCTGGAAGAGCAGCGTGGCCACGAGGAATTGCAGCGTGGGGTTGATGTATTGCAGGAGGCCGATGGTGGAGAGCATCATCCGCTTGGTGGCATAGCTGAAGAGGATGAGCGGCCCCGCGGTGAGGATGCCCGAGAAGGCGAGAAGCAGGCTGTCGGCCATGCCCTGCCCGAAGGAGCCGCCGCCGCTCGCATGAACCTGCCAGAGGATCACGATGGCGATGGGCGAGAGCATCAGCACCTCCGCCGTGACCGAGACGACCGGCCCCACCGTGAGGAACTTCTTGGCCACGCCGTAGAGCCCGAAGGTGGTGGCGATGACGAGCGCGAGCCAAGGCGCCACGCCCAGCCCCGCCGCGAGGGTGACCACCGCCAGCGCGGCCAGCGCCACCGCCACCCATTGCGCCCGGGAGAGCCTTTCGCGGAAGAAGAGCGCCCCGAAGAGCACCGAGGCGAGCGGGAAGGTGTAATAGCCCATCGAGGCCTCGATGGCGCGGTCGATCTGGATGGAGGTGATGAAGGTGAGCCAGTTGGCCGAGATCATCAGCGCGGCAATGCCCACCACCAGCGCATCGCGCCCGCTGGAGAGCGCCCGGCGGAGCATGCCAAGCCGCCCCTGCGCGGTGAGCACGAGCGCGAAGAAGAGCACCGACCAGAGCGTGCGATGGGCGAGAATTTCGAGCGGCGGGATATGGGCGAGGAGCTTGTAGTAGATCGGCGAGAGGCCCCAGATCACGCAGGCCAGCACCATCGCCCCTGCCCCTTTCGCCGCCTCGCTCATGCCCTTGCCTTGCCGTTCGTGCCATCGTTCCGCTGCCTTCGCTGACGCAATCGCGCGGGATGTTCAAGGCCAAACCACCGGGCGGGCCGGCCGCGGCGAAGCGGCCAGCCCGCGGGGCTTCGGCGTTGGGCCGGTGCGGGGCCGGTGCGGCGGCTCAGGCGGCCGGGTCGAGCTCGCGCTTGAGCAGGCTTTCGAGCTCGTCGAGCGGGTGATTGGTGAAATCCTTGTCGATTTCCGCCACGATGCGCTGCTCCACCTCCTTGTGGACCTGCTTGCGCAGCTCGCCCAGAACCTTGGCCGGCGCGCAGATGACGAGGCGGGAGAAGTCGTTGCGATGGGCGCATCTGTAGAGAATCCCGGCCATCTCGTCGGCGAAGCGGTCTTTCGCCAGCCTGTGCCAATCCACCTCGTCGAGCGCGGAACGCTGCTGGATGCCGGTATCGTTCATCCGCCCGGGCTGTCGGTGCCTTGGTCGCGGTCGGGCGGGTTTTCCTGCTTCTCCTGCCGGATCACGTTCAGGTCGGGGCTGATCTCGTCGAGATCGTTGCGCAGGAAGAGCGCCTTCTCGCCATCGGCGATGAGCACCCAAGTGCCGTGGGTCAGCGTGGCCATGTCACTCGTCTCCCCTGTCGGTGCCGCTCTCACGCTCGTCGGCGCCGGTGACGCGGGTGGCGCCGCCGGGGCGCGCCTTCGCGCGCTTCTCCTCGTCGCGGGTGCCGAGCTTGCGGGTGAGATTGCCGCCGGCGCGGCCCTGCTGGCTTATCTCGGTCTTGTCGCCGAGGATCTTTTCGCTGTCGCGGCTGCCATCGTTGGATCTGTGACGTTGGGCCATGTTTGCCTCCTTGCGTTGCTCTGGAGAAAAACGCGCGGGCCCCGGCGGGGGTTCCTAAACGAAAAACGCCCCCCGGGGCGTTGAGCCGGGGGGCGCTTGGCGTGACAGGAACCGGAGAAGCGGCGGCGCTTACATGCGCGAGGCCACGTTCTCCCAGTTCACGAGGTTGTCGAGGAAGTTCTGCAGGTAGGCGGGGCGCTTGTTGCGGAAGTCGATGTAGTAGCTGTGCTCCCACACGTCGCAGCCCAGAAGCACCGTCTGGCCGAAGCAGAGCGGGTTCACCCCGTTCTCCGTCTTGGTGACTTTCAGCGCGCCGTCGGTATCCTTCACCAGCCAGCACCAGCCCGAGCCGAACTGGCCCGCGCCCGCGGCGGCGAATTGCGACTTGAACTCGTCGACCGAGCCGAAGCTCTCGGTGATCGCCTTCTCCAGCTCGCCCGGCATGCCGGTGCCGCCCGGCGCCATCATCTCCCAGAACTGGTTGTGGTTCCAGTATTGCGAGGCGTTGTTGAAGATGCCGTTCTGTGCCACGGCTTTCGGGTCATAGGTGCCCTTGATGATCTCCTCGACAGACTTGCCTTCCCATTCGGTGCCGGCAATCGCCTTGTTGCCGTTATCGACATAGGCCTTGTGGTGAATGTCGTGGTGGTATTCCAGCGTCTCCTTCGACATGCCGCTCGCCTCGAGTGCGTCATGGGCGTAGGGAAGATCGGGAAGTTCGAAAGCCATGTTGGACCCCTTGCTGTTTGCGTTAAACCTGAGGTCTACATGTGTCGGCAACCGGGGGCGCGTCAACCCCCTGTTGCGCGGCGTCGAGGGCAGGGCAGTGAGTATTTATGGAAAGATGAAAGCCGGAACGGGCGCCCGGCTTTCATCTTTCTTCAAATACTCGAATGGCGGGACAGGCTCAGAAAAAGCCCACCTCTCCCCCCGGTTCGGCGGCATCCTTCAGGAGCCCGAAGACATACTCGGCCACCGAGCGGAAGCAGATGATGCGGATGGTTTCCGCATCCACCATCCAGAAGGCGGCCGCCGCCTGCGCCATGCGGGTGCGGCGGAAATCGCCGGGGGCGAAGGCGGCCTCGGACATGTCGACGGGGCAGAGCTTGGCGATGACCTCGCGCGCGCCTGGGCCCTTCACTTCGAAGAGCGCGCGGGCATCGGAGACGTTGACGGCGAGGAAATGCGCGCCCTCGAGCGCGGCCTCGAGTTTGTCGAGCGTCTCGCCCACGGCCTCGTAGCCAACGAGCAGCATCAGCTCGTCGGGCGACATCCAGAGCGCGCCCGCATCGCCGGCCATCTCGGCCTTGCGCTGCGCGGGGAGGGCCGCGCCGGTGGCGGCCTTCACGGCCTTCTTGAGCTTGGCATCCGCGTGATCGCCGCGCAGGGTGATCATGCCGGTGAGGCCCATCTCGCGCACCGTCGCGGTGCCCGCATAGTCTGCGCCCTGAAGCGCGCTCACAGCCTCAGACATTCTGCTTCTCCCCGTCCTTGTCGTAGAAGACCTGATCGACGATCTTGGCCTTGACCGTGCCGCCATCGACCTTGGCGAACTCGATCACCTCGCCCATGCGGTCCGGCCCGTTATGGACGAGACCCATGGCGATGCCGCGTCCGAGCGTGGGCGAGTGATAGGTGGAGGTGACACGGCCTTGCGTCTTGCGCTGGCCGTTGGCGTTGGTGCCCTCGGCCACGGCATAGGCGCCATCGGGGATGACGGAGCCGTCGAGCGTCTCGAGGCCCACGAGCTTCCAGCGGTCGGGGCTTGCCATGTGTTTGCGCTCCTGCGCGCGCTTGCCGATGTAATCCTCTTTCTTCTTCGAGATCGCCCAGTCGAGGCCCAGATCCTGCGGGATCACGGTGCCATCGGTCTCGTCGCCGATCATGATGAAGCCCTTCTCGGCGCGCATCACGTGCATGGCCTCGGTGCCGTAGGGCTGCACGTCGAACTCCTGCCCGGCCTCCAGAAGCGCATCCCAGATGGCGCGGCCATGGCCTGCCGGGATCGCCAGCTCGAAGGAGAGCTCGCCCGCGAAGGAGATGCGGTAGGCGCGCACGGGCACGCCCGAAAGCGTGATGTCCTTCCAGCCCATGAAGGGAAGCGCCTCGCCGGAGATGTCATCGCCGGTGAGCTTTTGCAGCACCTTGCGCGAATTGGGGCCGGCCACGCCGATCTGGGCATATTGCTCGGTGACGTTGGCGACGTAGACCTTCCAGTCCCACCATTCGGTCTGGAGCCATTCCTCCATGTGGCCGTGGATGCTCTCGGCGCCGCCGGTGGTGGTGTGGCAGAGGAAGGTCTCCTCGTCGATCCGGGCCACCACGCCGTCATCCATCAGGAAGCCGTTCTCGTTGCACATGAGGCCGTAGCGGCAGCGCCCGGGTTTGAGCGTGCTCATCATGTTGGTGTAGAGCATGTCGAGGAAGCGGCCCGCATCGGGGCCCTTGACGATGAGCTTGCCCAGCGTCGAGGCATCGAGCAGGCCGAGGCTGGCGCGCACGGCGTTGATCTCGCGATGCACCGCCTGCTCCACGCTCTCGCCCGCGCGCTGGAAGGCATAGGGGCGCCGCCATGCGCCCACGGGCTCGAAATAGGCGCCGTTTGCCTCGTGCCAGCCATGCAACGGCGTCTTGCGGATGGGCATGAAGAGCGGGCCCTTCGCCTCGCCCGCGATGGAGGCGAGCGAGATGGGCGTGTAGGGCGGGCGGAAGGTGGTGGTGCCGGTTTGCGGGATGGGCTGGCCCAGTGCGTCCGAGAGGATCGCGAGGCCGTTGATGTTGGAGAGCTTGCCCTGATCGGTGGCCATGCCGAGCGTGGTGTAGCGCTTGGCATGCTCGACGCTCTCGAAGCCCTCGCGGGCGGCGAGCTGCACGTCGGAGACCTTCACGTCGTTCTGATAATCGAGCCAGGACTTCATGCGCAGCTGGATCTTGGCGCCCTGCGGCATGAGCCAGATGGGCTGGATGGGCGCCTCTTCCTCTGCGGGGGCGGTCGGGGCCGTGCCCTTGCCGGGCTTGAAGCCCAGTGCCTTGGCGGCGGCCTTGCCGGCGGCATCGGCATCGGCCAGCACGCCGGCCAGATCGAGCAGGCCATTGGCGGAACCTGCGGGGATAACAAAGGCTTCCCCTGCGTCACCGGTCGGCGCTTTATGCACATCCGGGCGGAAAGCCGCCTGCGCCTCGTCCCAGATGAGCTTGCCGCCGCAATGCGACCAGAGGTGCACCACCGGCGACCAGCCACCCGACATGGCCACCGCGTCGCACTTGATCTCCTCGAGCACGGCGCCCTCGCCGGCCTGGGCGCAGATCGCCACGCCCTCGACGCGCTTGCCGCCCTTGACCTTGGCGATGCCCTTGCCGTTTTCGATGCGGATGCCGAGCGCGCGGGCCTCATCGGCCAGCTTGCCGCCGCCCGAGGCGCGGGCATCGAGGATGAGCGGCACGTCGAGCCCCAGGTTTTTAAGGCAGATGGCGGTGCGGTAGGCATCGTCGTTATTGGTGACAACGACGGTGCGGTCGCCCACGGACACCCCGTAATTGACGGCATAATCGCGGATCGCGGAGGCCAGCATCACGCCCGGCACATCGTTGCCGGCGAAGCTGATGGGGCGCTCGATGGCGCCGGTGGCGGTGATGATCTGGCCGGTGCGGATACGCCAGAGGCGGTGGCGGGGGCCTGCCGCATCGGGCTTGTGATCGGTCACGCGCTCGTAGCCCAGCATGTAGCCGTGATCGTAGACGCCCGCGCCCATCATACGGGTGCGCATCGTCACGTTTTCCATCGCGGAGAGCTCTGCCACGATTTCATCCACGAACTTATCCACAGGCATTCCGTTGACAGTTTCGTTGTCAACGGGGGCGCGACCGCCCCAATGCGCGGTCTGCTCCATGACGAGCACGCGCGCGCCGGTCTCGGCGGCCGCTTTCGCCGCCTGAAGCCCCGCGACCCCGCCGCCGATCACGGCCACGTCGACGAAGGCGTAGAAATGCTCGTACTTGTCCTCGTCGCGGGCCTTGGGTGCCCGGCCAAGCCCCGCCGACTGGCGGATGAAGGGCTCGTAGACATGCTTCCAGAGCGGGCGGGGATGGATGAACATCTTGTAGTAGAAGCCCGCGGGCAGGAAGCGCGCGAAGAGCTTGGAGTTGATCTCGCCCACGTCGAACTCGAGCGAGGGCCAGTGGTTCTGGCTTTCGCAGGTGAGCCCGTCGAAGAGCTCGGTGGTGGTGGCGCGCTGGTTGGGCTCGAATTTCGAGCCCTTGCCCATGTTGAAGAGCGCGTTGGGCTCTTCGGCGCCCGAGCCCACGATGCCGCGGGGGCGGTGATACTTGAAGGAGCGGCCCACGAGCATCTGGTCATTCGCGAGAAGCGCCGAGGCGAGCGTGTCGCCCGCGCAGCCGCGCAGGTGCTTGCCGTTGAAGGTGAACTTGAGCTGCGCGCCCTTGTCGATGAGGCGGCCGCCCTGTGCGAGACGTGTGCTCATGCGAACTCTCTCCAGCTCCAGCCCGGCTTCTTGGCCGAGATCTTGTCCTTGATGTCTTGCGGCGGCTCGGTGGTTTGCGCGGGATAGGTGCCGTAGACCTCGAGCGTGACCGTGTCGCGCGCGGCGTGGAACCACTTGCCGCAGCCATGCGCGTGCCGCCAGCGCTCGAAATGGACGCCCTTGGGGTTCACCTTCGAGAAGAGATAGCCGTGAAACTCCTCGTCCGAGGAGCCGGGGCCGAAGCGCTTGAGATGCGCCTCGCCGCCGGCGTGAAACTCGGTCTCTTCGCCTTTGACGCCGCAATAGGGGCAGGTCAGGATCAGCATGCGCGTCTCCACCGTGCTTGGGTTGATTGTTCGGGGAAAGCCCGGCGAGCGGGCGAAAGGGCGGCGGGCGCTTGGGCGCGCCCGCCGGGAAGCGTTGCGAGGCGGGGGGCCTCAGCCGTCTTGCGCGGGTGTGCCGGTTGTGCCGGTGCTTTCAGCGGCAGGTTCGAGAGGGGTTGTGGCCGACCCGATGAAGCTGACGAGCACCGCGCCGCCCAGAAGCGCGAGCACGAGAACGAGCCAGCCGAGGCGGCCCGAGCTTGCACCCTGCTGCCCGGTGCGGGTGAAATCCGGCATGTCTTTCGACCTTTGCCATTCGTATGACATTTCCGATCCTCCTTTGTGGGTGACAGGGAGGATGGGCGCGCGGGAGCGCGCGCGGAAGACTGAGCGGAAATCCCCGCATCCGAGCGGCCAAACCCCGCGCGACGGGGGGTATGGGCTAGGCCGATCCTTGCCATTGGCGGGATCGTGCTGATCATGACGGCTTGCATCAGTGCGCGACCCCCGCGGCGACGGATTCGTCGATGAAGCGGCCTTCGCGGAAACGGTCGAGCGAAAACTCGTCACAAAGGGGCGAGTAGCCCTTTGCCATGAGCTCGGCAAAGCCCCAGCCCGAGCCGGGGATGGCCTTGAAGCCGCCCGTGCCCCAGCCGCAGTTGATGAAGCAGTTCTCAAGCGGGGTCTTCGACAGGATGGGCGAGCGGTCGCCGGTCATGTCGACGATGCCGCCCCATTGGCGCAGCATCTTGAGGCGCGAGATGATGGGGAAGGTTTCGATGAGCGCGCGCACGGTTTCCTCGGCATGGTGGAAGGAGCCGCGCTGGGTGTAGTTGTTGTAGCCGTCGGCGCCGCCGCCGATCACCATCTCGCCCTTGTCGGACTGGCTCATGTAGCCGTGCACGGTGTTGGCCATCACCACCACGTCCATGCAGGGCTTGATGGGCTCGGAGACGAGCGCCTGCAGCGCCACGGACTCGATGGGCAGGCGGAAGCCCGCCATGTCGGCGAGGTGCCCCGAATGACCCGCCACGACGATGCCGAGCTTGTCGCAGCCGATGTCGCCCCGGTTGGTGGTGACGCCCACGACCTTGCCGTTTTCCGAGCGGATGCCGGTGACTTCGCATTTCTGGATCACGTCCATGCCCATGGCCGAGCAGGCGCGGGCATAGCCCCAGGCCACGGCATCGTGGCGCGCGGTGCCGGCGCGGTCTTGCCAGAGGGCGCCGAGGACGGGGTAGCGCGGGCCGTCGATATTGATGATCGGGCAGAGCTCCTTCACGCGGCGGGGCGAGATGAACTCGGTCTTCACGCCTTGCAGGGCGTTCGCGTGGGCGGTGCGCTCGTAGCCGCGGATCTCGTGCTGGGTCTGGGCCAGCATCATCACGCCGCGGGGCGAGAACATGACGTTGTAGTTGAGATCCTGGCTGAGCGTCTCGTAGAGCGAGCGGGATTTCTCGTAGATCGCCGCCGAGGCGTCCTGCAGGTAGTTGGAGCGGATGATGGTGGTGTTGCGGCCCGTGTTGCCGCCGCCGAGCCAGCCCTTCTCGAGGATGGCCACGTTCTTCAGCCCGTGATTCTTGCCGAGGTAATAGGCCGTGGCGAGGCCATGACCGCCCGCGCCGATGATGATCGCGTCGTAGCGCTGGCGCGGCTCGGGGGAGGCCCAGGCGCGGTCCCAGCCCATGTGATAGCTGAGGGCTTCCTTGGCGATGGCGAAGGCGGA
>JAVKDQ010000082.1:0-22627 GCA_040222155.1 Roseovarius sp.
GTCGCAGGGGCCGCCGTCGAGAATGGCGGCGATCCTGCCCGCAAGACCGGCCTCGACATGCGCGGCGGTGGTGGGGCTGATGCGCCCCGAGGGGTTGGCCGACGGCGCGGCGATCGGCCCGCCGAACGCGGCAAGCAAGGCCTGTGCCACCGGATGGGCGGGGCTGCGGATGGCAAGCGTGGGCAACCCGGTGGTGGCGAGTTTCGAAATGCCCGCGCCCGGCTTGAGCGGCAACACCAGCGTAAGCGGCCCGGGCCAGAACGCCGCCGCAAGCCTGTCGGCCTCATCCGTCCATTCCGCGAGATCGCGCGCGGCATCGACATCGCGCACATGCACGATCAACGGGTTGAAGCTGGGCCGCCCTTTCACCTCGAAGATGCGCGCCACCGCGGTGTCTTGCATGGCATCGGCGCCGAGGCCATAAACCGTTTCCGTGGGGAAGGCCACGAGCTCGCCCGCGCGCAGCAGACCGGAGGCGCGCTTGAACCCCTCGTCGTCGGCAGGCAGGATAGTGGTGGTTTTGGTCATGGCGATGGGGTCTGACGCAGCGTTCGAGTTGATGGCGCACGGCCCGACGCTAGGCTTGGGCCGGATCAAGGTTCAATAGTCGCCGCGCACGCAATTGCCAACCCGCTGCGCCGGCCCGGGTTCCGGATAGGAGACAGTCATGGCATATCGCGCACCCGTTTCGGAGTTCGAGTTCCTGTTCGAACATGTGGTGGGCTTCGCCAAGCTGGCAGAAACCGGACGCTTCGCCGAGGCGACGCCCGAGACGGTCAGCGCGATTCTCCTCGAGGCCGGGCGCATGTGCGAGGAGGTGCTTGCCCCTCTGCAGCGGCAGGGCGATCTACACCCCGCAAGGCTGGAGAACGGCGTGGTGCGCTGCTCGCCGGGCTTCGACGCGGGCTATCGCGCCATCGCGGAAGGCGGCTGGGTGGCGATTTCGGCCAGCCCGGAACATGGCGGGATGGGGCTGCCCATCACGCTCGCGACGGCAGTCAACGAATTCATGTCGGGCGCTTGTTTGAGCCTGCAGATCGCTCCGCTGATGACGCAGGGCCAGATCGAGGCGCTCGAGAACCACGCGAGCGACGAGATCAGGGCGCTTTACCTACCCAAGCTCGTCAGCGGCGCATGGTCGGGCACGATGAACCTCACCGAGCCGCAGGCGGGAAGCGACGTGGGCGCGCTCGGCACGCGGGCCGAACCGAAGGGGGATGGCAGCTACGCGATCACCGGCCAGAAGATCTATATCAGCTGGGGCGACAACGATTTCACATCGAATGTCTGCCACCTCGTGCTGGCGCGGCTGCCGGATGGCGGGCCAGGCACGAAGGGTATCAGCCTGTTTCTCGTGCCAAAATTCATTCCCGGTGAGGATGGCGAACCGGGCGAGCGCAACGGCGTGCACACCGTGAGCCTGGAGCACAAGATGGGCCTGCATGGCAGCCCCACGGCGGTGTTGCAGTTCGAAGGCGCGCGGGGCTGGCTGATCGGGCAGGAGCATGACGGAATGCGCGCGATGTTCACCATGATGAACAACGCGCGGCTCGGCGTGGGCGTGCAGGGGATTGGCACGGCGGAGGCCGCCACCCAACATGCGCTGGCCTATGCCGCCGAGCGGCGTCAGGGCCGGAGCCTCGTCGAGGGCGGCACCGGCACGATCCTCGATCACGCCGATGTGCGGCGGATGCTGATGACGATGAAGGCCGACACCTTCGCCGCACGCGCCATCGCGCTCTCCAACGCCGTGGCCACCGACATGGCCCATGCCACTGGCCAGGCCGATTGGGCCACGCGCGCCGCGTTTCTCACGCCGATCACCAAGGCCTTCGGCACGGAGACGGGCATCCGGGTGGCCGATCTGGGCATCCAGGTGCATGGCGGAATGGGCTACGTGGAAGAGACGGGCGCGGCGCAATACGCCCGCGACGTGCGGGTCTGCGCGATCTACGAGGGCACCAACGGGATTCAGGCGATGGACCTCTGCGGACGCAAGCTGATGGATGGCGGCGAGGCCGCCGCTGCGCTGCTCGACGAGATCGAGACCAGGGCCGAGGCCGCCCGCGCCACTCTGCCCGATCTGGCCGAAGCTGTCTGGCAGGCCACGGAGAGCCTGCGCGACGCGACGGAGTGGATGGTGTCGCAAGGCGAGGTCAACGAGCGCTTCGCCGGCGCGCTGCCCTTCTTGCGGGCCTGGGGCCGGGTGCTGGGCGGGCATTTCCATCTGTCCGCCGCGCTGGCGGAAGGCGGCACAGGCCCGCGCACCGCGCTGGCGCGCTTCTATATTCGGGCGCTCCTGCCCGAACATGCCGCGTGTCTGGCCCATGCCACGAGCGGCGCAGCCGATCTCTATGCCCTGTCGGCGGATGAACTCGCGGCATGATGGATGGCGCGCCTGACACCATCGGCTACCCGCTGGACGTGTCGCCCGAGCCGGGCCGCTGCATCGAGATCGCCCCGGGTGTGCTCTGGATGCGCCTTCCCCTGCCGATCGCGCTCGACCATGTGAACATCTACGCCTTCGACGAGGGCGCAAGCTGGACGGTCGTCGATACCGGCATGTTCACGAAAAAATCTGTCGCGATCTGGGAGAGCCTGCTTTCGGGCCCGCTGGCGGGCAAGCCCGTGGACCGCGTCGTGCTCACCCATCACCACCCCGATCACGTAGGAATGGCGGGCTGGCTGATGGCTCGGTTCGAGGCCGAGCTGGTAACAACACGCACCGCATGGATGATGGCGCGGATGCTGATCCTCGACGAAGAGGCCGAGCCCACTCCGCAGGCGCTGGCCTTCTGGCGCGCCGCGGGGATGGCGCCCGAGATATACGAGGCGCGCAAGACCCAGCGACCTTACAATTTCGTCGATGTTTGCCACCCGCTTCCGGTGGGCTACAGGCGGCTCAGGCAGGGCGACCTGTTTCGCATGGGCGGGCGCGACTGGGATGTGCACATCGGCAATGGCCATGCACCCGAACACCTGACGCTCTGGAGCCGCGACGACGGGCTGGTGGTTGCGGGCGATCAGATCATCTCCTCCATCAGTCCCAATCTGGGTGTCTACCCCGCCGAACCGGAGGCCGACCCGGTAAGCGAATGGCTCGAGGCCTGCGGGCGGTTCAAGGCGCTCGCGCGACCCGAACACATGGTTCTCTCCGGCCACAAGCGCCCGTTCACCGGGCTGCCGGTGCGAATGCGCCAACTGATCGACAATCACCATGGCGCGCTCGAGCGTCTGGAGCAGCATCTGGCCGAGCCGAGGATCGCCACCGAGTGTTTCGGCCCGCTCTTCAAGCGCCACATCGATGCCGACATCTACGGCCTCGCGCTGGCGGAAACGGTTGCGCATCTCAATCACCTGCTTCAGGCTGGCCGCGTCAAGCGCTGGCGCCGGGAGGATGGCGCGTGGCTCTGGCAGGCCGGCAAGCCTTGAGGGGGCCGCAGATGGATAACGAGATCAAGACCACGGCGGAGGTGGCGGAGAATGACGCGCGCCCGCGCTGTCACGAGGTCCATGCCGACCCGGACGCCTGCCAGGGTGGGCGCGATGTGACAGAGGGCGTGACCCTCACCGGAAGCGAAGACAAAAGCGAGGCCGAATGGGCCTATGAACGGCTCATCCTCTACATCCGCAACTTCGAGAAGACACTCGACAACGAGCACGAGATCGCCATGGGCTTTACCGGGGCCGAGGCCGGGGTGATCCGCATCGAAGGTCTGGGCTTCTTCGACCCCGATATCGTGACCTTCTACGGCACCGATCCCAGCGGCACGAAAACCCAGCTCATCCAGCACGTGAGCCAGCTCAACGTGATGCTGCGCGCGCTTCCCAAGCGGGTGGAAGAAGCCGCGCCCGCACGCATCGGCTTCCGCCTCGTGCAAGAGCTGGAGAAGGCCTGAAAGAAGCGTCCGGCCTGCGAGCCGACGGGCGGTTTCAGGGTGGCGCGACAAATCGGTCCGGGGCGCGTTGCAGGTGGTGACAGGGGCCGGGAAATCCGGTAACAGAAGCACCGTCAGAACGATCAAATGCCAGAGGACCGCACGACATGGCTGAACACAAGCACGGCGAAATGGACATCAAGGTTCAGGAAAAGACCTTCGAGGGCTTTGTTCGCGCAACAGCCTGGGCCGTGGCGCTGATCATCCTCACCCTGATCTTCATCGCCTTCATCAACGTCTGACGCGCGCCCCGCGCCGTCGCTCTACCGTTGACACATGAATGCAGAGGGGCCGGTTTCCGGCCCCTGATTGCGTTGATCCTCGCCTATTCCGCCGTGACTTGCAGCGCTCCGCGCGCTATACTCTCGCCACCAGCGCCAGAAAGAGCGCGACGAGGCAAGAGCGATGGCACCATCTGCAGATTTCGCCGCGCGTCTGACGCGGTTTCGAAACCGCTTGGCGGCCCGACGCGCCGCAATGGGCCGCACCGCCACGGCCTTCGTCTCGCAGCCCGAGCCGCGCAGCATCGGCAGCTACGCCCGTGGGCGCCAGCTTTCCGCGGGCAATTTCCTCTTCGCCGGGCATCTCCTGCAGGCGCCGGACACCAACATGTGGGATCTGACACCGCCAGATGCGGCTTTCGCGGAGGCACTTCACGGCTTCGGCTGGCTCGATGATCTGGCCGCCGCCGGCGATGCCCCGGCGCGCGCCCGCGCGCAGGAATGGGTGTGGCGCTGGATAGAGATTTACGGACGCGGCCATGGCCCGGGCTGGACCCCGGACCTCACCGGGCGGCGCCTGATCCGCTGGATCAGCCATGCGCTCTTCCTGTTGAGCGGGCAGGGCAGCGAGCAATCCAAGGCCTTCATGGGCGCGCTCGCCGCGCAGGCGGAGTTTCTGGGGCGACGCTGGCATGCCTCGGCGCCGGGCCTGCCAAGGTTCGAGGCGATTACGGGGCTCATCTATGCCGGGCTCTCGCTCGAGGGCATGGAGCACCACGTGGCTGCGGCGCTGGCCGGGCTCGACAACGAATGCAAGAGCCAGATCGACGCCGAGGGCGGTCTGCCCACGCGCAACCCCGAGGAACTGCTCGAGGTGTTCACCCTGCTCACATGGGCAAGCGTGGCGCTGGGCGAGGCTCAGCGTGCGGTGAGCAACACCCATTGGCAGGCGATCGAGCGCATCGCGCCCACCCTGCGCACCCTGCGTCACGCCGATGGCGGGCTTGCGCGTTTTCATGGCGGGGGGCGGGGGCTGGAGGGGCGGCTCGACAACGCGCTCGCCAATAGCGGCGTGAAGACGCGCCAGCCGGACGGCCTTTCGATGGGCTTTGCGCGGCTGAGCGCCGGGCGCACCAGCGTCATCATCGACGCTGCTCCGCCTCCCACTGGCGCCGCCGCGAGCGATGCCCATGCCTCCACACTGGCGTTCGAGCTCACCTCCGGGCGGCGGCAATTGATCGTGAATTGCGGCTCTGGTGCGAATTTCGGCGCCGACTGGCGGCGCGCGGGGCGCGCCACGCCCTCGCATTCCACGCTGATCCTCGGCGAACGCTCGAGCGGTCGCATCGAAACCGGCAAGGATGCGCGCGAGTATCTCGTGGAAGCGCCGAGGACCGTGCCCATCGAGGTGGGCCATGCCACCGACGGGCTGCGCTTCGAGGGGGCGCATGACGGCTATATCCGGCGCTTCGGTCTAACCCATGCACGCAAGCTGGAGCTCACCTTCGACGGGCGCGGTCTGGCCGGGGAGGATTCGCTCTTCGCGCTCGAGGATGCGGACAAGACCCGTTTCGATGCCGCGCTCGACGCGACCGGACTCGAGGGGATCGGCTTCGTCATCCGGTTTCACCTTCACCCGGACGTGGATGTGTCGCTCGACATGGGGGGAAATGCGGCCTCCATGGCGCTGATGAGCGGCGAGATCTGGGTGCTGCGCACCGATGGCACCGCCGAAATCTCGCTTCAGCCCAGCGTCTACCTCGAAAAAACCCGCCTGAAGCCCCGTGCGACCAAACAGATTGTTCTCTCCGGCCGCGCGATGGGCTATGCGACGCGCGTGCGGTGGTCTCTGGCCAAGCCGCAGGACACGCCGATCGGCATCCGCGATCTTGCCCGCGACACGCGCGATCCGGTGACCGAAGACATGTAGACAGACGACCCGAGGAACTGCTGCCCATGACCAACGCCGCCCCCGACCGCGCCCCGCTCAAACGCGCCCTGCTTTCCGTATCCGACAAGACCGGGCTCATCGCGCTGGGCAAGGCGCTTTCGGAGCGCGGGGTGGAGCTGCTCTCTACCGGCGGCAGCGCCAAGGCGCTGCGCGAGGCCGGGCTCGAGGTGCGTGACGTGGCGGAGGTGACTGGCTTTCCCGAGATGATGGACGGACGGGTGAAAACGCTCCACCCGATGGTGCATGGCGGCCTTCTGGCCCTGCGCGACAATGCCGATCACCTGGCCGCGATGGAAGCCCACGGCATCGGCCCGATCGACCTCTTGGTGGTCAACCTCTACCCGTTCGATGAGACCGTGGCGAAGGGCGCCGACTACGCGACCTGCATCGAGAATATCGACATCGGCGGGCCTGCGATGATCCGCGCGGCCGCCAAGAACCATGCCTTCGTGAGCGTTGTCGTCGACGTGGAGGATTACCAGCCGCTGCTCGACGAGCTCGATGCCAACGCGGGCGAAACCACCTATGCCTTCCGCCAGCGGCTCGCCCTCACCGCCTATGCCCGCACCGCGGCCTACGATGCCGCCGTCTCGGGCTGGATGGCGCAGGCGCTTGGAGAGCAGACCCCTCGCCGCCGCGCCGTCGCGGGCCAGCTTGCGCAAACCCTGCGTTACGGCGAGAACCCGCATCAGGCGGCGGCGTTCTACACCGATGGCTCCAAACGCCCCGGCGTGGCCACGGCCACACAGCATCAGGGCAAGGAACTGAGCTACAACAACATCAACGACACCGATGCAGCCTTCGAGCTGGTAAGCGAATATCCCTCCGAGGAAGGCCCCGCCTGCGCAATCATCAAGCACGCCAACCCCTGCGGCGTGGCACGCGGCGCCACCCTGAAGGAGGCCTATTTGCGCGCCTTCGATTGCGACCGCACCAGCGCCTTCGGCGGGATCATAGCGTTGAACCAGCCGCTCGATGGCGCCACGGCGGAGGAGATTGCCAGGATCTTCACCGAGGTGGTGATCGCGCCCGGGGCGGATGACGATGCAAGGGCCGTGTTCGCCGCCAAGAAGAACCTCCGGCTCCTGACGACCGAAGGCCTCGCCAACCCTGCCGAGGCCGCGCTGATGCTCAAGCAGGTTTCCGGCGGCTACCTTGTGCAAGACAAGGATGCGGGCCAGCTCAACGTGACCGACCTCAGGGTCGTCACCAAACGCGCCCCGACAGACCGGGAGATGGCCGACATGCTCTTCGCGTGGAAAGTGGCCAAGCACGTGAAGTCCAACGCCATCGTCTACGTGAAGGACGGCGCCACGGTGGGCGTGGGCGCGGGCCAGATGAGCCGTGTGGATAGCTGCCGCATTGCCGCGCGCAAAGCGCAGGACATGGCCGAGGCGCTGGGGTTGCCCGAGCCGCTCACAAGGGGCAGCGCGGTGGCCTCCGATGCCTTCTTCCCCTTCGCCGACGGGCTGCTGACCGCCGCCGAAGCGGGCGCCACGGCGGTGATCCAGCCCGGCGGCTCGATGCGCGACGACGAGGTGATCGCCGCGGCCGACGAGGCCGGGCTTGCCATGGTGCTCACCGGCATGCGGCATTTTCGGCACTAGGCGGCGAGGCGGGGGCGGATCATGCGCGCGATCTTCTGGGTAGGGCTTCTCACCTTTCTGGCCGATCAGGCCAGCAAGTATTACGTGGTCCACATCCTCAATCTCGACCGCATCAAATCGCTCGACGTGTTCCCGCCCTTCTTCAACCTGCGGATGGCGTGGAATTACGGCATCAACTTCGGCCTCTTCTCGGGCGAGAGCAACAACACGCGATGGATCCTCATCGCCCTCGCGCTCATCATCTGCGCCGGTGTGCTGTGGTGGGTGCGGCGCGAGCCCGGCGGGATCTGGCAGAAAATCGCCGCCGGCCTCCTGGTGGGCGGTGCGCTTGGCAACGTCATCGACAGGCTGGTTTATGGTGCGGTGGCCGACTTTCTCAACATGTCCTGCTGCGGTATCGACAACCCCTACGCCTTCAACATCGCCGATATCGCGGTTTTCGTGGGGGCCGTCGGTATGGTAGTGTTCTCTGGCGAGAAAAAGGAGGCGTGACCTTTCCCGCGTGATCGGGTAGAGGTCGGGCACCGAATACTGGAGTTTCGCGCATGTCGCTGCCGCGCACGATCGTCACCGTTGGCCTCATCCTTGTCGTCGCCGCCTGTTCGCGCGACCGCGAGGTAACGCTGACCCGGTTCAAGAACACCGGCAACGGGCCCGACGAGTTTTCCATCGTGCCCGGTCTTCCTCTGGAAGAGCCGACGAGCTATGCCGAGTTGCCTCCGCCCACGCCGGGCCAGCGCAGCCGGACAGACCAGAACCCGCAGGCCGACGGCGTGGCCGCGCTTGGCGGCAACTTGTCGTCCACGGCCAATGCCGGCATCGCTCCAAGCGATTCCGGGCTTCTGCGCCACAGCCGCCGTTACGGCACGGATGGCAACATCCGCGAGGTCCTGCGCGTGGAAGACAAGGAAATCCGCCGCAATTACGGGCGACGCAACATCCTGCGCATCGGCCCGAGAGACGACTACACCGAGGCCTACAAGCGCCAGTGGCTCGACTCGCAAGCCGAACGCGACAGGCTGCGCCGCGCGGGCATCCCCACGCCCACCGCACCGCCGCCCGTTGAATGACCGCAGAAGCGGCGCGCGCGGCGTTTCGCAGCAGTCTGGCATCTTCGCCTTCACAACTCGGTCAGCCCGCTTGAATCGGGTGGGCGCGGGCGTATCTTTCCCCCAGACATCGCGTAGAGGAGGCGACTGATGCGAATGATACCGGCGGTTCTTGCCCTGCTGGCAGCCATGACTCTTCCCGCCCAGGCCGACGATCAGGTGACCGCGTTCACCCTCGAGAACGGCATGGAAGTGGTGGTGATCGAGGATCACCGCGCTCCGGTGGTGGTCCACATGGTCTGGTACAAGGCCGGCTCGGCAGATGAGAAGCCGGGGGTCTCCGGTGTAGCGCATTTCCTCGAGCACCTGCTCTTCAAGGGCACCGAAACGATGGAGCCGGGCGAGTTTTCGGCCACCGTCGCGAGGAATGGTGGGCGCGACAACGCCTTCACCAGCTTCGATTACACCGCCTATTTTCAACGCGTGGCCGCCGACCGGCTGGAACTGATGATGCGGATGGAAAGCGACCGGATGGTGAACCTTCAGCTCGACGGGCGCGATATCCTGACAGAGCGTGACGTGATCATCGAGGAACGCAACCAGCGGATCGAGAACAACCCGGGTGCGCTCTTCAACGAGCAACTGAATGCGGCGCAATATCTCAATCACCGCTACGGCGTGCCGGTGATAGGCTGGCAGCACGAGATGGTGACGCTCAATCTCGATGATGCGCTGGATTACTACCGCACCTATTACTCGCCCAACAACGCCGTGCTGGTTGTGGCGGGCGACGTGACGCCCGAAGAGGTGCGCCAGCTGGCCGAACGCTACTATGGCGCGCTTCCGGCCAACCCCGACTTGCCAGAGCGCGTGCGGCCCTCGGAACCGCGCCAGATGGCCGAGCGGCGCCTAAACTTCGTCGATCCGCGTGTGGGCCAGCCCTATCTGGTGCGCACCTACTTAGCGCCGGAGCGTGACAGCGGCGCGCAGGAAACGGCCGCCGCGCTGACCATCTTCGCCGAGCTTCTGGGCGGGGGCAACTCCTCAGTGATGGCTGAAAAGCTCCAGTTCGATCAACAGCTTGCCGTCTATACATCGGCGCGATACAGCGGCCAGTCGCTGGATGACACGACCTTCGACCTGATTGTGGCGCCCGCTGCCGGGGTTACGCTGGAGACCGCGGAGGCGGCAATGGACGACGTGATCGCCACGCTGCTGGAGACCGGTGTGGATGGCGACCATCTCGAACGGATCAAGATGCAGATCAGGGCCGAGCAGATCTATGCCCGAGACGACGTGAACCAGCTCGCCAATCGTTATGGCAGCGCCCTCACGCAGGGCCTGACGGTGGCAGACGTTCAGGCGTGGCCCGATATCCTGCAGGCCGTGACCGAAGAGGATGTACTCGAGGCCGCGCGCATGGTGTTCGACCGCAACAAATCGGTAACGGGCTACCTGGAAGCCCCGGAGGTGACCCAATGAGTTCGTTCCGCGCCTTTCTTCTTGCGCCCGTCGCAGGGCTCTCTCTGCTGATGCTCACGGCGGTTTCTGCCACTGCAGAAGTTGAGATCGAAGAGATCACGACGCCGGGCGGTATCGAAGCCTGGCTGGTGGAGGATCACTCCATCCCCTTCGTGGCACTGGAGTTGCGCTTTCGCGGCGGCACCTCGCTTGACGAGCCGGATGCGCTCGGCTCGGTGAGCTTGATGACATCGTTGCTTGAAGAGGGCACGGGCCAGCTCGATTCGCGGGGATTCACTCGCGAGATGGAGGCCATCGCGGCGGACTTCAACTATTCCAGCCATGACGACGCGGTGAGCATCTCGGCACGCTTCCTGACCGAAACGAAAGACCGCGCGCTGGAACTGCTGCGTGGCAGCATCGTCGAGCCGAATTTCGACGAGGACGCCATCGAACGCGTGCGCGCGCAACTGCTCGCCAGCGTGAATTCCGATGCGAAAGACCCGGATTCGATTGTCCGCGAGAAGTTCGCCTCGCTTGTCTATGGCGATCATCCCTATGCCAGCCCCGAGGACGGCACACCGGAGAGCATCGCCGCTCTTACCCGCGACGATATTCTGAAAGCCCACAGTGCCGTCCTCGCCCGTGACAGGCTCTATGTAAGCGCGGTGGGCGACATCACCCGTGAGGAACTGTCGGCAATGCTCGACACCCTCTTGGGCGATCTGCCCGAAACCGGCGCACCCCTGCCCGGAGACGCCGATCTGAACCTGCCGGGTGGCATCGAGGTCGTGGAGTTCGAGACGCCGCAATCGGTTGCCATCTTCGGCCAGCGCGGCCTGCCCCGGGAGCACCCGGATTTCTTCGCCGCCTTCATCCTCAACCACATCATCGGCGGTGGCGGCTTCGAGAGCCGGCTGATGACCGAGGTGCGCGAGAAACGCGGACTCACCTATGGCGTCTATTCCTATCTCGCCGACAAGGACGGCGCCGATCTTTGGATCGGCTCGGTTTCTTCCGCGAATGACAGGGTGGCGGAAGCCATCGATGTGATCCGTGACGAATGGGAGCGCATTCGCAGCGAGGGTGTTACCGCCGAAGAGCTGGAAGCCGCCAAAACCTACATCACCGGCGCCTACCCGCTGCGCTTCGATGGCAACGGGCCGATTGCCGACATCACGGTGGGCATGCAGTTCAACGGGCTCCCGACAGATTACATCGTCACGCGCAACGACCGGATGAACGCGGTGACGCTGGAAGACATCAACCGTGTGGCCCGCGAACGCCTCGACCCCGAGAACCTGACCTTCGTGGTGGTTGGGCAACCCGAAGGCCTGACTTCGACAGTGAACTGACAAGGCGCGCGGCGGCGCCTCAGAGCGTTGCCGCGAGCTTCGGTCCCAAGGCAGGGTCGGCATCCTCGAGCGGCGGGCGAAGCGTAAGCCAGCGCTCGTCGCCCGTGACATGGGCCTTGTAGGCTTTCAGCCCCGGGATGAGCCCACCATCCTGAACCGCCTTCCTGTGCGCGTCGATCTGCGGCGCGGCCTCGGCAGCCTCTTCCCAGCGCTCCTTCGTTGCCAGATCGTAAAGCCCGCGAATGGCCGCCACGTTGGAATTGCACGACGCCGAAATGCAGCCTCCGCCGCCCAGCTTCATCGCCGCGCACATCATGCTCTCGGAGCCCGGAAAGACGGAAAGCCCCGGCGCCGCCTCGATCGTGGCGCGGGTGTTTTCCCAGTTTCCGGAGCTGTCCTTGAGCGCCACCACGATCTCGGGGAAGGCCTCGTTGAGCCGCGCTGCGAGTGCGGGGGAGATGCCGATGCGGGTCATCTGCGGAATATGGTATAGGCAGATCTTGAGCCCATCGGTGCCCAACCGCTCGATCAGCGTGGCGAAGTAGCGATAGAGCCCCTCGTCGCTTGCGTTGACGAAGAAGAAGGGTGGCAGGGTCATCACGGCGGCGCAACCAAGCTCCACCGCATGGCGGCAGAGCGTTTCCGTTTCCTCCAGCGAGCAGAGCCCGGTGCCGGGCATCAGCTGCTCGGGGCGCGCCGTGCCGGAAGTCACCAGAAGCTCCAGAACCTCCATCCGTTCCCGCAACGAGTGGCTGAGCGCCTCCGAGGTGGTGCCGAAGGGCGAGAGATAATGCGCGCCCTCCGCGAGGCAGCCGCGCGCATGCTCGAGATAAAGATCAGTCGCGACACTCAGGTCGCCGTTGAACGGGGTCAGCAGAGGCGTGATGACGCCAGTGAATCTCTCTGCCATCGGAGGGCCTCCTTCGCCCGGTCTTTCGCGTCGCTCCGGGTCGCGATCAGAAATCGAGGTTTTCCACGTTCAGGGCGTTTTGCTGGATGAACTCGCGGCGCGGCTCCACCACGTCGCCCATCAGCTTGGTGAAGAGGTCGTCCGCCTCGGCCACATCGTCGATCTTCACCTGTAGAAGCGTGCGCGCCTCGGGGTCGAGCGTGGTTTCCCAGAGCTGGTTCGGGTTCATCTCGCCAAGGCCCTTGTAGCGCTGCAGGGTTAGCCCCTTCTCGCCTTCCTGCAGGATCGCCTCCAGAAGGTCGAGCGGGCCGTAGATGGCCTGCGAGCGGTCCTTGCGGTGCAGAGCGGCGGGCTGCGTGTAGATTTCGCGCAAAGCCTGCGTCATCTGCCCAAGCCGCCGCGCCTCGCCGCCGCGCAGCACCGGGCCGTCGAGCGTGCGCACCTCCTCCACCCCGCGCAGGATGCGCGCGAGGCGGATGCCGTGATCCTGGGTGATCCGCCCCTGCCAGCCGCGCTCGTATTCAAGCGCGATAAGGTCGAGCCGCGCGGCAACCGCATCGGCCACGCCCTGCAGGTTGGCATCAGCCTTGCCAGGAAGAAAAGCCTCGGCAATCGCCGCCTGTTCGAGAATGTGGCGCGGGTAATGCGTGGGGAAGGCCTCGAGAATGCGCTTGGCCTGCCGCGCCTCCTCGACCACCCGCACAAGATCCTGCCCGGTGATCTCTTCGCCCGAGCCAAGCCGCAGCACGGCATCGTCGGTGCCCTGCTGGATAAGATAATCCTCCAGCGCCGGGTGATCCTTAAGATACACCTCCGACTTGCCGCGCATCACCTTGTAGAGCGGCGGCTGCGCGATGTAGAGATAGCCGCCCTCGATCAGCTCCGGCATCTGCCGGTAGAAGAAGGTGAGCAGCAGCGTACGGATATGCGCGCCATCCACGTCGGCATCGGTCATGATGACGATCTTGTGGTAACGCAGCTTGGAGATGTTGAACTCGTCGCGCCCGATGCCGGTGCCGAGCGCCATCACGAGATTGCCGATCTCCTGGCTCGATAGCATCCGGTCGAACCGCGCGCGCTCCACGTTGAGGATCTTGCCCCGCAGCGGCAGCACCGCCTGCGTGCCCCTGTCGCGCCCGGTTTGGGCCGAGCCGCCGGCGCTGTCGCCCTCCACGAGGAAAAGCTCGGTTTTCGAAGGGTCCTTCTCCGAGCAATCCTTGAGCTTGCCGGCGAGGAAGTTCACATCCATCGCCGTCTTGCGCCGCGTCAGCTCGCGCGCCTTGCGCGCCGCCTCGCGGGCCAGCGCCGCCTCGATGATCTTGCCGACGATCTGCTTGGCCTCGTTCGGGTTCTCCTCGAACCACTCGGAGAGCTTCTCGTTCATCAGCCCCTCGACGGCGGGCCGCACCTCGGAGCTCACCAGCTTGTCTTTCGTCTGGCTGGAGAATTTCGGATCGGGTACCTTTACCGAAAGCACACAGGTGAGCCCCTCACGGGCATCGTCGCCGGTAAAGCTGATCTTCTCGCGCTTGGCGATCCCGCTTTCGGCGGCGTATTTCTGAATGGCACGGGTCAGCGCCCCGCGAAAGCCTGCAAGATGCGTACCGCCATCGCGCTGGGGAATGTTGTTGGTGAACGGGAGCACCGTCTCGTGGTAGCTGTCGTTCCACCACATGGCCACTTCCACGCCGATATCGTCGCGCTCGCCTTCCACAAAGATCGGCTCGGGCAGCATCGGCGCCTTATGCCGGTCGAGATATTTCACGAATTCCCGCACACCACCGTCGTAATGCAGCTCCGTTTCGAGAGGCTCGGAGGGCCGCTCGTCGCGCAGCTTGATGCGCACGCCGGAATTGAGAAAAGCCAGCTCGCGCAGCCGCTTCTCCAGTGTCTCGAAACTGTAATCGAGGTTGGAGAAGGTGTTGAGCGAAGCGAGGAACCGCACCTCGGTGCCGCGCCTGCCTTCCGCATCGCCCACCACTTCGAGATGCCGCACTGTCTCGCCACCCTCGAAGCGCGCGATATGCTCCTTGCCACCGCGCCAGATCCGCAGTTCGAGCCAATCGCTGAGCGCATTCACCACCGAAACGCCCACGCCGTGCAGGCCGCCCGACACCTTGTAGGAATTGCTGTCGAACTTACCGCCCGCATGGAGCTGGGTCATGATCACCTCGGCCGCCGAAACGCCCTCTTCCTCGTGCATCTCCACCGGGATGCCGCGCCCGTTATCGCTGACCGAAACGCTGGAATCCGCATGGATCGTGACCGTCACCACATTCGCATGGCCCGCCAGCGCCTCATCGATCCCGTTATCCACCACCTCGTAGACCATGTGGTGCAGGCCCGAGCCGTCATCGGTGTCGCCGATATACATGCCGGGGCGTTTGCGTACCGCCTCCAAGCCCTTGAGAACCTTAATGGAATCGGCGCCATATTCTTCCGGCGACGCTGCTGCTTCGGCCATCCAGGATTTCCTTCTTATTTTGTCGATTTTATACGCTTTTCTGGGGGGAATGTCACGCGAGAGACACAAGATTTTGTGTCTGATTTCCGACCTTTGGATCAGGTGAACGCGATCAGCACGCCCACCAGAATCATCAACCCGCCCGAGGCCAGGTTGAGCCGCCGAAGGAGCTTGGGTGAGGTCATCGCGCGGCGCACCCGGTCGATGAAAAGCGCGAAGGAGAGGTTGCCCACCAGCGGCACGATGAACGACAGAGCGACGATGGCCGCGATATCGGGTGCCGTGACGCGGGTGAGATCGAAGAAGCCGGGCAGCACCCCCATGTAAAAGAGGATCGCCTTAGGGTTTCCCAAGATCGCGATGAGCCCCGCCGCGAAGCCCGCCCAGAGCCCGGGGCGCGTGAGGCGGCTGTCAGTGCTCACGCCCTTGTCTGCATTGAGGATGAGCAGAAGCCCCATGACGCAGAACATCGCCACGGCGACGATGCGCAGCACGGTCATGATCCCGCCAATCTCGGAGACGATCCAGCTCACACCGAGAACGGCGAGAAGCGACCAGAGCACATCGCCCACCACCACGCCCAGGGCCAGCGGCCAGGCGGCCTGCACCCCTCCTGACAGCGTGCGTGCCACCAGCGCAAGCCAGACCGGGCCGGGCGTAAGAAACAGAACCAGCAAGGCGCCGGCATAGAGCAGCATGTCGTAGGCGGTGAGCGTCATGAGAGCCGCACCTCCGAGGCGCCCGCGCTCTCGGTGACCTCCATCACCTGCGCCCGCTCCCCCAGCTCTTCGAAGAGCTCCGCGCCGGTGCCGGTCATCCAGGCCTGCGCACCCAGCGCACAGACTTCGTCATAAAGCGCAGCGCGGCGGGATGCATCGAGATGGGCGGCAACCTCATCGAGCAGCAGAAGCGGCGGCGCACCGAAATCGGCAGCGAGGGCGCGGGCATTGGCAAGGATCAGCGAGATCAGAAGCGCCTTCTGCTCACCGGTGGAGCAATCCTTCGCCGGCACGCCCTTGGCGGAATAGACACCATGCAGATCGGCCCGGTGCGGCCCCACCAGCGTGCGCCCGGCGGCAAGGTCGCGAAACCGGCTTTCATGCAGCGCCTCGCGAAAATCAGGCTCTGTTTCAGGCATTTCGCCCTCTGTCATGGTCAGCTCGAGCTCGGCTGCCGGAAAGGCCGTCTCCGCTTCGTCCTGCGCACCCGCCAGCGCCTCGAGCGCCTTGAGGCGGTTGCGATGGATCGCCACGCCCGCCTCCGCCATCTGCCGTTCGAGCGCCACATACCAGTGCCCGTCGCGCACCTGGTCCTTCAGCAGGCGATTTCGCTCGCGCATCGCCTTTTCATAGGCCAGCGCCACATCCGCATGGGAAGGCTCGAAACTCAGGGTCATGCGATCCAGAAACCGCCGCCGCCCATCGGCGCCCTCGATCCAGAGCCTGTCCATCGAGGGGATGAGCCAGAGCACGCGCGCGATCCGGCCCAGCGATACCTGCGCGGCGACCTTGCCATCGATCTTCACCTGCCGCGCCGCCCCCTCCTCCGACCAGATCTCGACCTCGTGGACCTGATGCAGAGAGTGCAGATGCCCGGTGATCTTCCAGCCGAGGCTCTCGGGTCTGCGCACCATCTCCTGCGCCGACGCGCGTCGCAACCCGCGCCCGGGCGAGAACATCGACACCGCCTCGATCAGGTTGGTCTTGCCCGCCCCATTCGGCCCGTATAGCGCCACCGGCCGCGCATCGAGTTCCAGCACCGCCCCCTTGTGCGAGCGGAAATGCGAGAGGGTCAGGCGCGACAGGTAGAGGCCGGGCATGACTGCCCTTTCATCTTTCCGGAAATACTCAAATCCGACGCCGGATCACACGCGCATCGGCATGACCACGTAAACCGCGCTGGTGTCATTGCCCTCGCGCATAAGCGTCGGGTCGCCGGCCGAGTTGAACAGGAAGACGGCATTCTCGCGGTCCACCTGGCTCGCGATCTCGAGCAGATACTTGGCGTTGAAGCCGATCTCCAGATGCTCGTCGCCATAAGCCACGGCGAGCTCTTCCTCCGCCGCGCCGCTGTCTGGGGCGTTGACGGAGAGCACCAGCCTGTCTTCGTCGAGCGAGAGCTTCACGGCGCGGCTGCGCTCGGAGCTCACGGTGGCGACACGGTCTACCGCCTGCGCGAATTCGGTGGCGTCCACCTCGAGCTTGCGGGTGTTGCCGGAGGGGATGACGCGGGTGTAGTCGGGGAAGGTGCCGTCGATCACCTTCGAGGTGAGCGTGATCGCGGGCGTGGCGAAGCGCACCTTGGTTTCCGACACCGAGACCGCGATCATCGTGTCATCATCCTCGAGCAGCTTCCGCAGTTCGCCCACGGTCTTGCGCGGCACGATCACGCCCGGCATGTCGCCCGCACCCTCGGGCAGCTCCGCGTCGATCCGGGCGAGACGGTGGCCATCGGTGGCCACGCAGCGCAGCACCTTGCCGCCCTCGGCATCGGCTACATGCATGTAGACGCCGTTGAGGTAATAGCGCGTCTCCTCGGTGGAGATCGCGAATTTCGACTTGTCGAAAAGCCTGCGGAGCACCGGCGCCTTGGCCGAGAAATTGCAGCCGTATTCCGAGGAGGCCATCACCGGGAAGTCTTCCTTGGGCAGCGTCGCCAGCTCGAAATTCGAGCGGCCCGCAGCCACGGCAAGCCGGCCCGCGGCGCCATCGTCGGTAAGTGTTACCAGCGCCCCATCGGGCAGCTTGCGGACGATCTCGTGCAGCATCACCGCCGAAACCGTTGTCGCTCCGGCGCGTTCAACCTGCGCAGGGGCGTTATCAACCACTTCCACATCGAGATCGGTGGCGCGGAAATGCACGGTGTTGCCCTCGGCCTCGATCAGCACGTTGGCAAGGATCGGGATCGTGTTGCGGCGCTCCACCACCGACTGGGCTTGCGCCACGGCCTTGAGCAACGCGCCGCGTTCGATGCTGAGTTTCATCCTCTGGCTCCCTGATCCAGCCACCCGGGAAGCGCACCGTAGCAAACTCCCCCAAGGCGACAAGTATTTTCGTTATGTTCCTGTTTTCGGCGCAATCTCCCAGAGGGTCAAGGGCCACGCCGGTGCCGGCGTGGCCCTTTGCAAAGCCCGGGATCGGGAAAGCTCAGCTTTCGAGCGCGCGCCTCAAGAGCTCGAGATCCTCGGCGATCTGGGCATCCTGATGGCGCAGCTCCTCGATGCGCTTAACGCCATGCATCACCGTGGTATGATCTCGCCCGCCGAAACGGCGGCCGATTTCGGGCAGAGACCGGCTGGTCATCTGCTTGCAGAGATACATCGCCACCTGACGGGGTCGCGCGAAGTTGCGCACCCGCTTCGGGCCGATCATGTCGCTCAGGCGGATATTGTAATGATCCGACACGTGCCGCTGGATTTCCTCGATGGAGATCTTGCGCTCGGAGGCGCGCAGGATGTCGGCGAGGCAATCCTGCGCCAGCGCCAGCGTGATCTCGTGCTTGACGAGCGAGGCGAAGGCGAAGAGCCGCGTCAGCGCGCCCTCGAGCACCCTGACATTGGTGCTGATCCGGTGCGCAAGGAACTCCAGCACGCCGTTATCCATCTGCAGATCGGGGTATTGCGTGCGGAAGCGCTCGATCTTCGATTGCAGGATGCCGAGGCGAAGCTCGTAATCGGTTGGGTGCAGATCCACCACCAGCCCGCATTGCAGGCGCGACTTGATGCGCTCCTCGAGATGTTCGATCTCGCCGGGGGCGCGATCCGCCGAGATGACGATCTGCTTGTTCTGATCCACGAGCGCATTGAAGGTGTGAAAGAACTCCTCCTGCGTGCTGTCCTTGCCGGCGATGAACTGCACGTCATCAACCATCAGCACGTCGACCGAGCGAAACATCTCCTTGAAGTCCATCATTTTCTGATCGCGCAGCGCCTGCACGAAGCGATACATGAACTGCTCCGCCGAAAGATAGACGACATTCAGATCGTCGCGGTTCTTCTGCAGCTCCCAGGCGATGGCATGCATCAGGTGCGTCTTGCCGAGACCCACGCCGCCATAGAGAAAGAGCGGGCTGAAGGTGACGGGGCCACCCTCCGCCACGCGACGCGCGGCGGCATGGGCCAGTTCGTTGGGCTTGCCCACGACGAAACTGTCGAAGGTGAAACGCTCGTCGAGCGGGGCCGTGGGGATGGCGCTCGTGGCGGATGCAGGTTGGGCGGCAGACCGCGTCGAGGGCGCACGGGAAGATTTCTGCCGCGGCTTCGCAGGTTGCGCGACGGTATTGGCCGCCACCTGGAAATGCACCCGGCGGATCTCCGGCGACACCGTGTTGACGTGAAACAGGATCAGGTCGCCGAAATTCTGCGCGACATAGGTTCTCACGAAAGTGGTCGGAACGTTGAACGTTGCGACACCCTCGGTCACCTCCGCCAGTTCCAGCGGCTCAATCCAGTTCGCGTAGTTGTGCTCTCCCACCTTTTGTTCGATCTGCTTTTTCAGTTGGCCCCATTGTTCTTTCGTCATCTGTCCCCGTTCCGCGACCTTGTTTGCCCTGATAGACGCGCCGGCAGACGGGCGCGCCACGATCCGGACGGAGGGCGGGAGCGAACAAAGATCTCCTGCGCCTGAAGCACGTTGCCTCAGGCAGAGAAGCCCTTGATCGGACTGTTCTAGTGCGGCCTGTACACACTCCCCGGCGCTGCCCTGTCCCCGAACAGACACCCGTTCATCATGCGTCGCGCACGCTCCCCAAGGATCTCGGCCACTCACGGCAGAAAGAGAGTGTTTCTCCAGCGTCATGCTCAGTGTTTACGCCGGAGGAGGTGTGGCAGCCTGACCCCCCGTTGCGGATTCGCTCAGTGAAATTACCAACAGGCTTACAGGGGCGGCAACTTATCTTAGCGCTTGACAGCACCGGACCGCGAAAAGAATCTGTCACACTTTCCGAGACCCGAAAATGCGAAAGGCGCCCGAAAATCGGACGCCTTTATGGATCAACGGTTTAGCGACGAAAGCTCAGCCGAGTGCTTTGACCCGCGAGGCCAGGCGCGACATTTTCCGCGACGCTGTGTTCTTGTGGAAGACACCCTTGGTGACGCCGCGCATCAGTTCGGGCTGGGCTGCGCGCAAGGCGGCCATTGCAGCTTCCTTGTCGCCCGAGGCGATCGCTTCCTCGACTTTGCGGAGGTAGGTGCGGATGCGCGACCGGCGCGCCTTGTTCACCGCGAGATTGCGCACGTTCTGGCGCGCGCGCTTCTTGGACTGGGGAGTATTTGCCATGTTATTCAGACCTTTGTTCGGGTTCTCGAAGATTCAACTGCATCATGCAAACCCGATCCGGCAGGCCTGAGGCCGGAATCAATCTGGCCAGAGCGGGCCGCACGCGCATATATGGTCGCGGCATATAGCGAAGTTCGCGGTGTTTGGAAACAGCTATTTCCAGCCGCCAAACACCGATTCCCGGCCGACTGTCCGAGCGCTCGCGCAGCAGCGAGAATTTTACCGCTCTGTTACGATTCTGTCACGCTGGCACGCGACTCACTTCGCGAAGAGGCCGCGCAGTCAGTGCCCGCGCGGCCCCTCTAGATCACTTGTCGCGAAACTGCGCCTCGCGTTTTTCCATGAAGGCGGCCATGCCTTCCTTCTGGTCCTCGCTGGCGAAAAGCGAATGGAAGACGCGGCGCTCAAAAAGCAGCCCCTCGCTCAGTGGCACCTCGTAAGAGCGGTTCACCGCCTCCTTCACCGCCATCACGGAGATCATCGACTTCTCGGCGATCTTGGCGGCGGCGGCCAGCGCCTCCTCCTTCAGCTTCTTCGCGGGCACAACACGGGAGACGAGGCCCGAGCGCTCGGCCTCCTCGGCATCCATGAAGCGGCCCGTCAGATTCATATCCATCGACTTCGACTTGCCGATGAACCGCGTGAGCCGCTGCGAGCCGCCCAGCCCCGCCATCACACCTAGGTTGATCTCGGGCTGGCCGAACTTGGCGGTATCGGCGGCGATGATGAAGTCGCACATCATGGCAAGCTCGCAACCGCCGCCAAGCGCATAGCCTCCCACGGCGGCGATGATCGGCTTGCGGATGCGCGTGATGGCCTCGTGCTCGGGGCCGAAGAGATCTCCTGCGAAGACATCCACGAAGGACTTCTCGCTCATCATCTTGATGTCGGCACCGGCGGCGAAGGCCTTGTCGGAGCCGGTTATAACGATGCAGCGGACCTTGTCGTTGGATTGCGCATCCTCAAGCGCCTCGACAAGCTCCGTAAGGAGCTGCGCGTTGAGGGCGTTGAGAGCGTCGGGTCTGTTCAGGGTGATGAGGGCGATGTGGTCTTCTACTTCGACGATGTTCGTCTCATAGGCCATGAAATCTGCTTTCGCTTGTTTCGGTCAAAGACGATTCCTTATCGATTTGACGCAGCACTGCAACCTATCTTTGGCATCGCGGGCAGTAGAAGCTGGAGCGCCCGGATTGGACGATCCGCGCCACGTTGGCCTCGCAGCCTTCGGTCTTGCAGGGCGCGCCTTCGCGGCCATAAACATCGAAACTGTGCTGGAAATAGCCAAGCTCCCCGTCTGCCTGCCGAAAATCCCTGAGCGAAGAGCCGCCCGCCGCGATGGCATCGGTCAGCACGTCCCGGATCACCGGAACGAGGCCCATCGCCCGCCGGGCAGAAATCGTGCCAGCGCGCCGCCTCGGAGAAATCCGCGCCCGGTAGAGCGCCTCGCAGACATAGATGTTGCCCAGCCCAGCGACGATTCGCTGGTCGAGAAGAGCCGATTTGACGGGCGTGTTGCGCCCCTTCAGCGCCTCGGCCAGGTAGGCTTCGCTGAAAGTGTTGCCCAGAGGTTCGGGCCCGAGCTTCTGCAGAAGCGGATGCGTCTCCGCGATGTCGGTGGCGAACATGTCCATCGCGCCGAAACGGCGTGGATCGTTGAAGGTGATGCGCGCGCCGTTCTCCATGTGGAAGACTACGTGATCGTGCTTCTCCGGCGCCGGGTGCTCATGCACAAAATGCCCCAGGGGGTCGCCGGACACCAGAATGCGGCCCGACATCCCGAGATGAACGAGCAGCGTCTCGCCCGTGTCGAGATCGGCGAGGATGTATTTGGAGCGCCGTCTGAGGCCCAGCACCTTTGCCCCCGTCAGCCGCTCGGCCATCCGCTCGGGCAGAGGCCAGCGCAGATCGGGCCTGTTCACCTCCGCGCAGGCGATCCGAGCGCCCTCCATCACAGGCGCCAGACCGCGGCGAACCGTCTCAACCTCCGGCAACTCCGGCATGAATTCCCCTTCCTGCTTACCGGGGCGGATTGTAACCCCTCCCCGGCGCCCTATAAGAAGGGCGAGGACGTAAAACGGCAAGGCCCCGCTGAAACATGACCCGCAAGACAACGCATTTCGGCTTTCAGGACATTCCCGAAGAGGAAAAGGCCGGGCGGGTGCGCGGCGTGTTCGGCTCGGTCGCTTCAAAATACGACGTGATGAACGACGCGATGAGCTTCGGCATCCACCGCATCTGGAAGGATGCGATGATGGATTGGCTGGCGCCGCGCCCGGGGCAAAAGCTGCTCGATGTTGCGGGCGGCACCGGCGATATCGCCTTCCGCTTCCTCAAGCGCGCGGGGTCGGGCCATGCCACCGTGCTCGATCTCACCGAACCGATGCTGGTGGAGGGG
>JAVKDQ010000083.1:0-38576 GCA_040222155.1 Roseovarius sp.
GAGCTCTGCGCCAACGAGGGCGGCTCCGTCATCCCGATGTTCAACGACTATGTCTTCGCGGTGAGCGACAAGATTGCCCTGCCCGAGCAGATGTCCACCAACTGGGATCTCGACGGCAGCCGCTGGATGGAGCGCTGGTCCTTCGCGTAAGCGCCTCCCGTCAGGAGTAACGAAACGCCCCGGGTCATCCCCGGGGCGTTTTGCGTTTCAATCTCCCACCTCCGGCCGCTCAGCCCGGGTCGCGGCGCAGCGATTGCGCCATGCAGTGAATGCCGCCGCCCATCATAGTGAACATGTCCATCTCCGGGTCATAGACGGTGAAGCCATGCGCCTTGAGCTTGCCGATCAGCTCCGTGCTGGCCGCCGGTGCCAGCACCCGGTCCTTGCCGAGCGACATCACGTTGCAGCCCAGCGCCATCGTCTCGCGGAAGCCCACCTGGATCAGCTCGAAGCCCTTGCCCTTCAGCCATTCCACCACATGGTCGGGCGTCGTCTCGAGGCACACCGCCGCGCATTTCGGCGCGATCACGCAGACCATCAGGTCGATATGCACATAGAACGGGTCGATATAGGCATAGTGCACCTCCCAGCCCTCGCGCTCGACCCATGCGCCGATCTGCTGGGCCGAAACCTCCTCGCAGCGCAGCCCCGTATAGCCGATCAGCACCGCGCCCGGCTCGACGATGTGAAAGTCGCCCCCCTCGAAATTCCCTGCGCTCACCATGTCGTAGATCGGGATGCCCGCCTCGAGGTAGAAGCGCAGCGCCGCCGAATACTCGCCGCGCCTGCGCGGGTTGGCCATCTGGGTGATCACCGCCCCCCAAGGCGTCATGAAGCTCGAGTCGCGCGCATAGACACCGTAGCGCAGGTGCTCGTCGGCGGGCAGCGTGTGAACCTTCACCCCCGCACCCTCGTAGGCGTCGCACATCTCGCGATATTGCCGCATCGCCGCCTGCTGGTCCCACGCGCGTCCCGTCTGCGCCGTCTGGCGGTAGATCGAGCTGAAAGCCACGTTATCCATGTGCCCGAAGGTCTCGACCGGCCCCAGAAGCACGTCGCGCAGCACACCGTATTCCGAGTCGATGCCCCAGTGCTCGAGCGCCGGTGTGCCCCCCTCGGGGCGGCGCGCCTGCAGCGGAAGTTGGGCGTTCGGGTTGTCCTTGGGCATGTCGTTTCTCCGTTCTGACCTGGAAAGACGATAATCGGCAAGCCTGCTTCGCGAACAGCGAATAATATTGCTCGTTGTGATGACTTGAACTTGTTAACCTTCGCACCATGAAAATCGGCGATCGCTGGGTGTCGCTCAACGCCCTCCAAACCTTCGAAGTCGCGGCCCGGCACCAGCACATGGGCCGGGCCGCCGATGAGCTCAACGTCACCCAGAGCGCGGTGTGCCACCAGGTGCGCGCGCTCGAAGCCTCGCTGGGCGTCGCCCTCTTCGAACGGCGCGGGCGGCGCATCGCGCTCAACGCGGCGGGTCAGATGCTTCTCGGCGCCATCCAGTCGGGGCTCGACGGCATCGCCTCCACCGCGCTCTCGCTCTCCACCGGCGCCTTCTCGGGGCAGCTTTCGGTGGCGGTGCCGGTCTCGCTCATGGTCGAATGGCTCAACGCCAGGCTCTCGGCCTTCCTCGAACGCTTTCCCGATCTCTCGCTGCGCCTGAGCTACTCCGAACGCACGATGACCTCCCTGCCCGCCGATCTCGACATGGCGATCGTCTTCGCCGCCCACAGCTTCCCCGGATGCACCGTCACCCCCTTCATGCGCACCTCGATCTTCCCGGTCTGCGCCCCCGAGCTTGCCCGAGGCGCCCTGCCCCTTTCGCCGGAGGTGCTGAAAACCTCCACCCTCATCCACGAGGATGACGGAACGCTCTGGGCAGAATGGTTCACCAGCCGCGGGCTCGAGCAGCACCGCCCCCCGCGCGAGATCCATGCAGGTTCCCATCACGACGCGGTGGCCTTCGCCCGCAACGGCGCGGGCTTCGCCATGACAGACAGGTTCCTCGGCGGCACCACGCTGCGCTCGGGCCGGCTGGTGCAGGCCTTCGGACCACAGGAAATGGCCTATTCCGGCTACTACATCGTCACCCGCGCCAACCTGCCCACCACAAGCCCGGCACACGCTCTCGCCGAGTTCCTGCAGCGCGCCGCGGCGGAGGCGCAGATCGGCTGAGCGGCATCTCCGGCCCCGCGCCCCTCAGGGCCGGCGGAACCTCAGCAGGTTGCCCCGTCCGGCAAAGAACATCTCGAGCCTCGTGTCGGTGATCACGTCGGGCAGGTAGCAGAAGCTGTCCTGCGTCTCCGGCTCGGTCTTGATCAGCACCATGCCCGAGTCCGGCGGCGCGTCTTCGCAGCTGTCGGCAAAGCGCCAGAAGTAGAATGTCTCCTCGCCGGCTCCGTCATGGGTCTCGTATACTTCCGAGCCCGCGAATTCGATCCGGTAGAGCGGGTCGTCGAGCGAGATCCACTCCCCCTGCAGCGCATCGTATTCCTGCTGAAACGGAAACCCGTTGGGCCGAAGCGTGACCTGCGTCAGCGCCATTTCCACGCTGATGTCGCCATAGCTCAGGATATCGCCCTCGATTTCGGTATACATCCCCACCGGCAGCGTCGCCAACAGGTCGAGAAACGCGTCGGGCACCGGGCCGCCGTAATAGTTGAACCACTTCCACCCCGCCGCGTGGAAGGCGCAATAGCGCGCCCCGTCGAACGCATCGCAGCCCTGAAACTGCGCCATCTGGTAGAACGGCTCGCCATATTCGCCCTTCACCAGCCCCGTCTTCCAGATCTCCGGCCCCATCTCCGTGCGCTTGACCGGGCGCTTGATCTCGTCGGCCACCTGCGGCTTGGGCGCGGCGGCCGCAGCCTCCAGCGTCACGGTGTAGCTCGTGGCTGTCGGCCCGGTGTCGATCTTGCGGAACCCCACCCTCCCGTAGCCGCGCTCGGCACAATCGTCCTGTCCGGCAATCGTGAACTCGCTGTCGATGGTGCAGAAGAACACGCCCTCGTCCTCGAATTCCGCTCCCGCGGCCTCGGCGCGGTAGTAGTAATAGCGGTTCGCCAGATCGCCACCCACCGGCTCTGCGCAGGCGCCCGGGTCGAGATTCCACCAGCCTTCCGAGGTCCACTCCCCATCAACCATATGGCCGATCGCCACGCTCTGCTTCAAGTCCGTCTGGTTGCAGATCTCGAGCCCCGCAACCGCCGGCCCCGCCATCAGCCATGCGCCTGCCCCTGCAAGGCCCGCAAGGGTCGTCCTCATCGCAGCCATCGTCCCGTCTCCCCATCCTGCCACCAGAGCCCACCGGCGCCGGGCGGCACGCCACACCCGCTTCTTCTTGGTTCAAATACCTCCGCCGGAGGCGAAAATTCCTTCACTCCACCTTGCGGTAACTCACCATCGCTTCATGGCCCATCAGGATGAGGTCCATCCAGCCCCCCGAGAGATTGTCGATCCGGTAGCAGTATTCGTCGCCATAGGTCACCGATGTCTGCACGATCACCGGCCCCGTCCCCGCGCTCTCGGCGCAGTCGGGCGCGATCTCCAGCAGGAAACTGTCGGAATATTCCTTGCCGAAATACTGGTGCATCTCCAGACCCTGGATGTAGAGCTCCTCGTTCGGGTCGTCCGCCGACACCCACGAACCCTGCATCGCCTGCCGCTGGGGCGCGTAGGTGTCCGCGCCGGCGAGAACCTCGATCTCGCTCACCGCAAGCTGCGCCGTGCGCCCCTCGTAGCTCACCAGATCGCCCGTCACCACCATCGGCACGCCCAGCGGCGTGGTGTAGAACTGTTCGAGAAACCCGCTCGGCGTGGGGTCGTCGAAGGCCGCCATGTATTTCCAGCCATCGCCGATGAAGACGCAGGCCTCGAACCCGTCGAAGAAATCGCAGCCCTGAAAGCCCAGCCGATTGGTGAAGGGCTCGCCATGCTCCCCGCGCCCGAGCCCGCTGCGGAAGATCGTGCCGGAGGGCGAAGCGGGCGCGGCGGGCGCAGCGGGGGCCGTGTTGGCGGCCTGCTGCTTGCCGCTCGTATCCTTGCCCTTCGGCTCGACGATCCGGTGCGTGTGGCTGAGCGCCGACGTGCCGGTATCGATCATCGCGAAATCCGAGCTTTCGTAGCCGCGCGCCACGCAATCGGCATCGCCCGTGATGGTGAAGGCCGCCTGCTCGGTGCAGAACATGTAGCCCTCGCCCGGAAAGCTGCGCCCCGGCGCCGTGGCGCGGAAATAGTAGTATCGGCTTTGCAGATCGCCCGTCACCGGCTCGGCGCAGGCGCCCGGCGCGATGTTCCACCAGCCTTCCGAAATCCACTGGTCGCCCGACTTGTAGCCGATGGCCACCGAGTGCTGTTGCGATGTGTCGTTGCAGATGGTGAGCCCCGCAAGCGCGGCGCCCGGCAAAGCAGAAAGAGCCACCGCGAACGCGGCCTTCAATCCAAAATCAATAATCAAATCAATCCCCCCAGTCGTCGGCCCCTCGAACCGGGAGCCTGGCTACAGTTTCGTCGCCGAGGCCGGAGGGGTCAAGACCCTGCGCCGAAGCACCGCCTCGCGCCATGAAATGAAGCTCACCGAGGCGACGATCACCGTGCCGCCCAGCACCACCAGCGGGTCGAAGGGCTCGCCAAAGACGATCACACCCAGCAGCACCGCCCAGACAAGCTGCAGGAAGGTGAGCGGCTGTGTAATCGAGAGCGGCGCCGCCTTGAAGGCCAGCGTCATCGTGTAATGCCCTGCCGTCGCCAGTGCCGCCACGCCCATCAGGATGCCAAGCTCGCCCAACGTGGGTGTCACCCAGTTCATCAGCGCCACCGGCGCGAGCCCGATCGTGACCGTGACCGAGAGCATCGCCACCACCACCGCCGCATCCGCGCGCGCCGAGAGGATCTTGGCGGTGAGGTAGGAGCCGCCGAACACCACCGCCGTCACCAGCATCGCCAGATGCCCGCTGCTCAACTCGCGGAAACCGGGGCGCAGGATGATGAGCGCGCCCACCAGCGCCGCCAGCACCGCGAGGATGCGCCGGAGCGCCAGCCGCTCGCCGAGAAAGAGCGCCGCGCCCAATGTCACATAGACCGGCGAAAGGTAATTCATCGCCGTCACGTCCGCGATCGGAATGCGCGCCATCGCGTAGAACCAGAGCACCACGCCCAGCGAATGCGCCGCGCCTCGAATGCCGAAGAGCCACCAAGTGCCCCGGTCGAAGGCGAAGGCGCTGGTGCGCCAGAGCAGCGGCACGAGAAAGACGAGGCCCAGCAGGTAGCGCAGAAAGGCCGCCTCCGCCGCCGGGATGCGCGTGCCGAGGCTCTTCACCAGCGCGGTCACACCCACGAAGAAAAGCCCCGTCACGATCATCCAGAAGATGCCCCAGCCGGGCTGCGATGTCGGTTCCGCCTGCATGGGCGCATTAACACCACCGCCGCGCCGGAATGTCGAGAGCCCGCGACGCGCGCATGGCCCGCGCCCGCCCACGGCGCGTCCCCCCGAGAGCCGGGATGCGACGCGCGACACTGGATCGGGTCGGTTTTGAGCCAGACCACGCGCCCCGGAACGCGCAGCATCGCCGCCATGACATCCTCGATTTCCGGCATAGCGGCGCCCGCGCCCTCCCGCGCGGTCCACGGCATCACCTGCGTTCTCGTCGGGATGCTCTTCTTCGCCGCGCAGGATGCCCTGATGAAGACGCTCCTGCTCACCTACCCCATATGGATTCTGCTCTTCATCCGCTCGCTGCTGAGCGTCGTGGTGCTCCTGCCGCTCATCCTGTGGCTGGGCGGGCCGCACCGGCTCCGCACGGCACTCTGGCCGCTCCACCTCTTGCGCGCATTGCTCTTCGGCGTGGGCTTCACCCTGTTCTACACGGCCTTTCCCTTCATGGGGCTTGCCGAGGCCAGCACCATCTTCTTCTCCGCCCCGCTGATGATCGGCGCGATGGCGGCGCTCTTTCTCGGCGAAAAGATCGGCGTGCACCGCATCGGCGCGCTGGTGGTGGGCTTCGCAGGCGTGCTCATCGCGATGAACCCGGGCGGCGACACCTTCAAGTGGATCGCGCTTCTGCCGCTCGTCTGCGCTGCGTTCTACGCAGCGAGCCAGATCCTCGCGCGGCGCATCGGAGAGGCGGAATCAAGCCTCACCGTTGGCTTCTGGACGCTTCTGTTTTCGGGTCCGATCATGCTGGGCACGGGCTGGCTGCTCAACCAGACCATCACCTTCGGCCCCGAATTTCACCACCTTCGCTGGGCCATCGAGATCGAGAGTGTCTCGGCGCTGCCGGTGCTCCTCCTGCTCGGTGCGGCCGGCATGGGCGGCTACATCCTCGTATCGCGCGCCTATCAGGTGGCCGATGCCTCGGTGGTGGCCCCGTTCGATTACAGCTACCTGCCCATCGCCACGTTGCTCGGCTGGCACTTCTGGGGCGAGGTGCCCGCGGCCTCCACCTTCGTCGGCATGAGCCTGATCGTGGCGAGCGGGCTCTACATAGGCTACCGTGAAATCCGCGCAAGCCGCACCGAGCCCAGCCCGGCACTGGTGGCCGAAACCATCGTCGCTCCCGCCGCCCCGCAGCCCGTGCCCGCGCAAGATGCGGGTCGCGCAGAGTGCACGAGCGACGAGATCCCGCCCCGCGCCTGACCGCCGCAAGCTTCCCGGTTCCATCAGATCACGCCGCACAGGCGCTTTCGGCAAGCTCCCGCGCATGAGGCACCCCGCACTCGGCAAGAAAGTTCCTGCCCTGTCAAAGCCTCTTCCACGGCCCGCGGAAACGCATAAATGATGTCCGATGAGCAGACACACAAACCCCTGGAGGATCCTGACATGACCCGCCACGCCCTCTCTCTCGCCCTCGTTTCCAGCCTCGCCCTCGCAGGCTGCATGTCGAGCCCCGACGCCCAACGCCAAGCCGCGGGCACCGCGCTCGGCGGCGTCGCCGGCCTCGCGGTCGGCAAGGCGCTCGATCTCGACGATGGCTGGGTCGCCGTCAGCACCATCGCCGGCGCCACCGCCGGCACGCTGGTCGCACGCAACACGGCCAACAACACCTGCGCCTATGCCGATGGCCGCGGCGGCTACGTGCGCCGCCCCTGCTGAGGCGCACCGTCTACAGGAAAACCGAACGAAAACACCCGCCGGAGACATCTCCGGCGGGTGTTTCTCATCGAAGGGCCCGCGCGGCGGAGGCGCGCCGCGACGCGGGCATTTGCCTCAGCGCGTCTCCAGCACGTTTGCGACGGGCACGAGGCAATCGGCGCCGGCGACATGGCGCACACGCGCCTGGTTGCTCACGAGCCCGTTCGGCAGCGCCCGGATCGCGTTGTCCCAAAGCTGGTGCACCCGGCCACCGGTCGCACCGTTCCAGTCCGAGTCATAGCCATCTGAAGTCTGTCCACTGACCCGCAAACCGTTCACGTTGACGATCTCGCGCGCGGTGCCGGCAGCGTCCGAGTAATTCGCGCCGCCCGACTGACCGTCGGAGTTGATCATGTGGAGGATCATGAGGCTCGATACCCGTGCGGGCACGGGCACACGAAGCCTGTATTGCAGCGAGGAAGAGAACATCCTGCCGCTGATCGGTTCCTCGTAGATCATCACGTGTCCGCTGCCCTCGGCCACGGCGACAAGCGAGGCGCCGTTATAGGCGGGCAGCGTGTTCCCGTCCCACGGGTTCGTGCCGTCGGTCTTGCCCGCCACGTTGTTCGGCAGGGTGATCAGGTAGGTTCCGTTCTGGTTGACGACCCTGCGGGGCACCAGCGCCCGATACACCACGTTGCGGTCGCCGCCCCAGCAAGGTGTGGAACCCTGCCCGATCACCTTGCCTGTCACGGTCGCGCTCGGGTTGCTGCCCGGCCCGACCCGCTGGATCGTCATCTTGTCGGCCCCGGCGGGAGGCTCTCCCGATGTGATGATGTTCCAGTAAAGGAAGACGCGCTGCATCTGTGCGCCGACCGGCAACCCGCCGAGCTCGATCGCGCCGCTCGCGCGGTTGCGCAGGCCCACGCCGGCCGTGACAACGGTCGCGTTATCGTACTTCAGGGTCGGCCGCACGACGCCGTCGATCACCTCTTCCGGAATATCGGCTCGGGCCGCCTCGGACAGCCCCATCGTGGTGCCATCCTGCCCGAGCGCCGCACTGGCGGTGACCAGCCCGAGCGAGAACACGCAGGCACAGGCCGCGTAAGAAAGTTTTGTAAACATGGAAATTCCCCCCATGGAAAATCAGGTTTCTCGCGCGCATGCGCGTCCCGCTCTCCAGGTGTGCCTATGCCCCATCACGCCCGCCGCATATCCCGTGGCGAAGCCACGCCAAGGCTCGTTGGCCCCGGCCCCAAGGCCGGAGAATCGCTCAGCATGTCGACCTGAAAGCCCACACCACCGAAATTTTGTTGGTGCCGGCCCCATATTCAATATAACGAATAATTCATAATCACGCCATAAAAAAACGACGCGGAGACCGTTGCTGTCAATTTCTCTGCTCAACCGCACCCGTCAACGATGCGCGACAGCCTCTTCGCGGCCCCTCAGCCCCGCCCGCGATAGGGCGGCACCCCCTGGTCGGGGATCCAAACGCCCTCCGGCATCGGCCCCGTCTGGTAGAACACGTCGATCGGGATGCCCCCGCGCGGATACCAGTAGCCGCCGATCCGAAGCCACTGGGGCTCGAGAAACTCCGCCAGGCGCCGCGCGATCGACACGGTGCAATCCTCGTGAAAGGCGCCATGATTGCGGAAGGCACCAAGATAGAGCTTGAGCGATTTGCTCTCCACCAGCCACCGCCCCGGCACGTAATCGATCACCAGATGCGCGAAATCGGGCTGGCCCGTCATCGGGCAGAGCGAGGTGAACTCGGGCGCGGTGAAACGCACGTTATAGGCCACATCGGCCTGCGGGTTCGCCACCCGCTCCAGCTCAGCCTCCTCGGGGCTCGCGGGCAGCACGGTGGCCCCGCCCAGCTGCTTGAGGTTCTGATAGATGTTCTCGTCGCTCATCCCGTCATCCTTTCCATCGCCGCGCGCTTTCCTTGTCGCGCAATGCATCCCGCGCTTCTTCTTGGCCAAAATACTCCCGCCGGAGGCGTGAAATCTCTTATACGCCCCGCTTGTTCCCCCAGAGCATCACATGCAGCTGGGGCAGCACTGTCGCGTCATACCACCTGTCGCCGGTCACCCGCTCCACCAGCCAGCGCATCCGCTCGTCGATCCCCGCCTGGTCCACCGTGGCGCTGTCATCCTCGGGCGGCGGCGGGGTGTGGTTGCCGGGCTGGAGGTAGATCGGCAGATCGGGGAAGCGCTCGGCGGCATGGCGGGCATAGGCATAATCCGCCTCGTCCATCACCACGATCTTCAGCACCACCTTCGCCCGTCCCCCGGTGGCACTTCCGGCTGCGTTCCGGCAATTGGCCACGATCCGCCAATCGGTCTGCATGCCCGACGAGGGCGGCTTGGGCGAGAGCACCAGCGTATCGAGCGCCGCGAACCACGGCTTCACCACCGAGCCTTGCGTCTCCATCGCGAAACGATAGCCCTTCGCCCGGCCTGCCTCGATCAGCCCGCCCAGCGGCTGGATGGCCGGGTTGCCGCCCGAGAGCGTCACCATCAACGGCACCCCTCCCGAAAGCCGTTCCACCTCCGCAAGCACCGCCTCCGCGACCATCGGCTTCCACGTCTCGCGATAGTCGGCATCCACCGCATGCAGGCTGTCGCACCACGAACAGCGAAAATCGCAGCCGCCCGTGCGCACGAACACCGTGGGCTGGCCGATCAGCGCCCCTTCGCCCTGGATCGTCGGCCCGAAGATCTCCGAAACCCGGATCGTCTCGCCGCTCACGGCCGGTACTCCGCCCATGTCTTCGGCGTCTCCGACACGCTCACCGCCGACACCTCGGGCCAGCGCGCGGCGCACCAGTCGTAGAGGTGTTTCGCCAGGCGCTCGGCGGTCACGCAGTCATCGCCCAGCACGTCGTTGAGATGCCGGTGGTCGAGCTCCTCGTCGATATAGGCCTTGAACGGCGCCAACTCGAGATAGTCGCGCACGAAGCCATGCGCATCGAGCGCGGCCGAGGCCAGCTCCACCCGCACCACGTAATTGTGCCCATGGAGCCGCGCGCATTGGTGATGCTCGGGCAGCCCGAAAAGCTGATGCGAGGCCGAGAAGGCGAATTCCTTGGTGATGCGATACATTACCGGTTCCTCACCGCCTCTTTCCAGTAGTCCGGATCGGCATAGTCGGTGGGGTCTTCCACACCGGCGAGATGAAACGCCTCGCGCCGCTCCACGCAGGTGCCGCAGCGCCCGCAATGCACCGCGCCGCCCTTGTAGCAAGACCATGTCTCGGCAAAGGGCGTGCCATGCTTCGCGCCTTCCGTCACGATATCCGCCTTCGAGATGGTCACGAAGGGCGTGTAGAGCGTGATGTCGGCCACGCCCTCGAGCGCATGGCGCTGCATCGTCTGGAAGGCGTCGATGAAGCCCGGGCGGCAATCGGGATAGATGAAGTGATCGCCCCCATGCACCGCCGCCGCCACCGCATCGGCCTTCTCGGCGGCGGCCATGCCGAAGGCGATGGCCAGCATGATGGCGTTGCGGTTGGGCACGATGGTGATCTTCATGCTCTCCTCGGCATAATGCCCGTCGGGCACATCCACGTCATCGGTGAGCGCAGAGCCCGAAAGCGCGCGCCCCACCGCGGCGATATCCACCACCTTGTGCGGCACGCCAAGCCGGCGCGCGCAGGCGGCCGCGCTTTCCAGCTCCTTCACATGGCGCTGGCCGTAATCGAAGGAGAGCAGCCCGCGCAATACGTGCTCGCCGGCGACCTTGTGCGCCAGCGACACGGAATCGAGCCCGCCCGAGCAGATGACAATGGTTTCCATGCGTTTTGACCCTTGTTTTGGCAATGCGGGTAGGCTGCGACCGCAGGGCGCCTCTCTACTCCCCACATTGCGCAAAGGCAAGCCCGCCCCCGCGCACCAAGCGGCTTGCCGCGCCCGAACCCGTTTCGCACCCGTCGTGAAAACCGCCCGCGCCTATTCGGCCGCCGCAACCTCGCCCGCGCCCGCGCCGGTGCCATCCTCCGCGCTCTCGTGCAGGAGCCAGTCGCGCATCGCGGCGACGCGCGGATCGCCCTCGCGCGCCTCGGGATAGGCCACCGAATAGATCACCACCGGCTCGGTCTCGATCTCGAAGAGCCGCACCAGCTGCCCTTCCGCGAGCGTCGCCCGGGCAATCGCGTCATAGGCCAGCGCCACGCCCTGCCCGCGCTCGGCGGCGCTCATGTTGATGTCGCAATTGGCGTTGAATGTCGCCCCGAGCTGCGCCTCGGGCGCCACCACGCCCGCCACGCGAAACCACTCCGCCCAGCCATCCATCACCTCGTCGCGCAGGAGCGGCTCCGCGAGCAGATCCTGCGGGCGCCGGATGCGCGCCGCCACGTCCGGCCGCGCGATCGGGTAGCGGCCGGTCTTCAGCATCGGCAGCACCCGCGCACCGGGAATGGGCTCGGCCCCCCAATGCACGATCAGATCGGCCTCGTTCGTGGCGAAATCCGTGTCGGGCGCACCCGCCGCGTTGCGCAGCGCAAGCTGGTCGCGGAGCGGGCAACGGTCGAGCCGCGGCAGCAGCCAGCGCGCGTTGAAGGCCGCCGTGGCCTGCACCCGGAACGGCCCGCGCTTCTCCGGCGCGGTGGCCCGCTCGGTGGCCGCGCGCATCCCGTCGAGCAACCGCGAGAGATCGTCGCGATACGCCGCCCCGGCGCGGGTCAGGCTCAGCCGGTTCGCGCCGCGCAGAAAGAGCGGGCGGCCCAGATGCGCCTCCAGCGCCTTGATCCGGTGGCTGATGGCCGAGGGCGTCACGCAAAGCTCCTCCGCCGCCGCCTTGAAGCTCATGTGCCGCGCCGCCGCCTCGAAGGCACGGAGCGCGGAGAAGGGCGGCAGGTGCTGCGTCATGCGAGGTGACTCCGATTCATCTGGCCGTGAGAAACGGTCTTTTGAGCAGGCGTTGACCCTACGTTACCATAAACCTGCACATCACCAAAACCCGGGAGGTTGCCATGCCAACCCTGCCCCGGTCCGCCCCCGCGCGGACCGCCCCTCTCCTTGTTGCCGCACTGCTCTGCCTCGCGCCGCCCATGGCCCACGCCGCACAGCCCGAAAGACCCTGGGCCGAGGCGCAAGACCTCGCCACGCTCGCCGCCGCGCTCGAGCACTGGCTCGACACCGAAAGCCCCTATCCCGCCCGCACAACGCGCCCCGGGATCCACCTGATCTCGCCGCAGCGTGCCGCGGCGCTATCGGGCCACGGTTATCGCGGCGCCACCCGCCGCGGGCTCTACGACCCCGATACGCAAACCGTCTACCTCGTGCGCCCGTGGTCGATGCGCGACGCGGCCGATGTCAGCGTGCTGCTGCATGAGTTGGCCCACCACCGGCAGGCCACCGCGCGGCATTGGGTGTGCCCCGGCCAGCAGGAGCTTCCCGCCTACCGGCTGCAGGCGGCGTGGCTTGCGGAACAGGGCGAGTCGATCTCCATCAACTGGATCGCCGCCAGCCTTGCCGCAGGCTGCACGCCCCGCGATTTCCACCCCGATTGACAGACCCCCGCGCCGGGGCGCCCCACGCCGATGGCGCGGCCCCTGGCCCCGTCGCGCAGACCCGCTCCACGGGGCCATTTTCGCCCAATGCCCGCACCAGTGCAGATCCGCGCTTTCATCTTTCCCGAAATACTCCCGCCGGAGGCGTACCGATGCCGCCAGAGGCGCCCGCCCGCGCCTATTGCACTGTCCAGCCCCCATCCACCGGAATCGCCGTGCCAGTGACATTGTGCGCGATCGGGTCGCAGAGCCAGAGCGCCAGCGCGCCCATCTCGGCCGGGTCCGAGATCCGCCGCGAGGGCTGCTTTTCCGAGAGCAGGTCCGCCACCGCCGCCTCGCGGTCTACCGATGGCCTGCGCGCGGGCGTCGATCTGCGGGCCGATGAGCGAGGTCTCCGTCCAGCCCGGGCAGATGCAATTCACGGTCACACCCCCCGCCGCCTTGGTGCCTGCCCGCGCATATTCGAGCGCCGCCACCTTCGAGAGCCCGATGAGCCCGTGCTTGGCCGCCACATAGGGGCCCTTCTCCACCGAGCCGATCAAACCCTGCACCGAGGCGATGTTCACCACCCGCCCGTAGCCGCGCCGCGCCATCTCCGGCAGCGCCGCCTGCATGGTGTAGAAGGCCGCCGAAAGGTTCACCGAAACGATCGCCTCCCACATCTCGTGCGGCATGTCCTCGAGCCGCGCCGTGTGCTGGATACCGGCATTGTTCACCAGAATATCCACCCCGCCCCAATCGGCCACCGCCTGCATCAGGTGGCCGATCTGGGCCGGGTCGCGCAAGTCGCCGTGGAAGAACTCCGCCTCCGGCGCGCCCCTCGCCTTCAGGCGCTCGCACACCTCGCGGATCTGCGCATCGCCCCCGATCCCGTGCACCGCAATGCGCGCGCCCGCGCCTGCCAGCGCCTCCGCGATGCCAAGGCCTATGCCCTGCAACGAGCCCGTCACCAGCGCGGTCTTTCCCGTCAGATCAGCCATTCTCCGTCTCCTCCAGCCTCCGGCGCAGCTCCGTCTTGAGCACTTTGCCGTAATTGTTCTTGGGCAGTTCCTCGATAGCGATATACACCTTCGGCCGCTTGAACCGCGCGATATGCTGCCGGCAATGCGCATCGAGCGCCGCCTCGTCGAGCGGCCCCTCGCTCACGACGAAGGCCACCACGTCCTCGCCCCATTCGGCATTGGGCCGCCCCACCACCGAAACCTCGCTCACCGAGGGATGCGTCAGCAGGCATTCCTCCACCTCGCGCGGGTAGATATTGGTGCCGCCGGAAATGATCATGTCCTTCGAGCGGTCCTGCAGCGTGAGGTAGCCGTCGGCATCCATCACGCCAATGTCGCCGGTGCAGAGCCAGCCGTGGCGGATCGTCTTCTCCGTCCCTTCCGGGTTCCGCCAATAGCCCGCCATCGCCAGATCGCCCCGTACCATGATCTCGCCGGGGCTCCCACGCGGCAGCTCCCGGCCCGCCTCGTCGCCCACGATCACCTCGCAGGCGCCTTGCGCGCGCCCCACCGAGCCGAGCCGCGCCCGCCAGTTCGGATGGGAGCGGTCCGCCACCTCCCGCGCGGTAAGCGAGGTGATCGCCATCGGCGCCTCGCCCTGCCCGTAGATCTGCGCGAAGACCGGGCCGAAAACCTCCACCGCCTCCACGATATCGGCCACGTACATCGGCCCACCGCCGTAAACCACCTGCCGCAGCCCCGCGCCATGCACGCCCTTGGCCTTCGCCGCCTGCGTCATCCGCTTCACCATCGTGGGCGCCGCGAAGAGATGCAGGTTGCCGAAATGCGCCGCCAGATCGAAAATCTCCGCCGGCTCGAACCCGCCCGAGGCGGGGCACACATGCCGCGCGCCGGCCAGCACATGCATGAGCGTGTAGAGCCCCGCCCCATGGCTCATCGGCGCGGCATAGAGCGTGGCATGGTCCTCCGTCACCGCATCGACACTCGCGAAATAGCTCAGCGTCATGGCAGCGAGCATCCGGTGGGTGATCATCACGCCCTTGGGCTGCCCGGTGGTGCCGGAGGTGTAGAAAAGCCACGCCAGATCGTCCGGCGCGCGCGGCACAGGCGCCGCAACCGGCCCTGCCGCCATCGCCTCGGCCCAATCCGCGCCCGCGGGGTCGAGCAGCTCCGCCTCCACGCCCGCCTCGGCCAGCGCCTCCACCTGCTTGCCTCCCGCCACGCAGAGCCCTGCGCCCGCATTGCCCAATATCCATGCCGCCTCGCGCCCGTGAAGCTTGGCATTCACCGGCACCACCACGCCCCCCGCATACCAGATGCCGAAAAGCGCTGTCAGATAGTCCGGCGCGTTCTGCAGGAAGATCGCCACCCGGTCCCCCGGCCCCACGCCGCGCGCCCTGAGCCAGCCCGCAAGCCGCGCCGCACCCGCGTGAAACCCGGCATAGTCGCACACCGGCTCCGTTCCATGAAAGATCGCCGGCGCCGCGCCGCGCGCCTCCCCCTGCCGCCTCAGCCACTCCGCCACGTTCATGGCCACCTCTCCTCCCCGTGCCGTGTGGCGCCAGCCTAGCGCCGCGCATCGGCCCTTCGCAATTGCGTAGAAACACGCAAACGCCCCCCGCCATGCCCGCTTGGAAAGCGCCCCGCCCCGCGCCATAGTGGCCGCCATGGACATCAAGGAAACCGCCTTCGACTACGCGCCCGTGGGCCTCGCGATGCTCGAAAACCGCATCATCCGGCGCTGCAACCTGCATTTCGCCGAGATCTTCGGCGCCACGCCGGAGGAATACACCGATGTCGCCCTCGCCCAGTTCTACCCCTCCATCGAGGATTATCGCCGCATCGGCGCGCGCGGGCTCAAGGCCATGCGCGCCACCGGCCGCTATGCCGACGAACGGGTGATGAAACGCCGCTCCGGCGCGCTCTTCTGGTGCCGGGTGCGGGGCCGCTCGCTCACGCCGGATGCGCCCTTCACGCGCGGCATCTGGTCCTTCTCCGATCTCTCCGAGGAGCGCCCCCTCGTCACCCTCACCCAGCGCGAGCGCGAAGTGGCGATCCTCACCTGCCGCGGTCTCACCTCCAAGGAAGTCGGGCTCGAGCTCGGCATCTCCTACCGCACCGTCGAGGTCTACCGCGCGCGGCTTCTGGAGAAGTTCAACGCCCGCAAGCTCGCCGAGCTGGTGGCCAAGCTCTCCGGCATGCCACTCTGATCCGCGCAAGCCCCCGGCGCCGCTCCGCCCAGCCCTCGCCCGGCCACCCCGATGCGCAAGTTTGCCCTCGCCTTTTCCGCCGCGATCGCTCACTCTGCGGGAGATACCGCCGCTTTTCTCTCCCCCGGCGATAGCCTATAAGCGGCCCCGAACAGGCGACCACCCGAGCGTCGCAGCAGGTCGAGGACAGAAATGCCGAACAAAACCCATGAAACAGACGTGGCCTTCATCCGTGCCCTCGCGGAGCTTCTGAACGAGAACGACCTCACCGAGCTACAGGTCAAGCGCGACTATGGCGAAAACGACAGCCTCAACGTGCGCGTGAGCCGCAAGCAGGAGGTGGTGAGCTACATGGCCGCGCCCTCCGCCGCCGCACAGCTCCCCCCGCCCGGCCCGGCACCCGCCCCCGCGCCCGCCTCCGGCGAGGCCGACAGCGCCGACGACCCGGCAAGCCACCCCGGCGCGGTGACCTCGCCGATGGTCGGCACCGTCTACATGCAGGCCGAGCCCGGCGCGCCGGCCTTCGTCTCGGTGGGCGACAAGGTGGCCGAGGGCGACACTCTCCTGATCGTCGAGGCGATGAAGACGATGAACCACATTCCCGCCCCCCGCGCCGGCACCGTCAAGCGCATCCTCGTGGAGGACGGCGCGGCGGTGGAGTATGGCGCGCCCCTCGTGATCCTCGAGTAAGGCACCGCAGATGTTCGACAAGATCCTTGTGGCCAACCGGGGCGAGATCGCCCTTCGCGTGATCCGCGCCGCCCGCGAGATGGGCATCGCCTCCGTCGCCGTCCATTCCACGGCCGATGCCAACGCGATGCATGTGCGCATGGCCGATGAAAGCGTCTGCATCGGCCCGCCGCCCGGCTCCGAGAGCTACCTCTCCATCCCCTCCATCATCGCCGCCTGCGAAGTGACCGGCGCACAGGCCATCCACCCGGGCTACGGCTTTCTCTCCGAGAACGCCAATTTCGTGCAGATCGTCGAGGATCACGGCCTCACCTTCATCGGCCCCACCGCCGAGCACATCCGCATCATGGGCGACAAGATCACCGCCAAGGACACGATGAAGGATCTGGGCGTGCCTTGCGTCCCCGGCTCCGAGGGCGGCGTGCCCACGCTCGATGCCGCCCGCGCGCTCTGCGACGAGATCGGCTACCCGGTGATCGTCAAGGCCACCGCCGGCGGCGGCGGGCGCGGCATGAAGGTCGCCAAATCCGCCGAGGAACTCGAGCGCGCCTTCCGCACCGCCCGCTCCGAGGCCAAGGCCGCCTTCGGCAATGACGAGGTCTATATCGAGAAATACCTCACCACGCCGCGCCACATCGAGATCCAGATCTTCGGCGACGGCAAGGGCCGCGCCGTGCATCTGGGCGAGCGCGACTGCTCGCTCCAGCGCCGCCACCAGAAGGTCTTCGAAGAGGCACCGGGCCCGGTCATCACCCCCGAGGAGCGCGCCCGCATCGGCAAGATCTGCGCCGACGCCGTGGCCAAGATCAACTATGCCGGCGCAGGCACCATCGAGTTTCTCTACGAGAAGGGCGAGTTCTACTTCATCGAGATGAACACCCGCCTTCAGGTCGAGCACCCGGTGACCGAGGCGATCTTCGGCGTCGATCTCGTGCAGGAGCAGATCCGCGTGGCCGAAGGGCTGCCCATGTCCTTCACGCAGGAAGATCTCGTCATCAACGGCCACGCCATCGAGGTGCGCATCAACGCCGAGAAACTGCCCGATTTCTCGCCCCGCCCCGGCAAGATCACCCAGTTCCATGCCCCCGGCGGGCTCGGCGTGCGGATGGATTCGGCGCTTTACGACGGCTACACCATTCCGCCCTATTACGATTCGCTGATCGCCAAGCTCATCGTCCACGGGCAGGACCGCGCCGCCGCCCTCTCGCGGCTCAACCGCGCGTTGGGCGAGCTGATCGTCGATGGCGTCGACACCACCGTGCCGCTCTTCCACGCGCTTCTGCAGGAGCCCGACATCCATGCGGGCGCCTATAACATCCACTGGCTGGAGCAATGGCTGGAAACCAATCTTCGCGGCTGACCCCGCTCAGGGCCCGATGCGGCGCCCCGGCTTCTTCTTGGCTCAAATACCTCCGGGGTGAGGCCGCAGGCCGAGGGGGCAGCGACCCCTGCGCGCGATGAAAGACAGCGAAACCACGCTGACCCCCGAGCTGCTGCTCGGCGCCTATGCCTCGGGCGTCTTCCCGATGGCCGAGGGGCGCCATTCCGACGAGATCTTCTGGGTCGATCCACGCCGGCGGGGCATCTTTCCCATCGGCGGCTTCCATGTCTCCCGCTCCCTCTCCCGCCGCCTCCGCAAGCGGCAGGAGAGCATAACCCTCAACGCCGCCTTCGGCGAGGTGGTGGCCCATTGCGCCGATCGCGACGAGACATGGATCAACGGCGAGATCTTCGCGCTCTATTCCGAACTCCACGACCGCGGCTTCGCCCACTCGCTCGAGGTCTGGCGCGAGGGCGCGCTCGCGGGCGGCATCTACGGCGTGGCGCTCGGCGCGGCCTTCTTCGGCGAAAGCATGTTCTCCCGCCGCACCGACGGCTCGAAAACGGCGCTCGCCTACCTGCTCCACCATCTCCAGGGCTGCGGCTTCACGCTGTTCGACACGCAGTTCATCACCCCGCATCTCGCCTCGCTGGGGGCGGTCGAGATCTCCCGCTCGAGCTATCACCGGATGCTGCGGCCCGCCGTGGAGACGCAGGGCGTCTCGATCTACTCGGTGCCGCTGGAGGAGTCGGTCTCCTCGCTGCTCGGGGCGCTCACCCCCTCGGGCACCGTGCAGGACACCACCCAGACATCGTAGCGCGGATGCTCCAGCGCGTTGAGCGCGGGCGACGAGGCCAGCATCCAACCCGAGAAGAGCAGCACGCCCGTCACGTCATCCTTGATGGTGAGAAACGCATAGGCATCGCCCGCCGGGTCGCCCTCGGGGTAGCGGCATTCGCGCAGCTGCACGATGAGCCGCCCGAAATCGGCGATCTCGCCATTGGCGAGCGTCATGTCGGTGACCGAGGCATTCACCTTGTCGAGCCCGCGCAGCACCGCCCCTGTGCCCGGCTCCACCGCCTCCTGCGCCCCGGCGAGAGACCCGGCCAGAGAGGCCACGCCCAGCGCCGCCAGAGCGGCCAGCCCCCGCATCGCGGCAAGGCTCATTGCGCGCCCTCGGCCTCGTTGCTTCCGGCCACGAATTTCGTGAGCAGCCCCACGAGGCTCACCGAGCCTTGCGTGAACTGGATCTCATCGCCCGGCGCGAAGGCAAAGGGCGATCCCCCCGGCAAGATCTCGACGTAATTGCCGCCCAGAAGCCCCTCGGAGGAGATCGCGAGCGCGCTGTCATCGGGCACGTCGATGCCCTCGCGCACCGTGATCGTGGTGGCGGCGCGGTAAGTCTCCGGGTCGAGCCCGATCTCGGTCACCCGGCCCACCTTCACGCCCGCGAGCCGCACATCGGTGCCCACCGTCACGCCATCGGCGCTGCGGAAACTGGCGGTCAGCTCATATTCGTCCTGCCCGCCCGAAACCCCCGCGACCTGCCCGGCATAGATGAGAAACCCCACGGCCACCGCCAGCACGGCCCCGCCCACAAGCACTTCTGTCGTCTGTTCGGCAGACATCTCTTTCCCGCTCCGCATCGTTCTTGCCGGGCCGGGCCCGGGCCGTTTCAGCACGCTGTTTTCCGCCGCTTGCGCGCGGCCCGCGTCAGATCACTCGGGGCTCCACGCCTCGTAGTCGCGCCGCTCCGCGGGCTTGCCGCGGCGGATCGAGCCCGCCGGCGCATAGGCCAGCGCCGTGCCGGTGAGGTTTTCCTCATGCGGCTTCTCCCACGGCTTGCGCGCAAGCGGCGCCTCGGTGGGCGGCTCCTTGTAGGTGCGGTGCAGCCAGCCATGCCATTCCGGGCTCACCCGGCTTGCCTCGGCCTCGCCATTGAAGATCACCCAGCGTTTCTTGTCATCGCGCGTGCGGTAAAAGGTGTTGCCCTGCGAATCCTCGCCCACCTTCACGCCCTTGCGGGCCGTGTAGATGAGCGTGTTGAGCGTGGCGCCGTTCCACCATGTCACCGCCTGCAGAAGCGTCTTGATCAGACCCATGAAACCCTCCGGTCGTCGCTCGCTTCGGTATGGCGCAAATGCGCGCGAAGGTCCAGCAGAGAAGGCCGCGCGCCGCCTCGCCCGTCAGTCCAGCACCACGATCCCGCTCTGCTTGGATTTGTGTTCGGGCTCGACATGGATGTGAACGCGCGCATCCGGCACCGCCTTCACCATCGCCTCCTCAATCCGGTCGCAGATCTCGTGCGCGTCATACACGGTCATCTCGGCCGGCACCACGAGGTGAAACTCGATGAAGGTCACGCTGCCGGCATGGCGCGTCCTGAGGTCATGCGCCTCCACCGCGCCGCTCGCCTCGTGCGAGATCACCTCGCGCACCCGCGCCAGCGTCTCTTCCGAAACCGCCTCGTCCATCAGCCCGCTGAGCGACTCCTTCACCACCCGCGAGCCCGACCACAGGATGTTGACCGCCACCAGCGCCGCCATCACCGGGTCGAGCACCCACCAGCCGGTGAGCAGCGCCATCAGCACCCCCAGCGCCACCCCGGCCGATGTCACCACATCGGCCCAGAGATGCTTGCCATCCGCCACCAGCGCCGGCGATTTCAGCCGTCGTCCCCGCCCCATGAGCACCGAGGCCCATATGGCGTTCAGAACCGTGGCCAGACCATTGATCAGCAGCCCCTCGATCGGCGCCTCCAGCGCGCGGGGGCTGAAGAACACCCCGTAGGCCTCGCGCAATATGAAGAGCGCCGCGATGATGATCATCACCCCTTCGAGCACCGCGCTGAAGAATTCCGCCTTGTGATGGCCGAACGGGTGGTTCGCATCCGGCGGGCGCGCCGCCACGCGGATCGCCACGAGCGCCGCGAAGGCGGTGGCAAGGTTCACCGTGCTTTCCAGCGCGTCCGAGAGCAGCGCCACCGAGCCCGTTATCCACCAAGCCAGCACCTTCAGGCACAAGACGACGCAGCCAATCACGAGACTGCCAGCAGCCAGCTTCAGGGTTTCAGACATGGTGTTCCTCGTCGGTCACGTCGCCCATAGCGCGTGGAAGCCGGTCGCTCAAGACATTGAATTTGCTAATGATAATAACTCTCAAACTCGAAGCCCCGTTGCGCGGCGGGCCCCATCCCGCCCCCGGTGGGCACCGCGCCCCGTTGGCCCACGGCAAAAAGGCCCCGGCGCATCTCGCGGGGGCCTTTCAGGCAGGGCGCTCCGGCAGGCCGTCAGCCCGCGCTCGCGCCTTCCTTCTTCTGGTCGGCATAGATCATCAGCGGCGCCGCGTCGGAGGTCACGGCCTCCTCGTTCACCACCACTTCCTCGACATTCTCCATGCCCGGCAGTTCGAACATGGTGTCGAGCAGGATATCCTCGAGGATCGAGCGCAAGCCCCGCGCGCCCGTCTTGCGGGCGATGGCGCGCTTGGCGATGGCCTTCAGCGCGTCGTCGGTGAAGCTCAGCTTGGCGTCTTCCAGTTCGAACAGCCGCTGATACTGTTTCACCAGCGCGTTCTTGGGCTCGGTGAGGATCGTGACCAGCGCCGGCTCGTCGAGATCCTCGAGCGTGGCGATCACCGGCAGGCGCCCCACGAATTCGGGGATCAGGCCGAACTTGAGCAGATCTTCCGGCTCGAGATCGGTGAAGATCTCGCCCACACCGCGCGCATCCACATCACGCACATCGGCGCCGAAGCCCATCGCGCTGCCCTTGCCGCGCTGCGCGATGATCTTGTCGAGCCCTGCGAAGGCGCCGCCGCAGATGAAGAGGATGTTCGTGGTGTCCACCTGCAGGAATTCCTGTTGCGGATGCTTGCGCCCGCCCTGCGGCGGCACGGAGGCGACGGTCCCCTCCATGATCTTAAGCAGCGCCTGCTGCACACCCTCGCCCGAAACGTCGCGGGTGATCGACGGGTTTTCCGACTTGCGGGTTATCTTGTCGACCTCGTCGATGTAGACGATGCCGCGCTGCGCACGCTCGACATTGTATTCCGACGCCTGAAGCAGCTTGAGGATGATGTTCTCGACATCCTCACCGACATAGCCCGCCTCGGTCAGCGTGGTGGCGTCGGCCATGGTGAAGGGCACGTCGAGAATGCGCGCCAGCGTCTGCGCCAGCAGCGTCTTGCCGCAGCCGGTGGGGCCGATCAGCAGGATGTTGGATTTCTGCAGCTCGATGTCGCTCTTGCCGGTATTGTTGAGCCGCTTGTAGTGGTTATGCACCGCCACCGAGAGCACGCGCTTGGCCATCGCCTGCCCGATCACGTAATCGTCGAGCACGTCGCAGATCTCGCGCGGGGTCGGCACCCCCTCGGAAGACTTGAACCCGGCGCTCTTGGTCTCCTCGCGGATGATATCCATGCAGAGCTCGACGCATTCGTCGCAGATGAACACGGTGGGCCCGGCGATCAGTTTGCGCACCTCGTGCTGGCTCTTGCCGCAGAAGCTGCAATATAGCGTGTTCTTGCTGTCGCCGCTGGAATTCGTCGCCATTTCTACCCTTTCGGATCAGGCGGACGCCGGATTGCGCCCAGCCTTTGATCGTCCCTGATCGTGATGTCGGGGTCAGCTTAGGGCAGCATCCCCGACACCTCAATGCGAAAATTGGTCTGCGGCGCGGGGGCCGCGGGCAGCGTCGGCTGTCGCTCCGGCAGCCTTGTCACGCGTCGCCTTCGGCCTTGCCGCGGTTCTCCACGATCTCGTCGATGAGGCCCCAATCCTTCGCCTCCTCGGGGCTCATGAAATTGTCGCGCTCGAGCGCGTCTTCCACCTTCTTCAGCGTCTGCCCGGTGTGGCGCACATAGATCTCGTTGAGGCGCCGCTTGAGCTTCAGCGTCTCCTCGGCATGAATCATGATGTCGGTCGCCTGGCCCTGGTAGCCGCCCGAGGGCTGGTGCACCATGATTCGGCTGTTGGGCAGCGAGAAGCGCATGCCCTCCGCGCCCGCCGTCAGCAGCAGCGATCCCATCGAGGCCGCCTGCCCGATCACCAGCGTCGAGACCTTGGGCTTGATGTATTGCATCGTGTCGTAGATCGAGAGCCCCGAGGTCACAACGCCGCCGGGGCTGTTGATATACATCGAGATTTCCTTCGACGGGTTCTCCGCCTCGAGGTGCAGGAGCTGCGCCACGATGAGGCTCGACATGCCGTCATGCACCGGGCCGCTCACGAAGATGATCCGCTCCTTCAGCAGGCGCGAGAAGATATCATAGGCCCGCTCGCCCCGGCTGGTCTGTTCCACGACCATCGGCACGAGGGTGTTCATGTAGATTTCATAAGGGTCTTTCATATCCGCCTGCCTGCTTGAGAATTCCGAACTTAGCCGCTCAGGTGCTAAGGGAGTCTTAGTGTTGCGCCCAAGGGGCTGCAAGGGCCGCGGGAAAATTCGCGCCCCGCATGTCCCGCCACGCTGAGCCCATCGCCCCGAGAAGCGCCGGGCACGGCCCCCGCACGCTCCCCGACCTGCCGGTTTTCAGGGCATTTTCGCCGCGATCACCAAAATTTCATGCATCCGCGCGCACAGCTCCTTTGCGTCAGCGCCTTTCGCACACTAAATCCTCCCCAGATCGATATATTCGAATTGGACGAAACCACAGATGGCGCTGCCCGTGCTGGACGACACGCTGAGCAAGGAAGACCAGGCCCGCATGGCCGAGAACGCCCGTGCGGCCGCCGATTTTCTCAAGGCGATCAGCCACGAGGGGCGGCTGATGATCCTGTGCCACCTGGTGAACGGCGAGAAATCCGTGGGCGAGCTGGAAACCCTGCTGGGCGTCCGGCAGGCGGCCGTCTCGCAACAACTCTCGCGTCTTCGGATGGAAGGGCTCGTCACTCCCCGGCGCGACGGCAAGGTGATCTATTACAGCCTCGCCGACGACCGCCCGCAAAAGGTGCTGGAGGTGGTCTACGCGCTCTTCTGTTCAGAAAACTCCAAGGACTGACCCCCGAAAGCTTTCCGCCTCCGGCGGGAGTATTTTCCGGAAAGATGAAAGCAAACGCGCCGCGCCTGTTTCATCTTTCCCAAAATACTCAAATCCCGAAATTCACACCTTCTCCTGCGTGTATTTCTTGAGCTCCGCCCGCGCCACCTGGCGGCGGTGCACCGCATCCGGCCCGTCGGCGAGGCGAAGGGTGCGCAGATGCGTCCACATGGCGGCAAGCGGCACATCCTGGCTGATGCCCTGGGCACCGAACATCTGCACCGCCTCGTCCACCACCTTCAGCGCCACCCGGGGCGCCACCACCTTGATCTGCGAGATCCACGGCGCGGCGGCGCGCGCGTCGCCCTGGTCCATCATCCAGGCGGCTTTGAGGCACAGGAGCCGCGCCTGCTCGATCTCCATGCGGCTCTCGGCGATGATGTCGTAATTGGCGCCAAGTGCCGCGAGCGGCTTGCCGAAGGCCTCGCGCGCCAGCCCCCGCCGGCACATCATCTCGAGCGCGGCCTCGGCCTGGCCTATGGCGCGCATGCAGTGGTGGATGCGCCCCGGCCCGAGCCTCCCTTGCGCGATCTCGAAGCCGCGCCCCTCGCCCAGAAGCATGTTCTCCGCCGGCACCCGCACGCCGGTGAAACGGAAATGCATGTGCCCGTGCGGCGCGTCGTCATGGCCGTAAACCTCCATCGGGCGCAGCTTCTCGATGCCGGGCGTGTCGGCGGGCACCACGATCATCGAATGGCGCTGGTGCTTGGGCAGGTCGTCGCCGCCGGTCTTCACCATGACGATATAGACCTTGCAGCGCGGGTCGCCCGCGCCCGTGGCCCACCATTTCTCGCCGTCGAGCACGTAATCGTCGCCGTCGCGCCGGCAGGCCATCTCGATATTGGTCGCATCCGAGCTCGCCACCTGCGGCTCTGTCATCAGGTAGGCCGAGCGGATCTCGCCCTCGAGGAGCGGCGTGAGCCAGCGGTCCTTCATCGCGGCGCTGCCGTAGCGCTCGAAGACCTCCATGTTGCCGGTATCGGGCGCGTTGCAGTTGAACACCTCCGCCCCCATCGGCGTGCGCCCCATCTCCTCGGCGAAATGCGCATATTCCACCGTGGTGAGGCCCAGGCCCCTTTCGCTATCGGTCAGCCAGAAGTTCCACAACCCCTCGGCCGTGGCGCGCGCCTTCAGCCCCTCGAGGATCTCGGCCTGACGGGGGGTATATTGCCAGCGGTCGCCCTTGCCGATCTCGGCGTGATACTCGGCCTCGAGCGGCATGATCTCGTCGCGCACCATCCTGCGCACCCGCTCCAGAAGCGCCTCGATCTCGGGTCGCATCGTCAAGTTCATACCCGTCTCCTCCTGCCGCATTCGATTCAATTCGCGGCATTCGGGGGTGCCGCGCTTTACCCTTCGGGCAGGATTGTCGCCCTATTGTCAACAAGCAACCGCGCAATGTCCGAATTCGTGCCACAAACACGGGCTATCCTCAGGCGAGAGAGCCCGTGCGGCCCGGCGACACGGTGCGAGAAACGAGGCGAAGATGATCGAGGCAAGCGACTATATCCGGCAGCGCGCATCCCTGGCGCGCAGCGCGCGCGCCGAGCGCATGGCGGGCTTGCGCGCCCGCATCGCCGCCGAGCGCGCGGCGGGCGAGACGATCGAGTGTTTCACGCCCGGCCTCAGGGTGACCACGCGCAGCGGCAAGGTGGCGGTGGAGCATCTGCGCCCTGGCGACATGCTGCTCACCCGCGACCGCGGCTTTCAGCCGCTGCTCTGGCGCGGGGTCCGGCGCCTGCGGCCCGAGCCCGGTGGACCCGGTGGCCCCGTTGGCCCGGGCGCGCGCGGGTTCGAGCCGCCGGTGCGCATCCGCGCGGGCGCCCTCGGCCCCGGCCAGCCCGAGCGCGACATGGTCGTGTCTCCCGGCCACCGGCTTCTCACCACCGATCCGGCGCTGCTCGCACGGCTCGGCGCGCGCGAGGCGCTGGTGGAGGCGCGGATGCTCCTTGGCGCGCCGGGGGTCGAGCGCCTGCCGATGCCGCGCGTCACCTATATCCACCTGCTCCTCGAGAGCCACGAGGTGATCCTTTGCGAGAATACCTGGTCGGAGAGCTTCTGCCTTACCCCGCAGGCGGCGCGGGCCTTGCGGGGCCTGGCCGGGGGGCTGCCCTCGGGGGGCGCCTCCCTGCCTGCGCAACGCCCGGCCCGGCCCTGCCTTGCCGCGGCGAAAAGCATGGAGCGGGCCGACAGCCGCACCGAGATGCCTTCTGCGCCACCCACCGCTTCGCCCGCCGCATCGCCCGCAGCCCTGCCCGCCGCGCTTTCCGCCGCGCGCCGCGCCTGAGGCGCTGCGGGGCCCCGCCACGGCGAGGGGCCCTATTCCGCCGCCGGCCCGCCGATCGCCGCGGGAGGCCGCCGGTTGAGCCGCTCGAGCATGTCCAGCGCCCCGTCCTGATCGAGCGGGCGCGAGAAGAGAAACCCCTGCCCCTTGTCGCAGCCGAGTTCCCGCAGCAGGCCGGCCTGCGCCTCCGTCTCGATGCCCTCCGCCACCGTGCGCAACCCGAGCTTGCGCGCCAGCGCCAGCGTCGCCGCCACGATCTCGCGGTCGCGCGGCTCATGGGCCAGCCGGTCGATGAAGGTCTTGTCGATCTTGATCATGTCCACCGGCCAGTCGCGCAGATGCCGGAGCCCGGCGAAGCCCGTGCCGAAATCGTCGAGCGCGATCCGCGCGCCGAGGTCGCGCATGCGTTGCAGCACCTCGAAGAGATCGTGGTCGAACTCGTCCATCACCACGAGCTCCGTCACCTCGAAGATGAAATCCTCCCAGCCGAGCCCCGCCGCCATGATCTGCCGGTCGGTCTCCGCCACGAAGCCCGCATCGCAGAGGTCGTGCACGCTCAGGTTCACCGCCATCGCCACATCGGGCGCGCCGCTCAGCCGCCAGCGCCGCAGCACGCCGATGCAATCGTGCAGGATCCGCCGGGTCAGTTGCGGGCCGACCGCGCGATCGTTCAGCATGGCCTTGAAGAAATGCGGGTAATGCACCCCGCCCGCCGGCTCCACCCAGCGCGCCAGCGCCTCGAAGGTCCGGATATGCCCCTTGCGAAGGCACACCTCCGGCTGGAAGACGGCGCGGATGCGCCCGAGGCTCAGCGCCGTGGCAAAGCGGCTGCGCATCTCCTCCCGGTCCGAGCGCGTCTCGAGCTCGGCGCTGAAGGCCACCGTCCGCCCGCGCCCGGCATTCTTGGCGGCATAAAGCGCGAGGTCGGCCCGGCGGTAGAGCGTCTCGTATTCCACCGCCGCCGCGTCGCGCGCCGTGCAATAGCCGATCGAGACGCCGCCCATGTCGCGCTGCCCCAGCCGGCGCGCAACGGCCGCCATGCCGACACGCACAGCTTTCAGCACCCGTTCCGCGCTCCGGCCCCCACGGCCGGGCGAGGCAGGCAGGAAGGCCGCGAACTCGTCGCCACCGATCCGGCCCGTCACCCCGCCCGGGCCCATCGCCGCCTCGAGCGCACGGGCCATCTCGCGCAGGTAGGCATCGCCGAAGGGATGCCCCTGCGTATCGTTCACGCGCTTGAGGTGATCGACATCGAGAATGGCCAGCGTTCCGCCCGGCAGGCCCTGCTCGCCCGCCGCCGAGAGCCGCCCCTGTACGTGGTTGCGAAAGGCCACGGGGTTGAGCAGCCCGGTCAGCGCGTCGCGTTCGGCGGCAAGCTTGAGCTGGCGCTCCTGCTCGCGCACGCTGTTGAGCCGCTGTCGCAGGGCGAGCTTGTCGCGCTGCGCGGTGAGCAGCGCCGAGGCGGCGCGCGCAAGCCGCTCCAGATGCGCCACGACCTCGGGCGAGAAAACGCGGGGACGCGTGTCGAGCACGCAGAGCGTGCCCACCCGCATCCCCGGCGAAGGCTCCAGCGCCGCGCCCGCATAGGCGCGCAGCCGGGGGTGGCCGGTGACCAGCGGGTTGTCGCGAAACCGCGCATCCTCATGCGTGTCGGCAATCACCATCGGCGCGCTTTCGAGGATCGCCTGCGCGCAGAAGGCGTTTTCCCGCACGGTGCCCGCCGTGCCTTCGAGCCCGATATTCACCAGGAAGCGCTGTTCGTGCTCCTCCACGAGCGAGATCAGGGCAATCGGGGCCTCCGCGAGGGCCGAGGCCACCTGCGCAAGCCCCCGAAGTTCCGCCGCCGGCGCCGAGAAATCCACCTCCAGCGCCTCCAGACAGGCCAGCCGTTCCGCCTCGTTCTGCGGGATCTCCAAATTCATTCAGCTATGCTTCGCCCCTGAAATCGCGGCACAAGCTATACGCGAACCCCAAACTCGCGCCGCCCCCATGACGATCATACTGCGACAAGGTCGTTAACGCGACATTAATATTCGCGCGCGCCCCCGGCGCGGGCATCCGGGCCAGTTTGGTCTTGGCCTGCACCAGCGGCCTCTCTATACCGTCACGCGATGCGGGCGTGGCGGAATGGTAGACGCATCGGACTTGAAAACTTGAGTGCGCCGGAAGGAAACGCCGGCGTAGATCTGCTCAAATTCGGGGAACCCTGCGCATGGGCCTCATGCATGGCAATCCCGAGCCAAGCCCCTCTCGAGGGGAAGGTGTAGAGACTAGACGGGCAGCACCTAAGGCGAAAGCTAGGGTGAAGGGATAGTCCAGACCCCAAACGCCTCCCCCCTTGCGGGACGGGGCGGCGGCGAAAGCCGTGGCGGGTAAGAAAATCCGTGGGGCTTATGCCCGTGGGGGTTCGAGTCCCCCCGCCCGTACCATTTTTCTTGCCCTACCGCGCGGAGCGCTGCTTGAGGGCGGTTTGTTGGCGCAACTTGCCGCGCGGAATCACGGCCCGCAGGGCCGCCGCGCCATCGCTGGGCCGCCCCCCGGCCCGGCGATTGGGTGACATCAGCGCATCGCTCAGCCCCAAGGCGGATTTGGCACGATAAAGCTCCGCTGTTCGCCCGTCGCATCGCCGCGCCGCGGCCCAGCGACGGCGCGGCCCGCAAAACCCGCTCAAATATCCTTCTCCTCCGCCTCCAGCACCGGCAAAAGGCTGCGCTCCGAAAGCCACGGGTTCATCTCGAGCGCCGCGCGCAGCTTGAGCGCCGCCTCGCCCTTGCGGTCGAGCGCCATCAGCGTCAGCGCCTGCCCCGTCAGCGCCGCCACGTGATGCGGCGAACGGTCGAGCGCGTTCTGCAATTCGGGCAAGGCCTCGGCGTAATCTCCCCGAAGGAAGTGGATGAAGGCGCGCTGGTTGTAGCCTTCCGCGTAGTCGGGGCAATAGGCCACCAGTGCGTCGAACGCCTCCATCGCGCCGGCGTAATCATACACCTCCCGCCGTGCCATGCCCCGGTCGAGCAACTCCTGCGCGCGGGCATCGGGCGCATCCGCCCAGAGCGCCCACATCTCGTCCGAAAGCGCGCGGCCGGTGCGCTCGTCGGGCGCCTCGCGGGCCGCCTCGATCAGCTCCATGAGCTCGGTGGAATGGTCGGGCGGCGCGGGGCAGGCCTCGGCCCATGCGCCGCTGGCGGGCACAAGGCAAAGGGCGAAGGATGCAATCAGGCGTCTCATGGCGGAAGAATATGCGCCAAGCGCCGCGCAGATCAAATCACATCCCTGATCGCGTCTTCCTTCACCGCCTCCATCGCCACATAGGTCGAGGAATTGGCCACATGCGGCAGGGTCGAGACATGCTCGGCCAGCACCCGCCGGTATTCCGCCATGTTCCGCGTGCGGATCTTCAGCAGGTAGTCGAAATTGCCGGCGATGAGATACACCTGCTCGATCTCCGGCACCTTCAGCACCGCCGCGTTGAACTCCGCCAGCGCCTTCTCGCGCGTGTCCTGCAACCGCAGCTCCACGAAGCTCACATGGTCGAGCCCCAGCCGAATCGGGTCTACCAAGGCGCGGTAGCCGGTGATCACGCCCTCCGCCTCGAGCCGCCGGAGACGCGCCTGCGTGGGCGATTTCGAAAGCCCGATCGTCTTCGCCAGATCGGTGATCAACATCCGCCCGTCCGCCGCCAGCGCGCGCAGAATCGCCCGGTCGAACCTGTCGAGCTCCGACTTTCCGCTTTGCATCGCAATATCCTCCCTGAGCAGCCAAAACGACCGTCGAACGCCCAAGATCGGGAAAACGGCCTTCTGCACCAATGGTATCATAGTCCAAACAACTGCCCAAGCTCCAGCCTGACAGCCCGGGAGGTTCCCCCATGCCCTATGACAGCGATACCCGCCGCGCGATCGACCTCGCCACCTATGCCGACGAGGCGAGCACGATTGCCCGCCTCACCGAGGAGGCCGCGCTCTCCCCCGAAGATCGCGCCCGCATCTGCCAGCGCGGCACCCGGCTCGTCCGCGATATCCGCGCGCAGGCAAGCCCCGGCCTGATGGAGGTCTTCCTCGCCGAATATGGCCTCTCCACCGAGGAGGGCATCGCGCTCATGTGCCTCGCCGAGGCGCTGCTGCGCGTGCCCGATGCCGAAACCATCGACGCGCTCATCGAAGACAAGATCGCGCCCTCGGACTGGGGCAAGCACATGGGCCATTCCACCTCGCCGCTGGTCAACGCCTCCACATGGGCGCTGATGCTCACCGGCAAGGTGCTGAAGGACAGGGATCCAGGCCCCGTCAAGCACCTGCGCGGCGCCATCCGCCGGCTGGGCGAGCCGGTGATCCGCACCGCCGTGGGCCGCGCCATGAAGGAGATGGGCCGCCAGTTCGTGCTGGGCGAGACGATCGACAGCGCCATGCACCGCGCCGCCGCGATGGAGAAGAAGGGCTACACCTATTCCTACGACATGCTGGGCGAGGCCGCGCGCACCGAGGCCGATGCGATCCGCTATCACCTCGCCTATTCCCGTGCCATCACCGCCATTTCCAATGCCTGCATCCACAATGATACGCGCCTCAACCCCGGCATCTCCGTCAAGCTCTCCGCGCTCCACCCCCGCTACGAGGTGGCCCAGCGCGAGCAGGTGATGGATGTGCTCATGCCCCGCCTTCGCTCGCTGGCGCTCCTCGCGAAATCCGCCAGGATGGGCCTCAACATCGACGCCGAAGAAGCCGACCGCCTCTCGCTCTCGCTCGACGTGATCGAGGCCACGCTCGCCGAGCCGTCGCTCGCCGGATGGAACGGCTTCGGCGTGGTGGTGCAGGCCTATGGCCAGCGCGCCTCTCTGGTGCTCGATCATCTCTACAACATGGCGGGCCGGCTCGACCGCCGCATCATGGTGCGGCTGGTGAAAGGCGCCTACTGGGATACCGAGATCAAGCGCGCGCAGGTCGAGGGCGTCGATGGCTTCCCCGTCTTCACCTCCAAATCCGCGACAGACATCTCCTACATCGCCAATGCCCGCAAGCTGCTCGGCATGACCGACCGCATCTACCCCCAGTTCGCCACCCACAACGCCCACACCGCCGCCGCCATCCTCGACATGGCCGACGACCCCGAGGCCTACGAGTTCCAGCGCCTCCACGGCATGGGCGAGGCGCTGCACGGGCTCATCATGAAATCGGAAGGCACGCGCTGCCGCATCTACGCCCCCGTGGGCGCGCATCGCGACCTGCTCGCCTATCTCGTCCGCCGCCTGCTGGAGAACGGCGCCAATTCGAGCTTCGTCAACCAGATCGTCGACGAGGACGTGCCCCCCGAAACCGTCGCCCGCGACCCCTTCGAGGCGATCACCGACGACACGCCTCGCCTGCCCCGCGGCCCCGAGCTCTTCCAGCCCGAGCGCCCCAATTCCAAGGGCTTCGACCTCACCCATGTGCCCACGCTCGAGGCCATCGAGGCCGCCCGCGCGCCCTTCTACACCGGCGTTTGGGAGGCCGCGCCGCTCATCGCCGGCACGCCCGCGCCCGAGGCGCACCAGCCGGTGGAAAACCCCGCCGACCCCGCCGACAGGCCCGGCACCGTGGCCTTCGCCAGCCCCGAGGATGTGGATACCGCCCTCGAGGCCGCCAAGCCGTGGGAGGCCCCCGCCGCCACCCGCGCCGAGGTGCTGAACCGCGCCGCCGATCTCTACGAGGCCAATTTCGGCGAGATCTTCGCCATCCTCGCCCGCGAGGCCGGCAAGTCGCAGCCCGATGCGGTGGCCGAGCTGCGCGAGGCGGTCGATTTCCTGCGCTACTACGCCGCCAACGCCCCCGAGGCCGAGCCGGTGGGCCGTTTCACCTGCATCAGCCCGTGGAACTTCCCGCTTGCCATCTTCACCGGCCAGATCAGCGCGGCACTGGCCGCCGGCAATGCCGTGCTCGCCAAGCCCGCCGAACAGACGCCGCTCATCGCGCATCTCGCGGTGCGGCTCCTCCACAAGGCGGGCGTGCCCGAAACCGTGCTCCAGCTTCTGCCCGGCGCGGGCGATGTGGGCGCGGCCCTCACCTCCGATCCGCGCGTCGATGGCGTGGCCTTCACCGGTTCCACCGAAACCGCGCTCAAGATCCGCGCCGCCATGGCCCGCAACCTCGCCCCCGGCGCGCCCTTCATCGCCGAAACCGGCGGGCTCAACGCCATGATCGTCGACAGCACGGCGCTGCCCGAGCAGGCCGTGGAGGCCATCGTCGAGAGCGCCTTCCAGTCCGCCGGCCAGCGCTGCTCGGCGCTCCGCTGCCTCTACGTGCAGGAAGACATCGCCGAAAGCTTCACCGAGATGCTCACCGGCGCGATGGATGCGCTGGTGATGGGCAGCCCCTGGGCGCTCTCCACCGATGTCGGCCCGGTGATCGACGCCGAGGCGCGCGAGGGCATCGCCGCCCATATCCAGACAGCCCGCGCCGAGGGCCGGCTCCTCCACGAGATCAAGACGCCCAATGCCGGGCATTTCATCGCCCCCACCCTCCTCCGCGTGAACGGCATCGGCGATCTGAAGCGCGAGGTGTTCGGCCCGGTGCTCCACATCGCCACCTTCCGCGCCGATGCGCTCGACCGGGTGATCGACGAGATCAACGCCACGGGCTACGGCCTCACCTTCGGCCTGCAAACCCGCATCGACGACCGGGTGCAGCACGTCACCGACCGCATCCACGCCGGCAACCTCTACGTCAACCGCAACCAGATCGGCGCCATCGTGGGCAGCCAGCCCTTTGGCGGCGAAGGGCTTTCGGGCACCGGCCCCAAGGCGGGCGGGCCGCATTACCTCACCCGCTACACCCGCCAGCCCGCGCCGGAGGCGGGCGCGCCGTGGCAGGCCGATACCAGCGCCGAGGCCGTCGCCGCCGCCCTCGAATCCGAGGCCGCGAAGGCGGGCCAGCGCATCTCCGATCTCGTTCTGCCCGGCCCCACGGGCGAGTCCAACCGGCTCGGCGCCTATACCCGCGCGCCCCTTCTCTGCCTTGGGCCGGGGGCCGGGGCGGCGAAGGCGCAAGCCGAGGCGGTGCGCGCTCTGGGCGGCCTCGCGGTGCAGGTCTCCGGCCGGCTCGACCCGACCACGCTCGCCAAGCTCGAGGGCTTCTCGGGCGCGCTCTGGTGGGGCGAGGAGGCGCAGGCCCGCGCCTATGCCGAGGCGCTCTCCCGCCGCGACGGCCCGATCCTGCCGCTCATCACCGGCGCGCCCGATACCGGCCATGTCGCCCTCGAGCGCCATGTCTGCGTCGACACCACCGCGGCCGGCGGCAATGCCGCGCTGCTGGGCGGGGCGGCGTAGGGGCTGGGCGACCCATCGCGAACGTTTGGCATCGTGCGCCGCGCGCGGAATCAAGGGGCGCAGCCCCGCCGCGCGGTCATGCCAGAGGCATGTCTCCGACATGACGGGCCGCCTCGTCGCACCAGAGGTGCGCCAACTATTCTCGGCACGCCTTTGGCGTGGCGGCCCGGCGATTGGGAGAGGTCAGCACATCGCTCGGATCTATTGCGGATTTGGCAACCATAAAGCTCTGCTGAACACCGGTCGGATCGCCGCGCCGCGGCCCAGCAATCGCGCGGCTCCTCACTTCAATGCCAAACATTCGCTCCAGGCGCCTTCCAACCCTTCGCCCCCCTGCCCCACGCCGCCCAAAACCAATTTGCCAGCTTGACGGCCCGCCGCTTTCCCCGCAGCCTGCGCCCATGCTGCCCATCCGCGATCATAACCCCTCGGGCCGAACGCCCTACGTGACCTACGCGCTGATGGCAGCGAATATCGGCATCTTCCTGATGTATTGGCCGCTCTTCACCGACCCGCGAGAGCTCAACGCCTTCTTCTTCGAATACGCGATGATCCCGGTTCTGGTGACCACCGAGGGCACCTACGAATCCATGATCACCTCGATGTTCCTGCATGGCGGGGTGATGCACCTCGCCGGCAACATGCTCTTCCTCTGGATCTTCGGCGACAACATGGAAGACGAGATGGGCCACATGGGCTACCTGCTCTTCTACATGGCCTCCGGCCTCGGCGCCGCCGCCGCCCATGTCGCCGCCGCGCCCTACAGCCAGGTGCCCACCGTGGGAGCCTCCGGCGCCATCGCCGGGGTGATGGGCGGCTACCTGCTGCTCTTCCCCAAGGCCCGCGTCGACATCCTGCTGATCTTCATCGTCTTCTTCCGCATCTTCACCATCCCCGCCTGGATCATGCTGGGCCTCTGGTTCGCGCTGCAGCTCTTCGGCGGCGTGGGGATGGATGCCGATCAGGGCGGCGTCGCCTACTGGGCCCATGCCGGCGGCTTCGTGATCGGCGCGGTGCTGGCGCTGCCGCTCTTCCTCAGGCGCGGCGGCCCTGCCTTCTGGAAGCGCACCGACGGCCACCCGCCCCACCCGGACGCGAAATATCAATACGTCCGCACCCACATCCCGAGAGTGCCCCGCAAATGACCGATCGAACCAAGGTAAGCTGCCACTGCGGCGCGGTGGAGCTGCGCGTGCAGCTGCCCGAAGGCCCCGATGGCGGCCTCGGCGACGCGCATCGCTGCGATTGCTCCTTCTGCCGCCGCCGCGCCGCGCCCACCGTGAGCGTGCCGCTCGAGCGGCTCGAGGTGGTCAAGGGCGCCGACAAGCTCACCCTCTACCAGTGGAACACGCAGACCGCCCGGCATTACTTCTGTTCGGTCTGCGGCATCTACACCCACCACCAGCGCCGCTCGAACCCCAATGAATACGGGGTGAACCTCGGCTGCATCGAGGGCGTGAACCCGGCAAAGCTGGAGCCTATCCCGTGGAATGACGGGGTGAACCACCCGTCCGACGCGTGAGGCTAAGCCCCCGGGCGCGGACTCAAGGGCGCAGCCCGCCGCGCCATCGCTGGGCCGCCCCCCGGCACAGCGATAAATCTAAGCCAGCGCATCGCTCGTATGATTAGCGGCAGTTGCAGACATAAAGCGCTCACAAACACCCTCGGCTCGCTGCACCGCGGCCCAGCGATGTCGCTCCCCCAACACCCCTGAGCCTCACCCCTTGCGGATGATCGCGGCGAACTTGTCGAACACGGCCTCGTTGGCGCAGATCACCTCGCCATCGCCGAGGATGTCGCCCTTCCCGCTCAGCGGCTGCACCATCCCGCCCGCCTCGCGCACGATCACCACGCCCGCGGCCAGATCCCACGGGTTGAGCCGGCGCTCCCAGAACCCCTCGTAGCGGCCCGCCGCCACGTAGGCCATGTCGAGCGCCGCCGAACCCCAGCGCCGCACCCCCGCGCAGGAGGGCATCAACCGCGCCAGATCCTGCAGCGTCTCCGGCAGGTCCGCACGGCCGCCGAAGGGCACGCCCGTGGCGAAGATCGATTCGATCATCTTCGCCCGGTTCGACACCCGCAGGCGGGTCTCGTTCATCCACGCGCCCTCGCCCTTCTCGGCCCAGAAAAGCTCGTCCTTGGCGGCATCGAAGATCACGCCCGCCACCACCTGCCCCTTGTGCTCGAGCCCGATGGAAACGGCCCAATGCGGCAGCCCGTGGAGAAAGTTCGTCGTGCCGTCGAGCGGGTCGACGATCCAGCGGCGGGTCGGGTCCTTGCCGTCTTCCTCGCCGCCCTCCTCGGCGCACCAGCCATAGGTCGGTCGCGCGCCCATCAGTTCTTCCTTCAGGAGCTTCTCGGCGGCGATATCCGCCCGGCTCACGAAATCGCCCGCCGCCTTCATCGAGGCCTGCAGGTTCTCCACCTCGCGGAAATCCTTCACCAGCGCGCGCCCCGCCTTGCGGGCGGCCTTGATCATGATGTTGATATTCGCACTGCCATGCATGGTGAGGGGCTCCTTGGCGTTCAGGCCGCGCGTATACGCCGGGCCCAGCCGGGTGGCAAGGGGAGGCGCTGCGGCACCGTGGCAGGCAGGGCTCTCAAAGCTCCCCGCACAGCTCCAGCAGCCAGCGGCGAAACTTCCGCGCCGGCGGGCGCAGCCCGTCGGGATCCGGGTAGATCAGGTGATAGCCGTCGCGCCCCTCCACCGCCACACCCGGCAGGCAGGGCACCAGCCCCGCCTCGGCCATCGCCTTGTCGGAGGCGGGCGCACGGGCCAACGCCACCCCCACCCCTTCCGAGGCCAGCGCCATCGCCATCACCGTGTTGTCGGCATTGGCATGGCGCAGCCCCCGTGGCGCGATCCCCAGCCGGTCGAGCATGTAGGCCCAGCCGGCCCGATGGGTGATCACCTCGATCAGCCGGTGATCGAGCAGATCCTCCGGTGCGGAAATCCGCTCCGCGATCTCCGGCCGCGCCACCGGGTAGAGCCGTTCTCCCAGCAAGAAATCCCCCTGCATCCCGTAGCTCAGCGGATTGCCGAAGATCACCCGCAGATCCGCATAACCCCGCCCGAACTCGGAGAACTCGTTTGCCGTGGTCAATGTCAGGGCCACTTCCGGCGCCGCCGCCTCGAAGCCCTGCAGGTGCCGCGCCAAAACCCCATGCGCGAAGATCAGCACCGATTGCACGTAAAGCTGCTGCGCGCGCGCCGGGCCGAACAGCCCCTCTGTGGCGGTCTGCACCGTCAGCAGCGCCTGCTGCACGCCGGGCAGATAGGCGCGGCCCATCTCGGTGAGCGCCACGCTATGGGCATGGCGGGTGAAGAGCGGCGCCCCCACCCGTTCCTCCAGCGCCCGCACCTGCTGGCTCACCGCCGCCGCACTCATGTTGAGCTCCCCCGCCGCGCGGGCAAAGCTCTCGCAGCGGGCGGCGGCCTCGAACACCCGAAGCCAGTTGAGGGAGGGCAGAGGCGTGCTCATGGGCGCGAGACTAAGCTCAACTTGCCCTCAGCGTCCAGCGCCACCGTTCTGCACCCGCGCGAATTTCCCCTAACCTGCCCGCGGATTTCCGCGCGACGAAGAAGGACAGCGCCCATGCTCGACACCCTCCCCCAAACCCGCCTCACCGAGGCGCAGGTCGCGGCCTACCGCGAAGACGGCTATCTCCATCCGATCCCGGTGATGCCTGCCTCCGAGGCCGCCACGCTGCGCGCCGAGCTCGAGGCATTCGAGGCCGAATGGCTCGACAACGGCCTGCCGCTCCCGCTCAACACCTACAAGCGCATCAACGCCCATTGCGTCATGCCGATGGCCCACCGCATCGCCGCAGACCCCCGCGTGCTCGACATCGTCGAAGGCATCCTCGGCCCCGACATCCTCATCTGGTCGGTCGAGTTCTTCATCAAGGAGCCGAAGACGAAGGCCATCGTCTCCATGCACCAGGATCTCACCTATTGGGGCTTCGGCGCGGTCGAGCACCTCACGACCGCCTGGATCGCGCTCTCCCCCGCCACGCCGCAATCGGGCTGCATGGATTTCGTGCGCGGCAGCCACAAGAACCCGATCCTGCCCCACGAAGATACCTACGACGAGAACAACCTGCTATCGCGCGGGCAGGAGATCCGCGTCGACATCGCCCCCGAAGATCGCGTCCCCGCCATCCTCCAGCCGGGCCAGATGTCGCTCCATCACGGGCTGATGATCCACGGCTCGGGGCCCAATGTCTCCGATGACCGCCGCATCGCCGTGGCCATCCGCTACTGCTCCCCCGAGATCGCCCAGCAAGTGGCCGAGAAGGATTACGCCATTCTCGCCCGCGGCGCCGACCGCACCGGCAACTTCATCAACTTCACCCCGCCCCGTTCCCCATTTGCGCCCGAAAGCCTCGCGCTCTACGATGAGATCCGAAAGGCACAATCGGCAGCGCTCATGAGCGGCGCCAAGGCAGATACGAAAGGCTTTTACGGATGATGGACAAGGTCAGCTTCACCCAGATGAAGGACGGCACGAAGGAAGATTACGAATTCCTCACCGCCCACGAGATCGACCACACGAAACACACCGCCAAACGGCTGATGAAGGCGCTTGTCGAGCTCGATGAAAGCCTCTCGGGCTACCAGATCACCCGGCTCGGCCATTCGCTGCAATCCGCCACCCGCGCCTGGCGCGACGGGGCCGATACCGATTGGGTCGTCGCGGCGCTCCTGCACGATATCGGCGACATCTACGCCCCCTACAATCACGACGAATACGCCGCCACCATCCTGCGCCCCTTCGTGCGCGAGCAATGCGCCTGGGTGGTGCAGACCCATGGCGATTTCCAGATGCTCTACTATGGCCACCATCTCGAGGGCGCCGACCAGCACAAGCGCGAACGCCACCGCGGCAACCTCTATTTCGACGACAATGCCGAGTTCTGCGAGCGCTGGGACCAGGCGAGCTTCGACCCGGATTACGACACCCTGCCGCTCGAGTTCTTCGCGCCGATGGTGGAAGAGGTCTTCGCCCGCAAGCCCTACGACCCGGAGGTGATGCGCCCCGGCGCACGCGAGCCGCTCGTGGTGGCCGAACTGGCCGAAAAACGCGCCGCCTGACCCCGACGCGCCGTTTTCTTGCAAGAAAACGGGCAGGGAAATTCGAATTTCCCTGCCCGGAATTTTCCAAAATTCCGCCGCCCTAGGGCGTCTCC
>JAVKDQ010000084.1:0-2663 GCA_040222155.1 Roseovarius sp.
GAAGACATCCTCTTCGCAGCCGAAGGTATTGGCGAAGCCGAACCCCTTGGCCTTGTCGAACCATTTCACCCGGGCGGGCTGGAGGGGCGCGTTCTCGATCACCTCCGCCGCCACGTCCTCGAGATCTGCGAGGACGGCGGCCTCGCCCTGCTCGGGGGCCTCGATGTGATGCACAGCCACAGCCTGGATGCCGCGCTGGGTGTGCTGCACCTCGATCTCGATCCCGGCCTTGTCGGCCACGGAGCTTTGCCCGAAATTGCGCAGCACGTTGGCGTGGAGAAGTATATCCGGGCCGCCCTCGTCGGAGACGACGAAGCCGAAGCCCTTGACCGGGTCGAACCATTTGACCTGGCCCCTCAACCTGCGGGTGTCTTTCCTGTCCTCGGTCAAACTCACTCGTCCACAATTTGCGCGCCACACCGCAGGGGTATTAGACCCGGCAAGCGATGTTTGCGCAAGAAAATAACGTTACGTCACCTTCAGGGTTTCGGTTTCGTTCATCACGGGTTAAGGCGCTGCACGCTCCACGGCGCGCCCGGCCCCTCGCGGCGCCAAACGAAGCGGTCGTGCAGGCGGAACGCGCCATCGGCCCAGAACTCGATCTCCACCGGCTCGATTCGGAACCCGCCCCAGAAGGGCGGGCGCGCGGGGTTGGGGCCGTGCTGCGCGGTGACCTTGGCCACCTCCGCCATCAGCGCGCCGCGCGAGGAGAGCGGTTGCGACTGGCGGGAGGCCCAGGCGCCGAGCCGCGACTTGAGCGAGCGCGAGGCGAAATAGGCATCGGCCTCGGGGCCGTCCTCGCGTGTCACCGGGCCGCGGAAGCGCACCTGCCGGCGCAGCGATTTCCAGTGCAGAACGCCCGCAGCCTTGCCCGCGGCCTCGATCTCGCGGCCCTTGGCGGAGGTGTAGTTGGTGTAGAACCAGAAACCGGTATCGGTGACGTCCTTCAGGAGCACCATGCGCGCGTTCGGCAGGCCTTCGGAATCGACCGTGGCGAGCGCCATGGCGTTGGGGTCATTGACCTCGCTGGCTTCGGCCTCGCCAAGCCACGACTTCGCGATCTCGAACGGGTTCTCCCCGGCAAAAATTCCGTCGCGTTCCATCGCCTGCCTGCCTCGCTGCGTCTCGTGATGCGCGGCAAGCTAGAGGGCCTTGGGCGGGGGTTTCAAGCGCCAATTGCGCGCAGCTGCCCTGCCGTTGCGGAAGAAGCGCGCCACCCCGCGCCCGGTTGGCCTTGATGCAGGCGGCAAGAGCGCCTAAAGGATGGGGACCAAGAAAATAAGCGGGCCGAGGGCGAGACATGGCGAATTCTCTGATGGCAGGCAAGCGAGGGCTGATCATGGGCCTCGCGAATGACAAATCCATCGCATGGGGCATCGCCAAGGCCTGTGCCGATGCGGGCGCCGAGCTGGCCTTCTCTTACATGGGCGATGCGTTCCGCAAGCGCGTCGAGCCGCTCGCGGCCGAGCTTGGCGTGACCGAGCTTTTCGATTGCGACGTGAGCGATCCGGCCTCGATCGACCGCGCCTTCGAGGGCATCAAGGCCAGCTGGGGCAACATTGACTTTCTCGTGCATGCCATTGGTTTTTCTGATAAAAATGAGCTGCGTGGGCGCTACGTGGATACCAGCCGCACGAATTTTCTCAACACGATGGACGTGTCTGTCTATTCCTTCACCGCCGTGGTGCAGCGCGCCGAGAAGATGATGAACGAGGGCGGCTCGGCCCTGACCCTCACCTATTACGGCGCCGAGCAGGTGATGCCGCATTACAACGTGATGGGCGTGGCCAAGGCGGCGCTGGAGGCCTCGGTGATGTACATGGCCGAGGATCTCGGCAAGAAGGGCATCCGCGTCAACGCCATCTCTGCGGGCCCGATCAAGACGCTGGCCGCCTCGGGCATCGGCGATTTCCGCTATATCCTCAAGTGGAACGAGCTCAACTCGCCGCTTCGGCGCAACGTGACCATCGACGACGTGGGCAAATCGGCACTCTACCTGCTTTCCGATCTGGCGAGCGGCACCACCGGCGAGGTGTTGCATGTTGATGCGGGCTATCACGTGGTGGGCATGAAGGCCGTCGACGCGCCCGATATCGACAAGAGCTGAGACGCGCGGATGGAGCTCGCGCATCTCATCGCCTTCAACCTCGCGCTTCTGGCGGCCATCGCCAGCCCCGGGCCTTCGCTGCTCTTTCTGACCCGCACGGCGCTGGTGCATGGCCGGGCGGCGGGCATCGCGGCGGGCGCCGGGCTCGCGCTGATGGCCGCGCTCTGGACGCTGGCCGCGCTGCTGGGGCTGCAGGGGCTTTTCACCCTCTTTCCATGGGCTTATGCCACACTCAAGACGCTGGGCGCCGCCTACCTGATCTGGATCGCGATCCAGACATGGCGGCACGCACGCGCGCCGATCGACGCGGCTGCGGCGCCTTCGGGCCGGCGCGCCTTCCTGTCGGGCCTGCTCGTCAATCTCGGCAATCCCAAATCCGTCTTCTTCGCCGCCGCGGTGCTGGTGGTGATTTTCCCCGCGTCGCTCACCGGTGCGGAAAAGGCGCTGATCTTCGCCAATCACCTCGCGGTCGAACTCGTGGTGCAGCCCGCGCTCGCGGTGATGCTCTCCTCGGCCGTGGTGAGCCGCCGCTACCTTGCGGCCAAGCCACTCATCG
>JAVKDQ010000085.1:0-18212 GCA_040222155.1 Roseovarius sp.
GCTGACCGAGGCCGATGCCGATGCGGCCGCCAAGGCGCGCGACGAGATGGGGGTCACCTTCATCGAGTTCGGCGAGGAAGAGGCCGACACCTTCCGGGGCATCACCCGCGAGGTCTGGGCCGACTGGGGCGCCAAGAGCCCCAACGCGCAGGCGCTGGTCGATAGCCACATGGCCTTTCTCGGCACGCTCGGGCTCGAATGATCTGACAGGGCGGCGCGGCGGAGAGAGTGCCGCCGCGCTGCCCCATCCTTGGCGGAGATCGGCATGACATTTCTCGACCGCTTCGCGCTGGCGCTCGGGCGTTTCGCCGCCTGGGCCTTCGCCGCGATCGTGCTTCTCATGGTCTACGAGGTGGTGGCGCGCTACGGGTTCAACAGCCCGACGATCTGGGCGCATGAAGCCTCGGTGGCGCTCGCGGCCTTCGCCTTCGTCTTCGGCGGGGCCTTCTGCATGGCCGAGCGCAGCCACATGCGCATCGGCTTCCTGACCGACAGCCGCCCGCGCCTCGCGCGGCTCTCGCGCTGGCTGAGCATCGGCGCGGGCACGGTCTATCTCGGCGGGCTGGCCTACGCGGCCTACCGGCAGGCCGATCGCGCGATCTTCCGCTTCGCGCTCGATGGCTCGTGGAACCCCGAGCGCTCGGGCTCCACCCTCAATGCGCCCTTGCCTGCTTACCTGAAGGGGCTGCTCTTCGTGGGGGCGGTGCTTTTCCTCGCGGTACTGCTGCGGCAGGCCTTCAAGCGGGCGGGCTGAGGCGTGGACATCGGCACGATCACGCTCCTCATCGTGGGGGCCATGGCTGGGCTGCTCATGCTGGGCGTGCCGCTCGCCTTCGTGTCCGGCGCCATCGCGGTGGTGATCGCGGTCACGGAGTTCGGGCCGAACGCGCTCTTCGTGCTCTCCAGCCGCACGGTGGATTTTCTCAACAGCTTCGCGCTGGTCGCCGTGCCGATGTTCGTGATGATGGCGAGCTTCATGGAGAAATCGGGCGTGGCGCGCGACCTCTATCGCGCCTTCCATGTCTGGGCGGGCAGCCTGCGCGGCGGCGTGGGGGTGGTGACGATCTTCGTGGCGGTGATCCTCGGTGCCACCACCGGCATCATCGGCGGCGAGATCGTGTTGCTGGGCCTCATCGCGCTGCCGCAGATGCTGCGGCTGGGCTACGACAAGCGCCTCGCCATCGGCATCATCACCGCTGGCGGCTCGCTCGGCACGATGATCCCGCCCTCGATCATCCTCATCTTCTACGGGCTGACGGCAGAGGTGAACATCTCGCATCTCTTCCTCGCCACGCTGGTGCCGGGGCTGATGCTGGCGAGCTTCTACGCAGCCTATGTGCTGGCGCGCTGCGGGCTCAACCCGGCGCTCGGCCCGGCGCCGAGCGGGGCCGAGGCGCAAATGCCGCTGCGCGAGAAGCTCGCGCTCTTCAAGGGCGTGGCCCTGCCGGTGGGCGTGGCGGCGGGGGTGCTCGTCTCGATCTATTCGGGGCTTGCCTCGATCACCGAAAGCGCGGCGCTCGGCGCCTTCGGCGCGGCGGTGGCGGCGGCGGTGCGGGGCACGCTGAGCCTCGCCATGATCCGCGAGGTGCTGCTGCAGGCGCTGCGCACCTGCGGCATGGTCTTCTGGCTGGTCTTCGGCACCAATGCGCTCATCGGGGTCTACAACCTTCTCGGCGGGATCGATTTCGCCTCGGCGCTTCTCGGCGGCGTCTCGGAGAACCCGGCGGTGATCCTGATGGTGATGGTCGGGGTCTTCCTCATCCTCGGGCTCTTCATCGACTGGATCGGCATCCTCTTTCTCACCATGCCCATCTTCCTGCCGGTGCTCACGCAACTGGGCTACGACCCGGTCTGGTTCGGCATCGTCTTCAATCTCTCGATGCAGATCGCCTATCTCACCCCGCCTTTCGGGCCGGCCTGTTTCTACCTGCAGGGGGCGGCCCCCGAGGGCGTGACCCTGCAGGATATCTTCGCGGCGCAATGGCCTTTCATCGGCCTGCAGATACTCGCGCTCGTCATCGTCATCCTGTGGCCTGATCTCTCGCTCTGGCTGCCAAGGCTGGTTTACGGAGGGCTCTGATGGCGGATGTCTCCATCCTGCGCGAGCTCACCCGCGCCGCGCCCAACACGCTCAGCGCCGATGAGCGGGCCGCGGCGCTGCGGCTGATGCTGCGCATCCGCCGCTTCGAGACACGCACCAAGGAGCTCTTTCTCAAGGGTGTCATCAAGGGCACGGCGCACTCTTCTGTGGGGCAGGAGGCGATCGCGGCGGGGGCCTGCGCGGTGCTGGAAGAGCGCGATTTCCTGCTCACCCATCACCGCGGGCACGGGCACACCATCGCCAAGGGCGCCGATATCCGGCTCATGTTCGCTGAACTGATGGGCAAGGCCTCGGGCTATTGCGGCGGCCTTGGCGGTTCGATGCATATTGCCGATTCCGGGCGGGGCATTCTCGGCGCGAATGGCATCGTCGGCGCGGGCATGGGGCTTGGCGTGGGCGCGGCGCTGGCGGAACGGCTCGAGGGCGCGGGCGGCATCGGCATCAGCTTCTTCGGCGACGGCGCGGCCAACGAGGGCATCTTTCACGAGGCGATGAACCTTGCCGCCGTGTGGAAGCTGCCGCTCATCTTCTTCTGCGAGAACAACCAGTACGGGCTGTCGACCCCCACCGAGATGGTCACCGCCGGGCCCTCCATCGCGGCGCGCGGCGCGGCCTATGGCGTGCCCAATGCGCGGATCGACGGCAACGATCTCGCGGCGATCCGCGCGGCGGTGGAGCAGGCGGCGCTGAGGGCGCGGGCGGGCGAGGGGCCCACGCTGATCGAGGCGCTCACCTATCGCTGGGACGACCATTCGATGCGCGCCAACCTGCCCGCCTATCGCACCGGCGAGGAAGAGGCGGCATGGAAATCGGTCGACCCGATCGTGCGGCTCAAGGCTGAGATGGCCGAACGCGACGGGCTCGGCGAGGCGGCCTATGACGCGCTTGTGGCCGAGACGGAGGCCGAGATCGAGGCCGCGATCGACTGGGCGCAGGCCGAGCCCGAGCCCGACATGGCCACCGCTATGAGCCATGTGAGCCCGCCGCGCCGCCCGGCCAACGCGCCGCCGCCCGCACCCGGCCCGCGCGAGATCACCTATGCAGAGGCCATCACCGAGGCCTTTGCCCATGAGATGGCGCACGATCCCGATACCATCCTCATCGGCGAGGATGTGGGGCGGATCGGCGGCATCTTCGGTCTCACGAAGGGGCTATACGAGCGTTTCGGCCCCGAGCGGGTGCGCGACACGCCGATCTCCGAAGGCGCCATCGCCTCCTGCGCGGTGGGCGCGGCCCTGCGCGGCAAGCGGGTGATCGTCGAGGCGCAGCTGTGGGATTTCGTGACGCTGATGATGGATGCCATCGTCAACCAGGCCGCCAAGGCGCGCTACATGCTGGGCGGCGCGGCGCGGGTGCCGGTGGTGTTTCGCGGGCCGCAAGGCGCGGGCATCCGGCTCGCGGGCCAGCACACGCAAAGCCTCGAGGCGCTCTTCGCCAATATCCCCGGCCTCGAGGTCTATGCCCCCTCCACCGCCTATGACGCCAAGGGGCTGATGGCCGCGGCGATCCGGCATGACGGGCCAGTTGTGTTTCTGGAGCACAAGCTGCTCTATCTCGGCCAGCCCCAGCCGGTGCCCGAGGCGCCCTACCTGATCGAGCCGGGGCGCGCCCGTATCATGCGCGAGGGCACCGATTGCACCGTGGTCGCCACGCTCCTGATGGTGGAGCGCGCGCTGCAGGCCGCCGAGCGGCTCGCGCGCGAGGGGATCGAGGTAGAGGTGATCGACCCGCGCACGATCAAGCCGCTCGACATGGAGACGATCTGCGCCAGCGTGCAGAAGACGAACCGCGCCGTGGTGGTGCACGAGGCGCCGCTCTTCGGCGGCTTCGGCGGCGAGATCTCGGCGGCGATCATGGAGCAGGCCTTCGACTGGCTCGACGCGCCGGTGGCGCGGGTGGGCGCACCCGAAAGCCCGGTGCCCTATAACGACCGGCTGGAACGCGAATGGATGCCCGATGCGCGGCGCATCGCGGAGGCCGTGAAATCCGTCTGTTACAGGAGGTGAGAATGGCAACGCGAAAAGTGATCATCCCGAAGGGCATGGAAAACATCTACGACACCTATCACTACGCCCCCGGCATCCTCGTGGGCGACACGCTGCACATCTCCGGGCAGGTGGGCCGCGATGAAAGCCTGCGGGTGGTGGAAGGCGTCGAGGCGCAATTCGTGCAGGCCTTCGAGAACGTGGGCAAGGTGCTCGAGGCCGCCGGCGCGAGCTTCGACGACGTTGTGGAACTCGAGACGTGGTTCACCGAGAGCATGGCCGACCTGAAGACGTTTCTCGCCGTGAAGGACCGCTATTTCACCAACCGCTATCCCACGTGGACGGGCTTCGCCGTCACCGGCTTCTCGATGCCGGGCATTCTGGTGGAGATCAAGTGCAAGGCCATCCTCGGGCTGGAGGAGGCATGACAGCCTTCGCCGACCTCCTCGCAAGCCCCACCCGGCGGCTCGGCACATGGAGCCAGATCGCCGCGCCCGAGGTGATCGACATGATCGGGCTCAACGGCTTCGACTTCATCGTGATCGACTGCCAGCACGGGCCCTTCGGCATCGCCGAGGCGGAGCGCATGGCGCGCGCGGCGGCGGCCACGGGGCTTGCGGCGGCGGTGCGCGTGTCGCGGCTCGACGAGGTGGAGATCATGAAAGCGCTCGATGCGGGCATCTCGCATGTGGTGGTGCCCGATGTGGCCAATGCCGAGCAGGCGGCCCGGGCGGTGGCCGCCACCCGGTTCGGGCCCGAGGGCGCACGCGGTGCCTGCCCCTGCGTGCGTTCTGGCGGGCATTTCGTGCGCGACTGGCAGGGCTACGTGGCCAGGGAAGAGGGGCGCACCGGCATCGTGGCGCTGGTGGAGAGCGCCGAGGGGGTCGCCAATGCCGAGGCGATCTGCGCCACGCCGGGGCTGGCGGCGGTGATGGCGGGGCCGTTCGACCTCTCGGTGTCGATGGGCCTCGGCGGCGACTGGCGCGATGCGCGGGTCACGCAGGCGCTCGAGCGGCTGGTGGCGCTGGCGCGGGAGAACGGGCTGCCGGCGATCATGCCGGTCTTCTCGCCCGACCCGGAGGAATGCCGCGCGCTTGCCGCGCATTGGCAGGCGCGCGGCGTGTCCATCCTGATGATCGGCTCCGACAAGATCCTGATCGCGAACGCCTTCGAGAAATGGACGGGCGCGCTTGGCGGCTGAGCGCGGCTAGCGCCCCGCCGCGCCCCCCGCCGCTCCCTTGCCGCGCGGCGCGCCAAGAGGGGGCAGCCACGGGGTGAACCGCTCCGCCTGCCCGCTGCTGCAGGCCGCGTCGCGCGCGGCTTCGAGGCGGCTGCGCGGGCCGGGCAGCATCGGCGTGGCATGGGGCTTCGGGCGCTGCGCCACGTGCAGCTCGAGAAACTCGCCGATGGCCACCGGCTCGACGCCCCGCAGCATCGTCATGCGCAGGTGAAACCGCGTCTCGTCGACCCCCAGCACATGCGTGAGCACCCGCAACCTGTCGCCCTCATGCACCTCGCGCAGGTAGCGCTTGTGGTCTTCCACGAGGTAGATGGTGCAGCCGGTGCGGGCGCGGTAGGCCGCATCGAAGCCCACCGCATCCTGCAGCGCATCGACCGCATGGCTGAAGACGAGGCCGTAATAGGCATCCTGCATGTGGCCGTTATAGTCGATCCACTCGGGCCGCACGGTGGCGGCGTAGTCGAAGCAGCCACGCGCCGCCGTCATGCCGGCCCCGGCAGGCTCATTCCGCCGCCTCGCGATAGGGCGCGCCCTCGCCATAGGGCACATTCACCCCGCCATAGCGGCGCACCCGCACGTTGCATTGCTCGGCATGGCCCACGAACCCTTCGAGCATGCAGAGCCGCGAGCCGTATTCGCCCACGCGCACCGCCGCCTCGTCGGTTGTCACGCGCTGGTAGCTGTGGGTCTTGATGTATTTGCCCACCCAGAGCCCGCCGGTATAGCGCCCGGCCTTCTTGGTGGGCAGCGTGTGGTTGGTGCCGATCACCTTGTCGCCATTGGCCACGTTGGTGCGTGGCCCGAGAAAGAGCGCGCCGTAGCTGTGCATGTGCTCGAGAAACCAGTCGTCGCGGTCGGTCATCACCTGCACGTGCTCGGAGGCGATGTCGTTGGCCATGTCGAGCATCTCCTCGTAGCTGTCGCAGACGATCACCTCGCCATAGGTCTCCCAGCTCGCCCGCGCGGTATCGGTGGTGGGCAGGATGCCGAGCAGGCGGTCGATCTCCCCGAGCGTGGCCTCGGCCAGCGTGCGCGAGTTGGTGAGCAGCACGCATGGGCTGTTATAGCCATGCTCGGCCTGCCCCAGCAGGTCGGTCGCGCAAAGCTCGGCATCGGCGGCGCTCTCGTCGGCGATCACCATGGTCTCGGTCGGGCCGGCGAAGAGGTCGATGCCCACGCGCCCGTAGAGCTGGCGCTTGGCCTCGGCCACGAAGGCGTTGCCGGGGCCCACAAGCATGTGCACTGGCTCGATCGTCTCGGTGCCGAGCGCCATGGCGCCAATCGCCTGTATGCCCCCCATCACGTAGATCTCATGCGCCCCGCCCATCTTCATCGCGGCGATCACCGCCGGGTTTGGCGCGCCCTTGAAGGGGGGCGTGGCGGCGATGATGCGCGGCACCTTGGCGACCTTGGCGGTGGCCACCGACATATGCGCCGAGGCCACCATGGGAAACTTGCCGCCGGGCACGTAGCATCCCACCGATTGCACGGGAATGTTGCGATGCCCGAGAAAGACGCCGGGCAGGGTTTCCAGCTCGATGTCGAGCATCGAGTCGCGCTGGGCCTGCGCGAAGTTCACCACCTGGTCGTGGGCGAAGGTGATGTCGGCCATCTCGCGGGCCGTGACCTTCGAGGTGATCGCCTCGATCTCGCTGTCGGAGAGGCGGAAGGCGGGGGGCGAATAGGCGTCGAACTTCTCGCTCAACTCGCGCACCGCCGCATCGCCCCGCGTCTCGATGTCCTTGAGCGTGGCCTCGACCACGGCGCGGGTCTTGGCGTCGTCCTCGGCGCGCTCGCCGGCGGGTTTGCCCTGCTTGAGATAGGTGATGCCCATGTCTGTCTCCTTGTGACTGATGCCGCCCGTCAGGCCTTCACGGCCTTCGCGAAGAGCGCCGCGGCGATGATGATGATGAGGCCCTTGATGATCATCTGCGCCTGCACCGGCAGGCCGAGGATGATCACGATGTTGAAGATGAGAACGAGGATGAGCGCGCCCGCGGCGGCCCCCCAGAGCGTGCCGCGCCCGCCCGAAAGGGCGATGCCCCCGATCACGCAGGCCACGATGGCGTCGAGCTCGTAGCCCCGGCCCACCCAGTTATCCACCGTGCCCACGAAGCCCACGAGAAAGAGCCCGGCGATGCCCGCCATGACCGAGCAGATCACGTAGCAGAGAATCGTCACCCGGTCCGAGCGGATGCCCACCAGATCGGCCGATTTGGGGTTGCCGCCGGTGATGTAGATCTTCCGCCCGAGGCTCGACTTGTGCAGGAGCCACGCGAGAAGCGCGAAGCAGAGCGCGAAGGCGATGACGTTGACGGGGATGCCCGCGATGCGCCCCGCGCCCAGAAAGCGGAAGCCCTCGGGCAGCGCGCCCGAGGGCGCGCCTTGCGTGTAGTAAAAGCGCACGCCCTGCAGCACGATCATCATCGCGAGTGTCGCGAGAAAGGGCGAGACGTTGCGCTTGGTCACCAGCAGCCCGTTGATCAGCCCCACGAGCGCCGAGGCCACGATGGCGGCGGCGAAGATCACCGGGATCATCGCGTTCGAGGTGGCGTTGAAGGCGGTCGCCAGCACCGCGACGCTGGCCATCAGCGAGGCAACCGAGAGGTCGAGCCCGCGCACGAGGATCACGAAGGCCTGCCCCAGCACCACGAGCGCCAGCGGCGCGGCCTGGGTGAGGATGTCCTGCAGGTTGTTGGGCGAGAGGAACGAGGGCTGCACCGCCGTGGCCACCGCCACCAGCGCGACGAGCGCGAGGGGTACCGCGAAGCGCTGGAGGAAGGCGGATGTGCGGGGCGCGGCGGCGCCGGGTTTCGCCGAGAGATCGGTCATAGCTTCTTCCCCTTGTGCACGTAGATCGACACCGCGAAGATGATGATCAGCCCCTGGATGACCCACTGGATGAAGGTGGAAACATTCATGTAATTCAGCAGGTTGCTCAGCAGCGAGATCAGGAACACCCCGAGCAGCACACCAAGGATGTTGCCCTTGCCGCCGCCAAGGATCAGCCCGCCCAGAATGACCGGCGTGATCGAGGCGAGCGTCATCGGGTCGCCCACGCGCGGGTCGCCCACGCCGGTGCGGCTCACGTAATAGGCCCCCGCGAGCGCCGCGAAGAAGCCGCTGGCGGAATAGGCCAGAAGCGTGATGCGGCTCGCGCGGATACCGGTGAGGCGCGCGGCCTCGGGGCTGCCCCCCACGGCATAGATCGCGCGGCCCGTTTGGCTGTATTTGAGAAAGGCCCAGACCAGCGCGAAGCAGAGCAGCATGACCACGCCGGAGATGGGCACCACGCCGCCGATCCGGCCATAGGCGAATTCCTCGAACCAGAAGGGCACGCCGCCGGTGGGCTGGAGCGTATAGATCAGCACCGCGCCCTGGAGGATCGAGGCCGTGCCGAGCGTGACGATGAGCGGGTGAACGCCTGTCCTGAGCGTCACGTAGCCGTTCATGAAACCGATCGCCGCGCCGAAGAGCAGCGTGCCGAAGATCATCGGGATCATCAGCGCCGGGTTGGTCTCCACCACCCCCGCCATCAGCACGGTGGAGGCGGTGACGACGGCGCCGATGGAGAGGTCGATGCCCCCCACCAGCACCACCAGCGCCTGGCCCAGGCTCGCGAAGCCAAGCGCCGAGGCCTGCTCGAGCACGTTCATGAAGTTGCGCGTGGTGCCGAAGCGGTCGCTCAGCGCGAAGCCCGCGATCACGACGGCGGCCAGAAGCAGCACCACGATGATGAGCGACGGGTCGAGCCGCCATCTGCGGGCCGGTCTGTTGGTGTCTGTCAGCGCCATGTCTCCCCTCCCCGGGCCAAGGTTCACGCGGCCGCGCCGCGCGTGGCGGCGGTGGCGTGGCGCATGATGGTTTCCTCGTTGATCTCCGCGCCCGTCACCTCGCCGGTGATGACGCCCTCGCGCATCACCAGAACGCGGGTGCAGAGCCCCACGACCTCGGGCAGTTCCGAGGAGATGACGAGGATGCCCACGCCCTCGTCGGCGAGCTTGCGGATGATCTCGTAGATCTCCACCTTCGCGCCCACATCGACGCCGCGCGTGGGCTCGTCGTGAATGAGCACCCGGCGGCAGGCGCGGGTCCAGCGCCCGAAGAGGATCTTCTGCTGGTTGCCGCCCGAAAGCTGGCTCACCCCGTATTTCGGGCCCGGAATGGCGATGCGGAAGCGCCTGATCTCGTCCGCCGCCGCCTGCACCTCCTGCGCGCGGTCGAGGCCGCTTGCGGTGGTGAATTCGGGCAGGGTGGGGGCGGTGACATTGGCGGCCATGTCGAGCTGCAGCATCAGCCCCTCGCCCTTGCGGTCTTCGGTCAGAAAGCCCAGGCCCCGGTCGATGGCCTGGCGGGGCGTGGGCGTGTTGAAGGCCTCGCCCGCGAGCGTCACCGCGCCGTCGCTGCGCGGCATCGAGCCGAAGATCGCATGTGCCACTTCCGAGCGGCCCGCGCCCACGAGCCCCGCGAGGCCCAAAATTTCACCGGCGAAAAGGTCGAACGACACGTCCTTCACCCGTGGCGGCGCGCGCAGGTCGCGCACGCTGAGCACCGGGGCGGCATCGGGCGCGGGCAGCTTCTTGCGCGGGAAGATATCCTCCAGCTCGCGGCCCACCATCATCGCGACGAGCCTGTCGCGGTCGAGCGCGCCTATGTCGCGCGTGCCCACATATTGCCCGTCCTTCAGCACGGTCACGCGGTCGGCGATGGCGAAGATCTCCTCCAGCCGGTGCGAGATGTAGATGATGCACACGCCCTCGTCGCGCAGCCGCTTCACGCGGTCGAAGAGCAGCTCCGCCTCGCGGCCCGAGATCACGGCGGTGGGTTCGTCGAGCACCAGCAGCTTGGTGTCGCCCACCAGCGCCTTGGCGATCTCCACCATCTGCTGGTCGGCGACGCTCAGCTCCTTCACCAGCGCGCGCGGGTCGAGCGCATGGCCGAGGCGGCTCAGCGTCTCGGTGGCGCGGGCCTGCATGGTCTTGTAGTCTATCGTGCCGAACCGGGTTTTCGGCGGATCGCCGATGAAGATGTTCTCGGCCACCGTCAGTTCGGGAAAGAGCATGAGCTCCTGGTAGATGATGTGGATGCCCGCATCCTTGGCCTCCTTCGGGCTCGCCCAGCGGCGCTCCTGCCCGTCGAAATGGATGCTGCCCTCCTCGGGGATATAGGCCCCGGCCATCGTCTTGATGAGGGTCGATTTGCCCGCGCCGTTCTCGCCCAGAAGCGCGTGGATCTCGCCCGCGCGGGCCTCGAAACTCACCTTGTCGAGCGATTTGACACCGGGGAAGACCTTGGTGATGCCGTCGAGCCTGATCATCGCTGCCTCCTTGGAGAGCGGTTGCGGGGGTCGCCTCGGCCCCGGGGGAGAGGAGGGGGCCGAGGCGGGGGCGCCGGGGAGGAGGCGCCTAGTTGGGCAGGTTCACCGCAAAGGTCGTCGGGTTGTAATCGGGGATGCCGCTGCCCATGATCAGCTCGCCCGGCTGGTCCATCGCCACGTAGTCGGGGAGCAGCACGTCGGCCTTGATCGAGCGGGTTTCATGCCCGGGCGAGATCACCACCTGGAAGTTCACGTCGAGCCGCTGGGGCACGGGTGTTCCGCGCAGCACGTCCATCGCGAGGTTCACCGAGGCTGCGCCGATGGAGGGCGTGTAATCGATGCCCGCGAAGCGAAAGCCGTGCTCCTGCGCGAGCTGGTACATGCCGTTCAGGTCGCCGCCGGTATGGGGCGGGATTTCCGCGCCGGTCACGCCCGCGCCGATGAAGGCCTCCACCGAGCCCGAACCCTGAAGGCCCGAGTCGGCCCAGACGCCGTCGATATTCTCCGCGCCCTCGCGCTGGATGATCGCGGCCATGATCTGGCGGCCATTGGCCGGGCTCCAGCCGGTATATTGCGTATCGACGATCTCGATGCCGGGGAATTGCGCGAAAACCTCCTTGGCGGCCTGCAGGCGCATCTCGGCGGGGCTGGCGCCCGCGAGGCCCGGCAGCAGCACCACGCGGCCCTCGCCGCCCAGCGTCTCGGCCATCCACGTGGCGCTCATCCGGGCCAGCGCGGTGTCGGAGGCGGTGACGAAGCTCACGAAGCTGTCGTCGCTCTCCACCCGGCGGGCCACGGTCACCACCGGCACGCCCCGGCGCATGGCGCGGCCAAGGATCGGGTCGAGCGCGTCGGCGGTGGCAGGGTTCACCAGGAGCAGGTCGATATCCTGCTCGAGCAGGTCCTGGATGTCTGAGATCTGCTTGGTGGGGTCGCCGTTCGCGTCGGTCACGATGAAGCGCTCTATATCGCCCGCGTTCTGCGAAACGCCATATTGCACCGAATGGTAAAACGTGCCGAGCCAGCCATCGCCCTGCGAGGCGTTGGAGAAGCCGATGGTGAAGGGGCCTTCGCCGGCGAAGTCCGAGGTGTCGATCATCTGGTTGAAGTTTGGATTCCAGAGAAACGTGCGCGGCAGGCCGTCATAGCCTTGCGCCGAGGCGAGGGCAGGGGCCATGGCCACGGCCGCTCCGAGGGCAAGTCTGGTAAGCGTTGAATACATTTCGATCCTCCCTTGAGATCTGGGTTGTCAGTTGGAACAGGTTTTTCGTTGCGCAGGTGGCGGGGGCGTCAGCCGACGGCGCCCTCCGCCTTCACGATCTTCACCTTCGAGGTGTCGCGGCCCTGATGCTGCTCGGCGGCGAAGCCGGCGGCATAGTCGTCGAGCACCGCCTGGGGCGCCGTGGGCACTGGCGGAAAATCCCACCAGCCCACCACGTTGGAGGCGGCGATGCTCGCATCCCGGGTGATCGGCACTTCCACCAGCGCCGGCCCGCCGCTTTCGAGCGCGGCCTTGATGGTGGAGCCGATCTCGTCGACCCGTTGCACCTGCGTGGCGAAATCGAAGCCGAAGGATTTCGCCAGCGCCGGAAACTGCACGGAATAGGGCTCCGCGTTGGCGCCGGGCTTGGAGAATTCCGAGATGATGCTGCGCCCCATCAGCGCGTTCTGCCCATCGCGGATGGAGATGTAGCCGGAATTGTTGAGCACGAGGAACACCACGGGGATGTTGTAGGCCACGCAGGTGGCGAGTTCCTGCATGCACATCATGAAGTCGCCGTCGCCGATGATGCAGACCACGGGCGCCTCGGGCTTGGCGAGCTTCGCGCCGATGGCCGCAGGCAGGGCAAAGCCCATCGGCGAGTAGCTGCCCGGCGTGATATGGGTGCGCGGCTCGTAGATCGGGAAATCCTGCTTGGTGGAGCTTTGCGGATGGCCCGAGCCCACCGTGACGATCCCGTTGCGCGGCAGCACCTTGCGCAACTCGCGCAGGGTGGTGAGCATGGTGGTGGGAATCTTGCCGTGGCTGCGGCGCGGCTCCATGATCTCGTCCCACTCCGCCCAGAGCTTCACCAGCCGGTCGTGATGGGCCGCGCGCTTCTCGTGGGCCTTGCGCGCCTGCTCGTCGGAGATGCCCGCGTCGATATCCTCGAGCACGAGGGAGATGTCGCCCACGATGCCCACCTCCACCGGGTAGTTCTTGCCGATCTCGCGCGGGTCGATATCCACATGGATGAGCTTGCTGTCGGGGATCGAGAAGCTCACGCCCTTGCGCCACGAGGAGGCCGACCAGTCGGTGAACTTGCAGCCCAAGGACATCACCACATCGGCTTCGCTGGCAATGGTGTTGCCGGTGAGGGAGCCCGGCCAGCCCACGGTGCCCGCGTTCATCGGGTGATCCTCGGGCAGCGCGCCCTTGCCGTTCCATGTGAACACCACCGGAATGCCCAGGCGCTCCACCACGCGCTTCAGCGCGGCGCTGGCGTTCGAGGTGATCGCCCCACCGCCCGCCACGATGCAGGGGCGCTCGGCGCTCAGCAGCAGCTTGATCGCCTCTTCGATGGCCACGCTCTCGGCGCGCTGGCGCCCGGTGGGCAGGCGCTTGGCGAGGTCCTGCACGTCGATCTCCGTCTCGGCCGACTGGATGTCGAGCGGGATGTCCACATGCACCGGGCCGGGGCGGCCCGTCATCATCGCGCTGAAGGCGCGGTGCAGGATGAAGGGGGCGCTGTCGGCGGTGATCATGTCGAAATTGCGCTTGGTCACATGCTCGGTGACCTTGGTGAAGTCGGGCGTGTTCTCGCGGTCGAGCTCCTGCATCACGCCGTGGCCGCGCATATGGGTCGAGGCCGCGCCGGTGAGGAGCAGGAGCGCGGTGGAGTCGCAATGCGCGTTGGCGAGCGCCATCACCGTGTTGGCCGCGCCGGGGCCGATGGAGGTGCAGGCGGCAATCGGCTTGCCGGTCACCCGGTAATGCGCATCGGCGATGTGGACGGCGGCCTGCTCATGCATCGTCTGCACCACCGGGATATCCGAGCCGGGGTCGTTGAACGCGTCGATCAGGTTCCAGTTTCCATGGCCCGGCAGCCCGGTGATGTAGGGCACGCCATACGCCTTGAGGGCGCGGCCAATGAGATGTCCGACCGTCTTCATGCTGCAGTCTCCTCCAGTCTTGCGCAATATTTCAGAAAGATTTCCGCAATTATTTCCGCAAGTCAACAGGTATCTGGCGGGCAGCGCGCGGGGCTCCCGGGTGATTTTCACGTCACTCCCTGCAAAAAACCGGCAAAAAGCCTTGTGAATCATGAGGATTGGCCAGAAACTGGGTTGCGGAAAGACAAGGAACTTGCGGGAAAGGGTGCGGCGCTTGGCCGGGAAGGTAACACTGAGAGACGTGGCGCAGGCCGCGGGCGTGGCCGAATCGACGGCCTCGCGGGCGCTTGCGGGCAGCGGCCAGCTGGCCGAGGCGACCCGCCGCAAGATCGTCGATGCCGCCCTGCGCCTCGGTTACGATGCCACGCCCCGCGCCCCCCTGCGGCCCGAGGGCGCCCCCGCCCGCCGTGGCGTGATCGGCGTGGTCGTCGCCGCGCTGCACAACTCCTTCTACCCCTACCTCGTCGACCGGCTGCACAACGAGCTCGACGATCTGGGCTTCGACATGGTGCTGATCATCGACGAGATCACCCGCGACCGGGCCGGGCGCAAGCTGCGCGCGCTGATCGACACGCTCGACGGCGTCATCATGACCACGGCCACCATCGGCTCGCCCATGGTCGAATTCCTCAAGGAGCGCGGCGTGCCCACGGTTCTGGCGATCCGCTCAAACATGCAGGGCGATGTGCACGTCGTCGAGAGCGACAACGTCACCGCCGGGATCGAGGCGCTCGAACACCTGATCGCACTCGGGCACCGCCGCATCGGGTTTCTCATGGGGCCGGCCACCACCTCCACCAGCAAGGGCCGCCTCGATGGCGCGCTCTCGGTGCTGGCCCGGCATGGCATCCCGCTCGACCCGGCGCTGGTGTTCCACACCGAGTTCACCCACGAGGGCGGGTATTCTGGCTGCGTGCAGCTCATGCGCACGCCCGAGCCGCCCACGGCGCTCTTCTGCGCCAATGACGTGATCGCCATCGGCGCGCTCGACGCGACCGGAAAGATCGGGCTGTCGGTGCCCGGCGACGTGTCGATCGTCGGCGTCGACGATATTCCGATGGCGGGCTGGGGCATGATCTCGCTCACCACCGTGCGCCAGCCGATCCGCGAGATCGGCTCGATTGCCGCCGAGCTGATCTCGGAGGCAATCAAGGCCGGGGCCCCGAGCCCGCCCAAGCATCACATCTTCCCCACGAGCCTCGTGATGCGGCTCACCACCGGCCCGGTGGAGCAGGGCTAGGCCGCGGCGCGGCCCGCAATGTCACTTCCACGCGAAGCGCGGCTGGCCGAAATGGGCCACGCGGGTGATCTCGCCGCGCAGGGCGATCTCGCGAAACTGGTAGAGGATCGCCGCCGTGGGGGCATAGACCCGGTGCCCGAGCACCGGCAGATGAGCCGAAAGCACCGGCACGCCGCCCTCCTCCTCCGCCTCGAGAATGGGAATCTCCGGGCTGTCGAGCTCGTGAAGCGGAATGAAGGTAACGCTTTCCACCTCCTCCGGGTCGGGCCGCAAGGCCGAAACATCGTCGCACCACGCGACGAAGGGCGCGATGCGAAACCCCGAGCGGGTGGGGAAATCGTCGAGCCGCCCGAGAATATCGGCATCGCGCAAGCGCAGCCCGAGCTCTTCGGACGTTTCGCGCAGGGCGGCGGCGAGGCTGGTTTCGCCCGCGTCGAGCCGTCCGCCGGGCAGGGCATATTGCGCGCCATGGCGGCGCAGGCCCGCGGGCCGCAGGGTGATGATCACGCTGGCCGCCCCCGTTTGCGGGCTGCGGGCGAGAATGAGCGCAACGGCGGCCTTGCGCAGCTCCGCGCTGTCGTTTCGCTCGGCGACGAAACGCTTGAGCCGCGCGCCGAGCCTCTCGCGCAGCGCCGTGTCGAATGCATATGCCTGCCGGGTCATCGTGCCTCTCCTTTCGGCAAGCCATAGCCCAAGGCGCGCCGGATGCGTAGGGGCAATGCCCTGGGCGCTGGCGCCTCTTGCGCGCCGGGGGCCTCAGGGTGCAAGCTCGCGGCGGATGCACGGCGGCCAGCAAGGCCCGCCCACCTGCGACAAGGGAGAGCGACATGGACGGCGACGGAACGAGGAACATCACCCATTGGGAAGAGCGCTGCGACCTCGCGGCGGCCTTCCGCTGGACGGCGCGGCTCAACATGCACGAGAGCGTGGCCAACCATTTCTCGCTGGCGGTCGATGCGGCGGGCAAGCGCCTGCTGATCAACCCCAACGGCCAGCATTTCGCGCTGATCCGCGCCTCGGAGCTGCTGGAGATAGACGCCGACGACCCCGAGACCATGAACCGCCCCAATGCCCCGGACCCGACCGCCTGGGGCCTGCATGGCGCGGTGCATCGCGCCTGCCCGCATGCGCGCTGCGTGATGCATGTGCATTCGATCCACGCGACGGTGCTCGCCAGCCTCGCCGACAGCCGCCTGCCCGCGATCGACCAGAACACCGCCATGTTCCACAACCGCGTCGCGGTGGACGAGGGCTATGGCGGCATGGCCTTCGAGGAGGAGGGCGCGCGCTGCGCCGCGCAGCTGAGCGACCCGAAGGTGAAGACGCTGGTTCTGGGCAATCACGGCGTTCTGGTGGTGGGCGACACGGTGGCCGACACGTTCAACCGGCTCTACTACTTCGAGCGCGCCGCCGAGACCTATATCCGCGCGCTGCAAACCGGCCAGCCCCTGCGGTATCTCTCCGAGGAGGTCGCCGAGAAGACCGCGCGGGAGTGGGAGGACTATCCCACCGGGGCCGGGCATCACCTCGCCGCGCTGCGCCGCATCCTCGACGGGGAGGGCAGCGACTATTCCCACTGACGCGCGGGTCAGGCCTCCTGCACTTCCTCCAGACCCCGGGCGAGGAGGGCCCCGATGGCGGCGATGAGCGCGAAGGCGAGCAGCACCGCCGCGGGGCCGAAGGCGTCCGACGCCCAGCCGAAGAGCCCGCCCGCCAGCAGGGCCAGCCCCACCAGCGTGTTGGAGAGCGCCGTGTAGCGCGCGCGAAAATCGTCTTCGGCCATGTCGGTGAGATGCAACTTGCGGCCCGCCCGCACGCCCTCATAGGCGATCTGCGCGGCAAAGATCGCCCCCGCGGAGCCAATCATGCCGCCCAGCCCGCCAAGGGCCAGCCCCGCGGCGCCCGTCGCGGCGAAGACCGCCGTCGCGAGCCCGCCCGCGATCATCAGCGTCTGGCGGCTCGAGCGGTCGGCGATGCGGCCCCAGACATAGGAGGCCAGCACCGAGGCCGCGGTGGAGGCCATCATCAGCGGCCCGAGCTGGCTCAGCGCGCCCTCGCCCTCGGCGCTCGACAGCAAGACGATGAAGGGCGGCGCGAGGGCGGTCACCGCGAGGCCTGCGCGCGCCGCCACTAACCGGCGCAGCTGCGCATCCTCGCGGATCGGCGCGAGAAGCCCTGCGATGCCCTCGCCGCCAGCCGCGCTCTCCGGCTCCGAGCCGGGTTCGCGCAGGGTCGAAAACACCAGCGCCCCGAGCAGAAAACCCGCGCCCGCCAGTGCCACGAGGCCCGCCAGCGGCATCACCGCCCGGTCGAAGAGGCCCGAGGTCATCAAGAGCCCCACCCCGAAGACCGAGACCGAGGCCACCGAGGCGGCAAGCCCCGTCACCGCCCCGCGGCGGCGCTTCTCGACCGTCCGGGCGAGCGCATCCTTGTAGCTCACCGAAGAGGCCGCGCGCGCCATGGCCAGCATCGCGAGGCAGGCCACGATCAGCCCGCCCGCCAGCGCCCCCGAGAACAGGAGCGCCGCCGCCGCGATGCCAAGGGCGGCGAGCCCCTGCACCACGCTGCCCGCGACCCAGAACCACTTGCGCTGCCGGCTTGCCTCCACCGCCCGCGCGAGCGCCAGTTGCGGCAGGAGCGCCCCGGCCTCGCGCACCGGCACCAGAAGCCCGGTCATCGCGCCGGGCGCCCCGAGGGCCGAGAGCAGCCACGCGAGCACCAGCTTCGGGTCGATCAGCGCATCCGCCGTCTTGGTGAGCAGGAGCGACAGGATATGCACGAGGCCGTTGCGCGCCTCGCCTTCGGGAATATCGGCCGCGTCGGCATTGGTGAGGGTCGGGTAGAGCGGTTTCATGCGGAGTGTCGGTTGGCCTTTCCTGGTGTCATTCCGGCGGCGCCTGCCGCTGGCATACCCCCCTACGTGGGGCGGATCGCCCCGATATCCACCCGCCGTGGCCCGCGCGGCCTTGCCCCTAGCGCCCGGCCCCGAGGCGGGCGAGGATCGTGGCGAGCAGGGGCGAGGCCTCGTGGCCGGCGAGAAGATTGTAGCCCTTGAACGGGTCCGTCTTGAGCGCGCGAACCTGCGCGATCGAGCGGATCGGGGCCAGCGCGCCCTCGCAGGCGAAGAGCCGCATGCCGGGCATTTCGAGCAGATGGCGGCTGGGCGCGCAGCTGTC
>JAVKDQ010000086.1:0-36505 GCA_040222155.1 Roseovarius sp.
GCGCTCAGCCGGCGTTGCGGCGGCGCTTCAGTTCCCACACCAGAAGCAGCGTCGCGGCAATCGCGGCCACGGCCAGAAGGCCGCTCGACACATCGATCTCCGGCACGTCGCGCGAGGGCGTGGGCGTGCTGCAGTTGATGCGGAACCGCTGGCACAGCCAGTTGTAATATTGCGCGGAGGCGGCAAGCGTGCTGGCCATGTAGAGCGCGCTGGCGAGCCCGGCGGTCGTGGCGATACGATGGAACATGAGAAACTCCCGATACTCGGTAATGGCGATTGCCTCACTTTGGACACATTTCGCCGGCTTCTCCTAACGGATTCTTACAGGCCGTGGCGAAACGAGAAATAGTGCTCTGAATGCAGCGAGCATTGTTTCCGGTTTTGCAAAAAACTCCCCTGCGCCGCCTGAAACTGCAGCGGCTTGGCCCGCAAAACGGCTGTCTTTGGCTCATCTTTGCGCCCGGCAGCGCCGACGCCCGCGGCACCGGGGCGAATCGGCGCGGCGGCCACCCGTGCTACTCGGCCGCGCGCAGCGGCTTGCCGCCCCTTCGCTCGCCCAGAACGCGCTTCAGGTCGTCGATATTGGGCCCGCCTTCGTCGCCATCCTCGTGATACTCGGCCATCCGCTCGCGCTCGTCGCCCCAGATCACCTCCGGCGCGCGCAGGCGCCGGGCCTCGCGGTTGAGCGCCCAGTCCTGCGCCGCGCGGCTTGCCCGGCCGAGCGAGAGCTTGGCCAGCGCCCGCGCGATCCATGTCACGTAGGTGGTGGCCCAGATCCGGAGCGCCAGCATCGAGGGGGTGAAGATGAGCGTGAGGACCGTGGCGATGCCAAGCCCGAAGACAACCGCCGTGGCGAGCTGCTTCCACCAGAGCGCGGTGGGGCTGTCCACCGTGTAGCCGCCGCCGAAGAAATCGAGGCTGAGCCCGAACATCATCGGCGCGAGCCCCGCCATGGTGGTGATCGTGGTCAGCAGCACCGGCCGGATGCGCGCCTCCGCCGTGCGGGTGATCGCCTCGATCCGGGGCATGTAGCGGCTGAATTCCTGATAGGTGTCGATCAGCACGATATTGTTGTTCACCACGATCCCGGCCAAGGCCACGATGCCCGTGCCCGTCATGATGATCGAGAAGGGCTGGTTCATCACCAGCATCCCGATCAGCACGCCCGTGGTCGAAAGCACCACCGCCAGAAGCACCAGCACGGCGTTGTAGACCGAGTTGAACTGCGCCAGCAGGATGATGAACATCAGCCCCAGCGCGCCCGCGAAGGCCTGCATGAGGAAGGTGCCGCTTTCCTCCTGGTCCTCGGCATCGCCCGTCCATTCATAGTCGATGCCGGCGGGCACTACGCCCGACTCGAGCCACTTCGTGATCTGCTCGATCCGCTCGTTGGCGGTGATCGGCACCTCCACCGTGTCGCCGCGCTCGTCGGTGATGGTCTTGGTCAGCCCGTCCTCCACGCCCGCCTTCACGTCGAAGAACCGCGTCTGGTCGATCCGGTCGATCTGGGCGAGCTTCTCCACCGGCTTGCGGGTGATGAAGTTGGAGAGCGGCACCAGCCCGTCCTCGGTGCGCAGCTTGAGCGTGTCGAGGGTCGAGAGCACGCGGTCTTCCTCCGGAAGCCGCACGCGGATGTCGATCTCCTCGTCGGAGGAGGGCACGCGCATCGTGTCGAGCAGGATGCCGCGCGTGACAAGCTGCACCATCGCGCCCACCGTGGCCACGTCAGCGCCGTAGCGGCCGGCCTTCTCCACGTCCACGTCGATCTGCCAGTCGATGCCGGGGCGGGGCAGGGTGTCTTCGATCAGCGTGAGGCCCCGCGTGCGCTCGAATTCCTCGCGCGCCTCCGCCGTGAAGCGCTTCAACGCCTCCCAGTCGTCGCCCTTGATCCGCAGATGCACGGGTTTGGCCGAGGCCGGCCCCTGCTCGAGCGAGAGCACCTCGAACTTCATCCCCGGTATCTGCGCAAGCTGCTCCGAAAGCTCCGCGATGGTGCGGTCGCCATCGGCGTCCGGGTCGGAGATGGTGTGCTTCACCTCGTAGCCGAGGAAGGGAATGGTAAACCACGTCTCCTGCACCGTGGGCCGGTCTTCCCATTTCACCAGTTCGAACTGCACCTGCCCCACGGTGTCGCGCGGCGGGGCGGCGCCGCCGGTGTTGTTGTTGAGCCCGCTCTCGCCCGCGAAGGCGAAGGCCGAGAGCACGTTGGGATGGGCCATCACCACCTTCTCGGCTTCCTCCACCAGCGCATCCCGCTGGTCGAGCGAGAGGTTGCCCCGCGCCATCACGTAGACGATGGCGTTCTCGGGCTCGCTCTCCACGAAGAACTCGGTGCCCTTGTTGTTGCCCACGTAATACATGAGCACCGACCCCACGAAGACGAAGATCGCGCAGAAGGCCAGCAGCGGCATCACCGGGTTGCCCGCGATGGCATGGATCACCCAGCCGAAGGGCGTGCGCCGGTAGCCCGCCTGCACCTTGCGCGGGCGGCGCGGCAGGATCTTGCCGCTCGCCCAGCGCAGCCCGTAACGCACCCGCCGGAAAAGCGCCATCACGCCCAGTAGCGCCGCCACCACGCCTGCCACGCCCGCCGCCGCCAGCACCACCACGCCCAGCACCAGCACGAAGACCGTAGCCAGCGTCGGCGCGACCGAGCCGAGGATGTTGCCGCCATCCATCACCGCGAATTCCTGGCTCACCATCTCCAGCAGCACCGGCGCCGCAGCGCCCGCCGCCGCCAGCGCGCCGAGCGCGATGGGGAAGAGCATCAGGTGCCAGAGCCAGAAGAGCTTCGCGATCTGGCGGATGCGGTTGTCGAACCACCGCTCGACCCGGCCCGTCACGCCCCCCATCACCGGCAGGTAGACGAGCGCCACCAGCAGCGAGGCGGAGAGCACGAAGATGAGCGTGATGGGCAGCATCCGCATGAACTGCCCCGGCACCCCCGGCCAGAAGAGCATCGGCAGGAAGGCGCAGAGCGTCGTCGCGGTGGAGGAGACCACCGGCCAGAACATCCGCTTGGCGGCGGCCACGTAGGCATGCATCGGGCCCTCGCCCTCGGCGATGCGCTTGTCGGCATATTCCACCACCACGATCGCGCCATCCACCAGCATCCCCACGGCAAGGATCAGCCCGAACATCACGATGTTCGACACCGCAACGCCCATCACCGCCAGAAGCGCGAAGCAGAGCAGGAAGGAGGTGGGAATAGCGAAGCCCACCAGCAGGGCCGGGCGGATGCCGAGCGCGGCCAGCGTCACGATCATCACCAGCGCGATGGCGGTCAGCACCGAACCCTCGAGCTGGCTCACCATCGATTCGATCACCCGCGACTGGTCGTTCGACGAGCCCACCTCGATCACCGCGCGCAGCTGCTCGGGCCATGTCTCCTCGGCCTCCGCCACCGTCTTGCGCACCAGATCGGTCGTGTCGATGATGTTGAAGCCCTTGCGCTTGACCACCTGCAGCGCCACCGTCGTCTCGCCGTTGAACCGCGCCGTGCCGAGGCGGTCCTCGAAGGTGAGGTTGATCTGTGCCAGATCGCCCAGCGTCACCACCCGGTCGCCATTGGTCTTCACCGGCAGGTCGTAGATGTCGCGCGTCTCGTCGAACGAAGAGGGGATCTTCACGGAGAAGGTGCCCTGCTCGGTCTCCACCTCTCCGGCGGCGATCAGCTGGTTGTTGTTCTGCACCACGCTCACCAGCTCGCCCGCCGTCACGTTGTAGGCCTCGAGCCTCAGCGGGTCGATCACCACCTCCACCAACTCGTCGCGATTGCCGGCGATCCCGGCCTCGAGCACCGGCTCGAGCCCCTCGAGCCTGTCCTGCAGGTCTTTCGCCAGCCGCGCCATGGTGCGCTCGGGCACCGGGCCCGAGAGATTCACCACGATGATCGGGAATTCCGAGAAGTTGATCTCGTTGATGCTGTATTTCTCGGCGCCCTCGGGAAACTTGGCCTCCGCCGCGTTCATCGCGTCGCGCACATCGGCCATGATCTTGGTCTTGTCCCAGCCGAACTCGAACTCCAGCGCCACGCCGGCATAGTTCTCGGCGGCGGTGCCCGTCATCTTGTCGAGCCCGTCGAGATCCGAAAGCTCGGTCTCCATGACCTTCACCAGCAGCTTCTCGCTATCCTCCGCGGAGATGCCCGGATACTGCACCGAGACGAAGAGCGCCGGGATCTCGATATCCGGCTCGCCCTCCTTGGGCAGGCCCACATAGGCCAGCGAGCCCGCGAGAATCGAGAGCACAATGAAGGCAATCACCATCCGCGCGCGGGCGGCGGCCCAGTCGACGATGCCGGTCATTGCCCGATCTCCTGGTAACTCGGCTCCACCTTCACCCCGTCGGTCACGTATTCCTGCCCGATCACGATCACGCTGGCCTCTTCGTCCAGCCCGGTCAGCCACACTCCGTTGGGCGTGTCGCGCAGAAGCGTCACCGCCTTGAAGGCCACGAGGTCGCCCTCTTCCACGATGCGCACGCCCAGCGTGCCCTCGTCATTCAGCGTCAGCGCCGATTGCGGCAGCAGATGTGCCGTGGTGCCCTCGGCGGAAATCACGATCTCGGCGGTCTGCCCGTCGCGCAGTTTCAACTCCGGGTTGGGCACCTCGATCTCCACGCGGAAGGTGCGGGTGGTCTCGTCGGCCGCGCGCGAGATGAACACCACTTCGCCCTCCACCCGGTCGCCCGAGGCCAGTTCCGCCCCGGCCCGCGCGCCCAGCTCCACCCGCGTCACGGCGGTTTCCGGCACGAAACCCACCAGCATGATCGGGTCGAGCCGGATCACCGTGGCGCAAAGGTCGCCCGGCTGCAGCAGGCTGCCAATCTCGGCGCTGTCGCTCTCCAGCAGGCCCGAGAAGGGCGCGGTGATCGTCAGCCGCTCGATCTCGCGTTCGGCGGCGGCCACGGCGGCCTGCGCGCTCTCCACCTGAGCCTTGGCCGATTCGATCCCTGCCGCCACCGTCTCCAGCCCCGACTCGGCGGCCCTGAGGCCCGCGCGCGCGCTCACCACGCCCGCTTCGGCCCCGCGCACGGCGGCTTCCGTCGCCGCCACGCGGGTGGTCGAGGCAAACCCCTCTTCCGAGAGCTTGGAGGCGGCGTTGAAATTGATCTCGGCCTCCGCCAGCCGCGATTCCGCTTCCGTCAGCCGCGAGCGCGCCTCTTCCACACGGGCCTGCGCTTCAGGAACCCTGGCCTGCGACTCGGGCACGCGCGCGCGAGCCTCCGCCAGCCGCGCGCGGGTTTCCGTCAGCACCGATTGCCGCGTGCCGGGGTCGAGCTCGCAGAGCATCTGCCCCTCTTCCACGAAAGAGCCCTTCCGTAGAGGCTCCGAGGTGATCTGCCCCGAGGTCTCCGCGCGCAGCATCACCTCGCGGTCGGCCTCTGTCTGGCCGCGCACCGTCACCGCCTGGTCGATCTGCCGCGCGGTGCTGCGCACGGCTACCACGCGCACCACTTCCGCCTCCGCCGCCGGGCTTTCGGCCTCTTCGGGGGCACTCTCGGCCTCTTGCGCTGCGCTGGTGCCCGCCGCCTCGGCCATGGCCTCCTGCAGGCGCTCCCGCTCGAAGACAAACGCGTAAATCAGCGCCGAAACCACAATCGCGGCCAGTATGGGGAAAAGTCGCATCACGTCGTCTTTCAGGTTCCGGGCAGGGCCACCCGCGAAAAATATCATTTGGGGCTTTTCGCCCCGGTTGCAACGTCTTCTACGCTAAACCGCCCCGTTCAGTTTAATTTTCTGCCCGGCCGTTTGCAAGGCGCGCTCAATTGCGCCTGTCTTGCAACATCGCATGGGGGCCTGTCCAGCCCGCGCGCCCCTTGGCAGGGCAGGGCCGAGCCTGTAAGAGGGGGAAAACCGGCCGGAGCGGCAAGGCAGAGGGGCGCGACAGGTGAGCAACAGCGACAGTTTCATCGACGAGGTGACCGAAGAGGTGCGCCGCGAGCGGCTCTTCGGCATGGTGCGCCGCTACGGCTGGATCGCGGTGGTGCTGGTGCTGGTGCTCGTGGGCGGGGCCGCGTGGAACGAATGGCGCAAGGCCGAGGCGCGCGCCGAGGCCGAAGCCTTCGGCGATGCGCTCCTCGCCGCCCTCAATGCCCCCGACCGCGCCGCGCGCGCCGAGGCGCTCTCGGATGTGGCGGCCCCCGACCCGGCCGGGCAGGCCGTGGTCACGATGCTCGCCGCCGCCGAGGCCAGCGAGGGCAGCCCGGCCGAGGCCGCAGAGCACCTGCTCGCGCTCGCCGATGCGCCCGACACGCCGCAGGTCTACCGCCAGCTCGCCACGCTCAAGGCCGTCTCGCTGGGGCAGGAGGCGCTCGACATCGACACCCGCCGCCAGCGCGCCGAGGGGCTGCTGCTCGCGGGCGGCATGGTCCGGCTTCTGGCCGAGGAGCAGATGGCGCTTATCGAGATCGAGGCCGGCGACCGGGCCGCCGCGCTCGAGCGTCTGAACCGCATCGCCGAGGATGCGGAAGCCACGGCGGGGTTGCGTCAGCGCGCCAGTCAGTTGATTGTAGCCTTGGGCGGTGAAGTCCAGGGCTGAACCGAGCCGCAAGCGATGGGAATGAAGCATTGAAACAGTTCGCCATATCACCGTTCGCCGCGCTGGGTCTCGCGGGCCTCGTTCTGCTCGCGGCCTGCGACAAGAAGGAAGCCATCCTGACCGGCGAGCGCGAGGATATCTTCGCCGTGCTGAGCGACGATGTGGGCGAGGCGGCGCTGGCCTCCACCGAGACGCCGGCCACCGCGCCGCCGCTCTCGCTGCCCGCGACCCGCGCCAACACCGAATGGACCCAGAGCATCGCCACCCCCGCCACCCGCGCCGACCATCCGGCGCTGAGCGGCACGCCGCAGCTCATCTGGTCGGTCGATATCGGCGAGGGCGACGGGCGCCGCGCGCGCATCACCGCCGATCCGGTGGTGGGCGGCGGGCGCATCTACACGCTCGATGCCGGCGCGCGCGTCTCCGCCGTCTCCCCCTCCGGCGCCGTGATCTGGACCCGCGATCTCACCCCGCCGCGCGAATCCGGCGCCGACGCCTCGGGCGGCGGCATGGCCTATGGCAATGGCCGGCTCTACGTCTCCTCCGGTTTCGGCCTGCTCACCGCGCTCAACGCCGCCACCGGCGAGGAGATCTGGCAGCAGGATCTCAACACCACCGGCACCGGCAGCCCCGCCGTCTCGGGCGATCTCGTCTACCTCGTCTCGGGCGACGAGGTGGCCTGGGCGATCGATGCCGCCAACGGCCGCATCAAGTGGCAGCTCTCCGGAACCCCCAACGCCAACAACGTGCTTGGCGCCCCCGCGCCCTCGGTCTCGAGCAAATACGTGATCTTCGCCTTCGGATCGGGCGAGGTGCAGGCGGCCTTCCGCAAGGGTGGCCTGCGTCGCTGGGACAGCCAGGTGGCCGGCCGCCGGCAGGGCTTCTCCACCGGTCTCATCGGCGACATCACCTCCGACCCGGTGATCGACGGCAACCGTATCTTCGTGGGCAGCCACGCCGGCCGCACCATCGCGCTTGACCTCAACAACGGCGAGCGCCTCTGGACAGCCGCCGATGGCCCGCTCAACCCGGTCTGGCCGGCGGGCGACTCGATCTTCATGGTCTCCGACCGCAACGAGCTCCTGCGCCTCTCCGCGCGCGACGGCAGCCGCCTCTGGGGCCAGAAACTGCCCTTCTTCACCAACGCGAAGCCCAAGCGCCAAAACGAGATCTACGCCCATCACGGGCCCATCGTCGCCGGCGGCCGGCTCATCGTGGCCTCCAATGACGGGCAGATGCGCTTCTTCAACCCGCAAAACGGCCAGCCGCTCGGCACCACCGCCATTCCCGGCGGGGCCACCACCAACCCGGTGGTCGCGGGCGGCACGCTCTACCTCGTCAACACGCAAGGCCAACTGCTCGCTTTCCGTTGACGCGCGAATGCTGTAACAGGGCGCTCTGATCCGGCTCGGAGCCTTACCATGTCCTTCTCTCTCGCCATCGTGGGCCGCCCCAACGTGGGCAAGTCCACGCTGTTCAACCGTCTCGTGGGCAAACGCCTCGCGCTGGTCGACGACCAGCCCGGCGTCACGCGCGACCTGCGCGAGGGCGAGGCGCGGCTCGCCGACCTGCGCTTCACCGTGATCGACACCGCCGGGCTCGAGGAGGCCACCGACGAGAGCCTTCAGGGCCGGATGCGCAAGCTCACCGAGCGCGCGGTCGAGATGGCCGATATCTGCCTCTTCCTGATCGACGCGCGGATGGGCGTGACCGATGCCGACAAGGTCTTCGCCGATATCCTCCGCCGCAGCGGCACCCCGGTGATCCTCGGCGCCAACAAGGCCGAAGGTTCAGCCGCCGATGCGGGCGTCTACGAATCCTATGGCCTCGGCCTCGGCGAGCCGGTGCCGCTTTCCGCCGAGCATGGCGAGGGGCTCAATGAGCTCTACACCCAGCTTCTGCCCTTCGCCGAGGCCTTCGAGGCCAAGACCGAGGCCGCCGAGGCCGAGGCGCCGCTCACCGAGGTCGCGGTGAACGAGGAGGGCGAGGCCGACGCGCCCCACGCCCCCACCGCCGCGCGACCCCTGCAGGTGGCCGTGGTGGGCCGCCCCAACGCGGGCAAATCCACCCTCATCAACAAGATCCTCGGCGAAGAGCGGCTTCTGACCGGCCCCGAGGCGGGCATCACCCGCGATTCCATCTCCCTCCGGCTCGATTGGGCGGGGCTGCCCGTGCGCCTCTTCGACACCGCAGGCATGCGCAAGAAGGCCCGCGTGCAGGACAAGCTCGAGAAGCTCTCCGTCTCCGATGGCCTGCGCGCGGTCAAGTTCGCCGAGGTGGTGGTGGTGCTCCTCGATGCCGCCATCCCCTTCGAGCAGCAGGATCTGCGCATCGCCGATCTGGCCGAGCGCGAGGGCCGCGCCGTGGTGATCGCCGTCAACAAGTGGGATGTGGAGCGCGACAAGCAGCAAAAGCTGCGCGACCTGCGCGAGGCCTTCGAGCGCCTCCTGCCGCAACTGCGCGGCGCGCCGCTGGTCACCGTCTCCGCCAAGACGGGGCAGGGGCTCGACCGCCTGCGCGAGGCCATCGCCAAGGCCCACGAGGTCTGGAACCGCCGCATCTCCACCGCCCGGCTCAACCGCTGGCTCACCGGCATGCTCGAGGCGCACCCGCCGCCCGCGCCCGGCGGCCGCCGCATCAAGCTGCGCTACATGACGCAGGCCAAGACGCGGCCCCCCGGTTTCGTGGTGATGTGCTCCCACCCCGACAAGCTCTCCGAAAGCTATTCGCGCTATCTCGTCAACGGGTTGCGCGCGGATTTCGACATGCCCGGCACGCCCATCCGCCTGCACATGCGCGGGCAGGGCGACAAGAACCCCTACAAGGCCAAGAAGAAATCCACTCCCTCGCGCCTGCGCAAGCACCTGGGCAAGCCGCCTCTCAAGGGCTAGCGGCGTTCAGGCGCTCTCAGGGGCGCCGCGTGCGCCACGCCTGCAGGCCGATCAGCACCGCGCCCGTCACGCTCAGCCCGAGGATGAGCGCGTTGACCGGCTGCGCATTGGCCACCGCCACGCCCGCGAGCGCCCAGATCACGCCGAACGCATAGGCCGGCGCATCGCGCCGGATGCCCAGCACCGCCGCCGCCAGCACGAGCGCCAGCAAAAGCCCCACAATCGCCGCCGCCTGCGCGCTCATCACGCCATAGCCTGCCAGCACCAGCCCGATCGAGACAGAGCTCGCCGCCGTCAGCCATCCGGCATAAAGCCCGACCGGCCCCTGCTGCCACAGCCGCTTCTCGCGCCCGGCGAGAAAGAGCGCCGCCAGCGCCGAGAGCAGCATCACCCAGATCAGCACCGTGGCCCACGGCACCGAGATCTGCGCCACCGGCAGCCACGCCGCGCCCACAGTGAGGCTCACGAAGAGCGGCCAGCGCGCCACGTCCCAGGAGCCGTCATCGGCGCGCATCAGGAGCCCGTAAAGCGCTCCAGCCAGCAACCAGAGATAGATGACCCCCCAGATGCCAAAGGCGTAGCCCGCGGGCTGCACCGGCGGGTTCTCCTGCGGCACCGGGAACTGCCCCGCCTCGAACCCGTTGAACCCCGGCGAGAGAAACGGCGCCAGCCCGAAGGCGATCGCGGCGGTCAGAACGAGGATTGCTTTCATGCGTTTCATACAGAGCAGATTGGTGCGAAACCCCGCCGCTTCAAGCCTGCCCCCGGATTCATGGTTGCGCGCCCTTGCGAACTGCGGAAAATAGACCACGTTGCTGGTATCGGTGGATTTTTCAAGTCGGGACGGGACGATGACGGATATCCGTGAGCACACGAAACGCTACGCCGTGAAAAGCGATGCGATGGGGGCCCTGAGCTTCTTCGCCTCGCTCGCCGCCTACGGCGCCGCGCTGGTCATCGCCGCGCTCAACGCCCAGACGCTCTGGATCTCGGTGCCGCTCATCGTCATCCTCGCCTTCGCCTCCGTGCGCCTCTACGTGCTCCAGCACGATTGCGGGCACTATTCGCTCTTCGAGACGAAATGGATGAACGCGGCGGCGGGCTACGTGCTCTCGATCTTCTCGCTCACGCCCTTCCGCGTGATGCAATACAACCACAACCTCCACCACGCCTATCTCGGCAATCTCGACCACCGCGAAACCACCGAGGTCTACACCATGACGCTGCGCGAGTGGGAAGAGGCGGGCTTCTGGAAGCGCGCGGGCTACCGCGCCTACCGCAACCCGGCTCTCATGCTGGGCCTCGGCGGGCTCTACGCCTATTTCATCGCCTACCGCTTCCCCAAGAACACCCGCAAGGTGGGCGTGGCCGGCGTGCTCGCGCATAACCTCATGCTCGCCTGCTACCTCGCGCTGGTCTACCTCGCCTTCGGCTGGCCGGGCCTCGCCGTGCTGGGCGCGAGCGCCATACTCGCCGGCGCCATCGGCGTCTTTCTCGTCTACCTCCAGCACAATTTCGAAGACACCTACTGGGATCGCAAACCCCATCTCGATTTCCGCAAGGCGACGCTCGAAGGCTCCTCCTCGCTCGATCTCGGCCACTGGTGGGATATCGGCACCGGCAACATCGCCTATCACGACCTGCACCACTTCAACCCGGGCATCCCCTCCTACCGGCTGCGCAAGTGCCAGAACGCGCTGCCCGAGGAGCTGAAAACCCATGACGTGATCCGCTGGCCCGAGGCCATCGCCAGCTTCCGCCTCAAGCTCTGGGACGAGGCGCAGGGCAAGCTCGTGCCCTTCCCCGGCACCCGCGCCCGAAGCGCCGTCCCGGCCGAGTGACATCGGCCAAAAGGCGCCGATCCGCGCCGCCTGCCCCTCAAGATTTCCATTGCGAAAACAGGGCGCTATGGCAATTTTCGCTCCGGGGGCGATGATGCCCTCGAATCGGCGGGCGCGCCCGCCCTGGAGTGAAAACCCGAATGAAACCCAAAGCTCTGTTCCTGGCTGCCCTGCTGGCGGCCTCTGCGGTTCAGGCCTCTGCCGCCACGGTCGAAGATGCCGATGGCAATGGCAGCTACTCGATGGAAGAGATGGCAGCCTCCTATCCCGACCTGACCGCCGAAACCTACGCCCAGATCGACGCCGACGCGTCCGGCGAAGTCAGCGACGACGAACTGATGGCAGCCATGGAAAACGGCCTCGTCCCGGCCGAATAACCCCAACCCCTGAAAGACTGTCCCTCAGCCTCGCCCCGGTGGCCGCCCCAAGCCGCCGGGGCTTTTTCATGCCGCGGGAAAGGCGCGCGCGCCTTCTCGATCCCGCGTGACTCGCGCGGGCCATGCAGCGCAGGCTCCCGCTTCTTCTTGGCTCAAATACTCGACGGCGGGCCGCGCGCCACCCGGCGCGGGCCCCCTCCATGCCGCGCCCCGCTGCCCTCAGGCCAGCGCGCCCTCGGCGGTGATCCGCGTCTTGCCGCGCAGGTAGGGGTGCAGCGCCTCCGGCAATGCCACCGAGCCATCGGCCTGCTGCCCGTTCTCCAGCACCGCGATCAGGCAGCGCCCCACCGCGAGGCCCGAGCCATTCAGCGTATGCAGGAACTCGGGCTTGCCGCCCCCTGCGGGTCGGAACCGCGCATTCATCCGCCGCGCCTGGAAATCGCCGCAGACAGAGCAGGAGGAAATCTCGCGATAGGTGTCCTGCCCGGGCAGCCACACCTCGATGTCATGGGTGCGCCGCGCGCCGAAACCCATGTCGCCCGTGCAGAGCACCACCGTGCGGTAGGGCAGGCCGAGCCGCTCCAGAATGCCCTGCGCGCAGCCGGTCATCCGGTCGAGCTCCTCGCGCGAGGCATCGGGATGCGTGATGCTCACCATCTCCACCTTCTCGAACTGGTGCTGGCGCAGCATGCCGGCCGTGTCCTTGCCCGCGCTGCCCGCCTCCGAGCGGAAGCATTGCGTATGCGCCACGTAGCGGCGGGGCAGGTAGCTCTCCTCCACGATCATGCCGTTCACGATATTGGTGAGCGTCACCTCCGCCGTGGGCACCAGCCACCAGCCATTTGTGGTCTGGTAGCTGTCCTCGCCGAATTTCGGCAATTGCCCGGTGCCCATCATCATCTCGTCGCGCACAAGCACCGGCGTCCATGTCTCGACTAGCCCGTTCTCCTCGATATGCGTGTCGATCATGAACTGCGCGAGCGCCCGGTGAACCCGCGCGATGGCGCCCGAAAGCACCACGAAGCGGGAGCCCGAGAGCTTGGCCGCCGTCTCGAAATCCATCCCCGGCTTCACGCCTTCGATCTCGTAATGCTCCTTGGGGTCGAAGTCGAACACCCGCGGCGTGCCCCAGCGATGGATCTCCACGTTGTCGGCCTCGTCCGCGCCGTCGGGCGTGTCGTCGAGCGGCAGGTTGGGCAGGCCCATCAGCAGCTCGGCGAGCTTCGCGTCGAGCGCCTTCGCCTCCGCCTGCATCTCGGCCACTTCCGCCTTCTTCTCGCCCACGAGCGCCCGCAGCCGCTCGAACTCCGCCTCGTCGCCCTTGGCCTTGGCGGCGCCCACCTCTTTCGAGGCCTTGTTCTGCTCCGCCTGCGCCGTCTCCGCCGCATGGATCCGCGCGCGGCGCGCATCATCCGCCACGAGGATCGCCTCCGAGGCGCCCTCGAGCCCCCGACGGGCCAGTGCGGCGTCGAAAGCGGCAGGGTTCTCGCGGATCGCGCGGATGTCGTGCATGGGAGTGGTCCTCGTCAGGTGAGTCGTCTGCCGGTTTATGCCCCAGAATTGCCGGCAGGTGTAGGGCGGGCATCATCCCGCCCCGCGCTTTGCACGCGCCCCCGGCCCCCCGCGCGCTGGCGAAACCGCACCGACGCGATACCGACGTGATACCGACGTCAAACAGACGCAGCTTTCCCGCCTTGCAAAACCCCGGCCCTGCCCATAGGTTCCGCCAAAATCCGTGCGGCCCTGGCCGCCTTCCGAACAATGAGGACACGCCCATGGAAGCCCTTGGCCAGTTCATCCCGCTCATTCTGATCTTCGCCATCATGTGGTTCCTGCTGATCCGCCCGCAGCAGAAAAAACTCAAGGAACACAGGGCGATGGTCGAAGCGCTGCGCCGTGGCGACCAGGTGGTGACCCAGGGCGGGCTGATCGGCAAGGTCTCCAAGGTCAAGGACGATGACGAGATCGAGGTGGAGATCGCCACCGGCGTCAAGGTGCGGGTGGTGAAATCGACCATCACGCAAGTCCTCTCCAAGACCGAGCCCGCCGAAGGCTGAGCGTCGAATACATCGCCTAACCTACTGAGAAGGCTGACTAATGCTTCAAATCGACCTGTGGAAACGCATTCTGATTTGGGGCCTTGTCGGCCTCGGGCTGCTGCTCGCACTGCCCAACGCCTTCTACAACCGCGTCGAAACCCATAACGACGCGATGGCCGCAATCGAGGCCGGTGCCGACCCGCAGGCCCTGCAGCAGGAGGTCGCGCTCTGGCCCGAGTGGATGCCCTCGAGCCTCGTCAATCTCGGCCTCGATCTGCGCGGCGGCGCGCATCTTCTGGCCGAGGTTCAGGTGGAGGATGTCTACGAGGCCCGGATCGAGTCCATGTGGCCGGAAATCCGCGACGTGCTGCGCGAAGAGCGCGATCGCGTGGGCCCGATCAGGCTTCAACCTATTGAAAACGCAGAGCTTCATGTGCGGCTCGTGGAGAAGCCCGAAGAGGTGGATTATGCCGCCTCCGTGGTGCGCGGCCTTGCCCGCCCGGTCACCAGCCTCACCGGCGTCAACGCCACCGACATCGAGGTGAGCACCGAGGGCGCGAGCATCGTCGTGCGCCTTTCGGAGGCCGAGAAGCGCGCGACCGATGAGCGCACCGTGCGCCAGGCGCTCGAGATCGTCCGCCGCCGGATCGACGAGGTCGGCACCCGCGAGCCCACCATCCAGCGCCAGGGCACGGATCGCATCCTGATTCAGGTGCCCGGAATCGGTTCTGCCGCGGAGCTGAAGGAGATCATCGGCACCACCGCCCAGCTTACCTTCCAGCCCGTCGTGAGCCGCACCTCCAACGCCGACGAGCGCCCCGGCCCCGGCAACGAGATCCTGCCCTCGCTCGACGAGCAGGGGCTCTATTACATCCTCGAGAGCGCGCCCGTTGTCACCGGTGACGAACTCGTGGATGCACAGCCCGATTTCGACCAGAACGGCCGGCCCGCCGTCTCTTTCCGGTTCAACCCGACGGGTGCACGCAAGTTCGGCGATTACACCGCTGAAAACATTGGCAATCCCTTCGCCATCGTGCTCGATGGAGAGGTGGTGAGCGCGCCGGTCATCCAGGCGCATATCGCGGGGGGCTCCGGCATCATCACCGGGCGCTTCACGGTGGAGGAAAGCACCCAGCTTGCCGTGCTTCTGCGCGCCGGCGCGCTGCCCGCCGGGCTCGAGTTTCTCGAAGAGCGCACCATCGGCCCGGAGCTTGGCGCCGACAGTATCGAGGCCGGGCAGGTGGCTTGCCTCGTGGCCTTCGTGCTGGTGCTCGTCTACATGGCGCTCAGCTACGGCCTCTTCGGCATCTTCGCCAATATCGCGCTCATCATCAACGTGGGGCTGATCTTCGGCCTTCTGAGCCTGATCGGGGCCACGCTCACCTTGCCAGGCATCGCTGGCATCGTGCTGACGATCGGCATGGCGGTGGATGCCAACGTGCTCGTCTTCGAGCGTATCCGCGAGGAGATGAAAACCGCCAAGGGTGCGTCCCGCGCCATCCAGCTCGGCTACGAAAAGGCCCTCTCGGCCATCGCCGATGCCAACGTGACCACATTCATCACCGCGCTCATCCTCTTCGCCATGGGCTCGGGTCCGGTGCGCGGCTTCGCCATCACGCTGGGCCTCGGCATCATCACTTCGGTCTTCACGGCGATCTACGTGACGCGGTTGATGGTGGTGATGTGGTATGACCGCAAGCGGCCGAAATCGGTGCTGCAGGGCAGGGCCCTGCGCATCGTTCCGCAAGAGACGAATTTCGATTTCTTCCGCCGCTGGCGCATCTCGCTCGGCATCGGCGGGGTGCTGATCATGGTGGCCTTCGGCTCCTTCCTGCTGCAGGGCCTGAACTTCGGCATCGATTTCCGGGGCGGCACCACGATCCGCACGGAAAGCGCGCAGCCCATCGATATCGGCCAGTATCGCAACTCGATCCAGCAGCTCGAGCTGGGCGATATCTCGATCACCGAGGTTTTTGACCCCACATTCGGCCCCGAGCAGAACGTGGCGATGATCCGCATTCAGGCACAGGATGGCGAAGAGAGCGTCTCGACCGACGTGATCGCGCAGGTTGAGGCGGCTCTGCAGGAGGCGGTGCCCGATATCCAGTTCACCTCGGTGGAGAGCGTGGGGCCAAAGGTTTCGGGCGAGCTCATCCAGACGGCGGTGATCGCGGTGCTATTGGCCATCGGCGCGGTGCTCGTCTACATCTGGCTCAGGTTCGAATGGCAGTTCGCCGTGGGCGCGGTTTTGGCACTGGTGCATGACGTGATCCTGACCATCGGCATCTTCTCGGAGCTGCAGATACAGTTCGATCTCGCGATCATCGCGGCGCTGCTCACCATCGTGGGTTATTCGCTCAACGACACCGTGGTCGTCTTCGACCGGGTTCGCGAAAACCTGAGGAAATACAAGAAGAAGCCACTCGCCGAAGTGCTCAACATCTCGATCAACGAGACGCTGAGCCGCACGATGATGACCTCAGTCACCACGCTTCTGGCGCTCTTCGCGCTCTTCATCCTGGGCGGCGACGTGATCCGCGGCTTCGTCTTCGCGATGATCTGGGGCGTGATCGTGGGCACCTATTCGTCGATCTTCGTGGCGAGCACCGTGCTTCTGTGGCTGGGCGTCAAGCGCGACTGGTCGAAGCCCGACGGCAACGCCGGTACGCAGTTCGCCAACGTGGATGCCTGACGCCCTCGGCGCCGCGCTGGCCACTTCCGGGCTGGCGTGGCTCTTGCTGGTGATCGGCGCGGCGGGCATCGTGCGCGGCTTCGCGGGGTTCGGGACGGCGCTCATCTTCGTGCCGGTGGCCAACATCTTTCTCGATCCCAAGCAGGTGATCACCGTGATCGTGCTCGCGGGGCTTGCGACGAACGCGGTTCTTCTGCCACGCGCATGGCGCGAGGGCGATCGGGGCGAGGTGGGCTTGCTCCTTCTGGCCGCGATGCTGACCGTGCCGCTCGGCTTGCTGCTTCTCGAAAGCGTCGACAAGACGGCGCTGCGCTGGGTCGTCACTCTCGTCGCGGGTGGGATGCTGGCCGCGCTGGTGACGGGCTGGCGCTATTCCGGCGCGGTGACCCGGCCCACGCTTCTGGCCATCGGCGCCACGGCGGGCTTGGTGGGCGGCATGACCGGGCTCACCGGGCCGGCGGTGATCGTCTTCTATCTCGCGGGGCAGGCGGTGGCGCAATCGGTGCGGGCCAACACCATCCTCTTTCTTGCCGCGCTCGACGTGGCGATCCTGCTAAACCTCTTTCTGGATGGGGCGGTGACATGGGAACTTATCGCGCTCGCTGGAGTCTTGGCCCTTCCCTACGCCGCCACCACGCTGATCGGGCAGAGCCTCTTTGACCCCCGGCACGAAAGGCTTTACCGGTTTGTGGCCTACGGGGTAATCGCCTTGGCGGTTGTCTCCGGCCTGCCACTCTGGGACACTGGAGCCTGACATGCAGATGAACGAAATGACATTCGACGGCGCAACCCCGATCGACGGCTACGGCCCCGGCTTCTTCCGCGTGGGCGGCAAGGCCATCGAAGGTGCCGCGCTGGTGAAGACAAACTCCGCCCGGTCCTGGGGCGGCTACGAAGACAGCGCGCCGCTCATGGCGCTTGTGGGCGAGGTTGATGTGCTCTTCATCGGCACCGGTGCCGAGACGGGGCATATCCCTTCCGGCCTGCGCCACGAGCTCGAAGAGGCGGGCCTCGGCGTGGAGGCGATGAACTCGCCCGCCGCCTGCCGCACCTTCAACGTGCTGCTCTCCGAGGGGCGCCGCGTGGCCGCGGCCCTTCTGCCCGTGTGAGCCTTGCGGTGGATGGCCGGGGGATGAGCCTCGAGATACGCGATCTGGCGGTGGCCCGTGGCGGGCTGCGGGTGCTTGAGGGGGTGAGCTTCTCTCTTGGCCGGGGCAAGGCGCTGGTGCTGCGGGGGCCCAACGGCATCGGCAAAACAACGCTTCTGCGTACCGTGGCCGGGCTGCAGCCGCCGCTCGAGGGCGAGGTGGCAGCGGCGCCGGAGAGCCTCGTTTACGCCGGGCATGCCGATGGCATCAAGCCTACGCTCTCGGTCGCGGAAAACCTGAGCTTCTGGGCGCAGGTCTTTGGAAAGTCAGATATTTCCGCAGCTCTGAACGCATTCGAACTGGGGCCACTCTCCGCACGCGCGGCCGGGCAGCTTTCGGCCGGGCAAAAGCGCCGGCTGGGCCTTGCGAGGCTTCTTGTCACAGGTCGGCCCGTGTGGCTTCTCGACGAGCCCACCGTTTCGCTCGATCGTGACGCGGTGGCGATGTTCGCCCATGCCGTGCAGGCGCATCTGGCTGCGGGCGGATCGGCGCTTCTGGCCACGCATATCGACCTTGGGCTCGAGGCCGAGGTGCTCGAGCTTGCCCCCTACAAGGCACGCGCGCCCGAGCTCGACGATTTCGACGGGGCATTCGCATGAGAGCGCTCCTCGCCCGTGACCTGCGCCTTGCCTTGCGCTCGGGTGGGGGCTTTGGCCTCGGGCTTGCCTTCTTCCTCATCGTGGTGGTGCTGGTGCCTTTCGGCGTCGGCCCGCAGACGGGGCGGCTCGCGGTCATCGCCCCCGGCATCCTCTGGCTCGGTGCGCTGCTCGCCTGCCTTCTCTCGCTCGACCGCATCTTCGCGCTCGACTGGGAAGATGGCAGCCTCGACCTGCTGGCCACGGCGCCCCTGCCGATGGAGGCGGTAGCGGGGATGAAGGCATTCGCGCATTGGCTCACCACCGGCCTGCCGCTGGTGCTGGCCGCGCCCGCGCTCGGCGTGCTCCTGAGCCTGCCCGGGCAAGGCTACGGCCCGCTGGTGCTTTCGCTCCTCCTCGGCACGCCCGCGCTCTCGGTCATCGGCACCTTCGGCGCGGCGCTCACCGTGGGGATCAAGCGCGGTGGGCTCCTCCTGAGCCTCCTCGTGCTGCCGCTCTACATCCCCACGCTCATCTTCGGCGCCGAGGTGGCGCGGCGCGGTGCCGAAGGGCTGGAGATCACCACGCCCCTTCTCATGCTCGGCGGCATCACCTGCGGCACCATCGCGCTTTTGCCTTTCGCCTCGGCTGCGGTATTGAAAGTGAACCTTCGGTAATGACGGAATCGGAATGAGCACAAATTCGCTCTGGGCATACGCCAACCCCAAGAAGTTCATCGCCACGGTAGACAAGGTTCTGCCGGCGATCTCGGTGCTGGCTGTGGTCTGCCTCGTGGTCGGGCTCGTCTGGGGCTTTTTCTTCACCCCCGACGATTACCGGCAGGGCTCGACGGTGAAGATCATCTATCTCCATGTGCCCTCCGCCCTCATGGCGATCAACGCGTGGCTGATGATGCTCATCGCCTCGATCATATGGATCGTGCGCCGCCACCACGTGAGCGCGCTTGCCGCCCGCGCCGCGGCCCCGGTGGGCGTGGTGATGACGCTCATCGCGCTCGCCACAGGCGCGATCTGGGGCCAGCCCATGTGGGGAACATGGTGGGCGTGGGATCCGCGGCTCACCTCCTTCCTGATCCTGTTTCTGTTCTACCTCGGCTATATCGCGCTCTGGGAGGCCATCGAGAACGACGACACGGCGGCCGATCTCACCTCGATCCTCTGCCTCGTGGGCTCGGTCTTCGCGCTGCTCAGCCGCTATGCGGTGAATTTCTGGAACCAGGGCCTGCATCAGGGCGCCTCGCTCAGCCTCGACAAGGAGGAGAACGTGGCGGATGTGTTCTATCACCCGCTGCTCGTGTCCATCGCGGGCTTCGTGCTGCTCTTCCTCGCCCTTGTGCTCCTGCGCACCCGCACCGAAATCAGGGCGAGACGGATGCGCGCGCTCTTGGCACGGGAGAGAATGGGATGATGCCCGACCTTGGAAAATACGCCGATACGGTGCTCTCGGCCTATGCCGTCTCACTGGTGCTGCTGGCGCTTCTGGTGGTCGTCAGCCTGCGCCGCAGCCGCAGGGTGAAGGCCGATCTGGAAGCTATTGAAAACAAGGTGAAACGCGATGGCTAAGGTTTCGCCACTCATGGTGCTGCCGCCGGTGATCTTCGCCGGGCTGGCCGCGCTCTTCTATTTCGGCATGTTTCGCGACAACCCCAACGATCTGCCCTCCACCTTCCTCGGGCGGCAGGCGCCGGCGGTGCCTGAGGGCGTGCTGCCGGGCCGGGAGCCCTTCGGCGATGATGCCCTGCGCGCGGGCGATGTCACCGTGGTCAACTTCTGGGCCAGTTGGTGCCCTCCCTGCCGCGCCGAGCACCCCACGCTCCACGCGCTCAACGAGGAGGGCGTGGCGCTCTACGGTATCAACTTCAAGGACGACGCGGGCAACGCCAATCGCTACCTCACCAACGATGGCAACCCGTTTCTCGGCATCGCCTTCGACCCCAAAGGCCGCACCGCGATCGACTGGGGCGTGACCGCGCCGCCGGAGACCTTCATCATCGCGGGCGACGGCACGGTGCTCTTCAAGTTCGCGGGGCCGCTCGTGGGCAGCGATTACGAGCAGCGATTCCGCCCCGAGCTGGAAAAGGCGCTGGGGCGGGTCGTCGGGCGGGCGGAATGACCCGCACGGCTTGCGGAGCGGCGCGCTTGTTGCTAAGGGCGATCGGGTAAATTCCGAGAAAATCAATCGGATAGCAGCGAGGCCCCGGTGGAGCAAACCCCGCCCAGACTGGAAACCAAGCACCTGATGCGCCGCTATGACCAGCGGCTGGTGGTGGATGATGTCTCGCTCAAGGTGCAGCCGGGGCAGGTAACCTGCCTGCTAGGGCCGTCGGGCTGCGGAAAATCCACCACGCTTCGCATGATCGCGGGCGTCGAGATGCAGGATTCTGGCGAGATCTGGGTGGATGGCCGGCTGATCTGCGACACGGTTTACCGCCTGCCGCCCGAAGAGCGCCATATCGGGCTGATGTTTCAGGATTTCGCCCTCTTCCCGCATCTGAACGTGGCCGACAACGTGGGCTTCGGGCTGGCGGGCGGCAAGCCCGAGAAGGCGCGCCGGGTGGGCGAGCTTCTGGAGCGGGTGGGGCTCGCGGGCTACGAGCGCGCCTATCCGCACGAGCTCTCGGGCGGCGAGCAGCAGCGGGTGGCGCTGTCGCGCGCGCTGGCGCCGCGCCCTTCAATCATGCTGATGGACGAGCCCTTTTCCGGCCTCGACAACCGTCTGCGCGACGGCATCCGCGACGAGACGATCGACATTCTGCGCGAGGCCGGCACGGCCGTGCTGCTGGTGACGCATGAGCCCGATGAAGCCATGCGCATGGCCGACACGATCGCGCTGATGCGCAAGGGCCGGATCGTGCAGGAGGGAGCGCCCTACAACATCTACAATGCTCCGGCCGACAAGGATGCGGTTGCGTTTTTCAGCGATATCAACGTGATACGCGGAAGAGTTCAAGGCTCTCTGGTGCAGACGCCCTTTGGCCAGTTTCTCGCGCCCGGTGCGCATGAGGGGCATGAGGTGGAGATCGTGATCCGCCCGCAGCATGTGAAGCTCGATTTCGACCGCAACGGGCGCGGGCCTGACCCCACCATCGAAAACGGCACGGCGGCGCGCGGCTACGTGGAACGTGCGCGCTTCATGGGCTCCGAGAGCCTGGTGGAGTTTCGCATGGAGAGCGACGGCGCGCTCTTCAAGGTGACGGTGCCCAACGTGTTCCTGCCCGCCAAGGGCAAGCCGATGTGGCTGATGATCCGGCGCGACAGGTGCTTCATCTTTCCGGTGCGAAAGAGGGCTGCGGAATGAGACTGGAGGGCAAGCGCGCCTTGGTCACGGGCGGTGCTGGCGGAATCGGGATGGCCTGCGCGCGCATGCTGGCCGAGCGCGACGCGACAGTGGTGATCGCCGACCGAACGGGTGAAGCGCTCGAGGCGGCCCGCGCCGCGTTGCCCGATGGGGTCGAGACGGTCCTGCTTGATGTGCGCGACCGTGCGGCGCAGGAGGCGGTGTTTGCGGCGGAGGCCGGGAAGGGCGGCGTGGATATCCTCGTGACCACGGCGGCCATTGCACGGCCCGCGCCGATTCTCGACTTCGCCCCGGAGACCTGGCGCGAGGTGCTCGAGATCAACCTGGATGGCGTCTTTCACAGCTGTCAGCTTGCGGCGCGGCAGATGGTTAAGAAAGGCTGGGGGCGGATCGTGACGCTCAGTTCGGTCAACGGGCAGGTCGCGAACCCCGGGCGCGGTGCCTATTCCTGTTCGAAAAGCGCCGGCGACATGCTGACGAAGCTTCTCGCGGCGGAACTGGGCGACAGGGGCGTGACGGCCAATGCCGTGGCTCCGAGCCCGGTGGGCACCACCATGGTGCTGCAAATGCAGGGTCAGAAGGATAGAGCGGCATGGCACGCGGCAACGCCCGTGCCGCGCATCGCCGAGCCGGAGGAGGTGGCGGCGGCGGTGTGCTTTCTGGCATCGGAGGAGGCGGCCTATATCAACGGGCATATCCTCAACGTAGATGGCGGCTTCATGGCGACAGGTATTCTGCCCGGGCGCAAAGCCTAGGCGCCCGACCCGTTTTGCGCCGGGCGGGGCGGCGTGGGCGCGTCATCCTCGGGCATGACGAGCTTGATCTCGCCATCGGCCTCCATTTGCCGGATCACCGCGATGATATCCTTCATCGCCGCTTCGCCATTGCGCTCGCTCACGGGGCCGCGCTCCTCGATTTCGTCGCGCAGCGTGTCGGACATTCGCTTCGAGAGATTGTCGAGCAGGAAATTGGCCGCGAGCACGAGGTCTTCATCGCCCTGCATGGCCGTGGACAGAGCCGTAGCGATATCCTGCCGTGGCACATCCCGCAGGATGTTGGGCACGTCGACCGGCTTCACCCGGTCGGGGATGTTGGCGAAGGTGAAAATGGCGCGGCGCACGAGGCGGGCGAATTCGCTGTCGGTTTCCTCGAGCCCCTCGAGCACATCCTCGCGCGTGACGGTTTCCGAGTAGTTGAGAATTTCGCCCACCCGCTGATCGGGCCCTTTTTCGAAGGCCACGGGCGGCACGGCGTGCAGTTGGGCCGCGAGTGATAGGCCGATCCGATCTACCGCGTCGGGCGTGGCGGCGCTGGTGAGCGAGACGGCATAGGTGATACGGCGGGCGGTGGCGCCGGGCAGGCGGCCGAGGAGCTTGGCGGCCAGCGTGACATCGAGCTTCGAGAGCAACACGGCGGCCACTTCGGTGCCCTCGGTTTCGAGGAATTCGAGCAGCTTGGCGGGATCGGCCCGGCAGACCTGCGCCCAGGGGTCGCCGAACTGGCGCACGCCGGCCTCTTTGCGCAAGCGCAACGCGGTTTGCGGGCTGATCCGCCCATCAAGCGCGCTGAGCGCGCCGGCGATGCCGCCCGGAAAGGTGAGGCCCATTGCCTCGATCTCTTCGGTGAATTCGCCGATCACATCCGAGAGCGTGGTGCGATCCACGTAGCGCATCGAGCCCATCTGGGTGGTGAGCACCTCCTGCAGCGGCTCCGGCAACTCGGCGATGGGCAGATCGGCCCCTTCGCTCAGCAGGTAGCGCACCACGATCGCCGCCTTTTGTCGGCGGGTGAGCCGCCGCGCGGCTGTGCCTGCGCGAGAGGGCAGGGAAAGACTGGCAAGCTCGGTGGAGGGCATCCCGGCTCCATCAAAACATTCGTCACGCAGGGTAGGCGGGCAGGGATGAAGAAAGCTCTAAACGAAAACGGGCCGCCCCGAAGGGCCGCCCGCAATATTCGTCGCATTCTAACGAGTTTCAGCTCGTAGTCACCGGAACGCAGCTTTGGCTCTCGGAGTCGTAAGTCATGCCTTCCGCGCAGGACATGGCCTGCTGCTTGTGGTAGGCGCACCCGGCATATGCCGAAACGGTGGATGCGGCGGTAAGTGCGGCCGCAACGAAGATGGTCTTGACGTTCATGTCGTTCCTCTCTTGTTGGACTAACGGAGCATAACATAGGTCGTGCCATTTCCGAGGCACGAATTTTGTGCAGTTCAATAACTGTAGGTGGTGCCGGTGAGGATGGCGCGCTGCAGCGAGATTTCGGCCCATGTGCCTTCGCCGCCATTGGCGCGAATGGCCTCCAGCTCGGCGCGGGCCGAGGCGGTATCGCCCAGCTGCACGAAGGCCTGCCCCATGTAGGAGCGCGCGGCGATGTTGGCGGGGTTCTTCGCGAGAGCTGCGCGGTAGAATTCCATCCCGCGCTCCATGTCGCCCAGCTTGCGGGTGGTGAAGCCCCAATAGGTGAGCACGCGGTCTTCCGACTGGTCGGACATGGCGGCGAGTGCGGCTTGCGCATGCTTCATCTGGCCCGCATAGGCAAACTCGCGCACGGCGCCGTAGAGCGTGTCGTCATCGAGCGCGCCGCTCTTCGGGGCCACGCAACGGCCCGTTTGGCTATCCCACACGGCGCCGTTGCGGCATTCGGTGGTGGTTTTCGTCGTGGAGGGCGGCTTGGTGTTATCGTCGCCCTTGGCGAAGGCGAGGCCCGGCGCCACGAGGGCGGCCAGCAGAACGGCGCGGAACATGAGACTTCTCCCTGAAATTATCTTCACGAAGATACGCAGGGCAAGATCACATGGTTGCAAAAGGTCAGGTCCGCTCACGCGGTTGTGAGATCAGGCCTCGCCGAAGACGCGGGTGAAGATCGTGTCGACATGCTTGGTGTGATAGCCAAGGTCGAACTTCTCCTCGATCTGCGCGGGCGTGAGCGCGGCCGTCACCTCCGGATCGGCCAGAAGCTCTGTCTTGAAGTCCTTGCCTTCTTCCCAGACCTTCATGGCGTTGCGCTGCACGAGCTTGTAGGCATCCTCGCGGCTCACGCCCGCTTGCGTCAGCGCCAGAAGCACCCGCTGGCTCATCACGAGGCCGCGGAACTTGTGCATGTTGGCGAGCATGTTCTCCGGGTAGATCACCAGCTTGTCGATCACGCTGGTGAGGCGGGCGAGGGCGAAATCGAGCGTCACCGTGGTGTCGGGGCCGATGTTGCGCTCCACCGAGCTGTGCGAGATGTCGCGCTCGTGCCAGAGAGCCACGTTTTCCATCGCCGGGATCACGGCCATGCGCACGAGGCGCGCGAGGCCGGTGAGATTTTCGGTCAGCACCGGGTTGCGCTTGTGGGGCATGGCGGAGGAGCCTTTTTGCCCCGCCGAGAAGAACTCCTCGCCCTCCAGCACCTCGGTGCGTTGCATGTGGCGGATCTCGATGGCGACATTCTCGATGGAGGAGGCGATGACCCCCAGCGTGGCGAAGAAGGCGGCGTGGCGGTCGCGCGGGATCACCTGCGTGGAGATGGGCTCAGGCGCGAGGCCGAGCTTTGCGCAGACATGCTCTTCCACTCGCGGGTCGATATTGGCGAAGGTGCCGACCGCGCCGGAAATGGCCCCGGTGGCGATCTCCTCACGCGCGGTCCGGAGGCGCGTGAGGTTGCGGTCCATCTCGGCATAGAAGCGGGCGAAGGTAAGGCCCATCGTCGTGGGTTCGGCATGGATGCCGTGGCTCCGCCCGATCCGCACGGTCATCTTGTGCTCGAAGGCGCGGCGCTTGAGCGCGGCCAGCAGCCCCTCCATGTCGGCGATAAGGATGTCGGCGGCGCGGGTGAGCTGGATGTTGAAGCAGGTGTCAAGCACGTCCGAAGAGGTCATCCCCTGATGCACGAAGCGCGCCTCGTCGGAGCCTACATGCTCGGCCAGATGGGTGAGAAAGGCGATCACGTCATGCTTGGTGACGGCCTCGATCTCGTCGATCCGGGCCACGTCGAACTCCACGTCCTTCGCTTTCCACACGGCCTCGGCATTGGCGCGCGGGATCACGCCCAGATCGGCCATCGCATCGCAGGCATGGGCCTCGATCTCGTACCAGATGCGGAACTTGGTGGCGGGCTCCCAGATGGCAACCATGTCGGGGCGGGAATAGCGGGGAATCATCTTGCGCGGCCTCTTGGGGATACTGCGTGCTCTCGCGGCGGGTTTAGACGCTGAGGCGCATGGCGGCAAGGCATGGGCTGCCGACGGCAGGCGCACGCCATGATTTGAACAACTTGGCCTGCTATGGAGGCGGCGCGATGAGGCCCGTGCCGCGAGGTTCCGGGCGGAAGGCAGAGAAGCTCCAACTGGATGGCGGCATGATGCATTCATGCCGCCTCTTTTTGCGGTTTTCGGATGCGCACCTGAAGAGCCGGCGCTAAAACCCTGCCATGACGGAGATTTTCCAAACCCGAGCCCCGCATGACATCCACCAGCCGAAGCCCTTGCCGGGCATCGCGCCGCTCGACATGGCGGATTGGCTGCACGTGGATGAGGCCTTTGCCCTGCAGATGGCTGAGCGCGCCCGGCTGATGGCCGAACGGCCCTCCGAGGTGCTTGCGGAGACGGAGGGCGCGCGCCCTGCGGCAGAGGAACTGCTGCGCTTCGTGCTGGCATGGCTGGAGACGTATGGGCAGGGCTACCGGCTGGGTGCGGAGGCCGTGCTGCGGCCCGACGGGGTGGAAGTGCCGATAGACCGTACCGATCCGATGCAGACGCTGGGCCACCTTGTGCAGGAGGATCTCTGCCTTCTCGAGAAGCGCGGCGACGAGCATGTGCTCACCGCCGCGGTGCTGTGCTTTCCGGCAAGCTGGCGGCTGGCCGACAAGATCGGGCGACCGCTCACCGCGATCCATGTGCCGGTGCCTTCCTACGACGACGCGATCGCTCGGCGGGTGCAGCGGCTCTTCGACGGGGTGCAGCCGGAGCGCCCGCTCTGGCGGTTCAACGTGTTGCGTTATGCGGAGGCTGCGCTGCATCAGCCAGTCTCCCGCGTCCAGCCGGAGCGCGTCGCGCGCGTGGAGGACTATCCGTTCATCCGCTCCGAGCGCCAATGCGTTCTGAGGCTGCCGGAGACGCGCGCCTGCGTATTCTCCATCCACACCTATGTTCTGCGTGGCTGAGGCGGTGCCTCAAACGGCGTTGGCCGCCATCGGGAAGACGTCGCGCAGCATGGTATAGGCAAACATTGCCGCACCCAGTGCCGGCACGTAGAGGCAGAGCGAGAGCGCAAGCGTGTGGATGGTGAGCCGCAGCGGCTTCGTGGGCTCGGCCCGGGTGAGAAGCAACTGGCCCATCTGGTTCGTAAAGTCGCTCGCGATCCCGGTGCGGTGGGGGAAGCCCTCTGGCGCCTGCGGATAGAGCGCCTCGCGCGGGGCCTTGGCCTCTGTTTCGGGGTCGTTCATCCACGGCGGCGACATGCTGTGCACCATGTCGGCATAAGGGTCGGCGCCACCGCCCGATTGCGCGTGGTAGCCACCAAACTGGTTTGCGCCGTGGCCCACATGCGCTTCGGGCCGCTTGCTGGCGGGCTTGCGCCGGGTGGCCGTGTCGCTCGCCATGTCGGAGGTGCTGGTGCGCAGCAGGTCGAACACGGTGTCGATCAGGTCGGCGCTCACCGGCTGGGTGGCCTCGCCATGCATGACCGCGTTGAAGGGCAAAAACTCGCGGGTGCGCTCCACGATGCGATCCGCGAGGAAATTGATGGACGCAAGATCGATCTGGTCATTGCGGGCCTGCGGCGGCAGGCCGACGGCGATCACGAGGTGCCACGCGCCTTGATCTTCCTTGGCAGGCAGCCAGCCCAATGCCACACGCAGGCTGTCGCGGTCGATCAGGGCGATGTCATCGCAATCCCAGGTCAGCGACCGGGTGCGCGAATCCACCATCTGGAACGCGATGTCGAATTCTTCGACGATGTCAGCAAAGTTGATGCTCGGACGTCTGCGGAATTCGAGCGCAACAACCGACCCATAAGCTTGCTTTTCCATTGTGCCATGCCTTTTTAGCATTCTTTCAATTTTGAGCTAATCATCTGAATCGGGAGTCAGTTTGAACAAATTGCGGCATAATCATGTCCGCGCAAAAATACCCTTGGCGATTTTCGTAATGAAAAAGAGGGCTTCGCAGGTGCTTCTGCCCTAGCGCGCGTCGATCCGGGCCGCCATGATCGCGATCGTCTTCTGGTAGACTCCCGCCGCGTTCCACGCCTCTATAGCGCGAAAATTCGGCTCGCCCGGCTGATAGCCCCGGCCCGGTTTCCACCCTTTCTGACGCAGGAAATTCGCGGTGGAGGCGAGCGCATCCGCCATCCCGTAGAAATCTACCCGGCCGTTGCGGTCGGCATCCACGCCGTAGGCAAGCGCGTTGCCGGGCAGGAACTGTGTATGGCCCAATTCGCCATGACGCGCGCCGATCGTGCTGCCGTCGATCGCGCCCTGATCCACAAGCTTGAGCGCGCCTATGGCATGAGGGATAAAGAAGGCCGAGCGCCGGCAATCATAGGCGAGCGTCGTGATCGCAGAGACGACCGGCGTGTCGCCCATGAACCTGCCGAAGCCCGTTTCCATCCCGTGGATGGCGATGAGCACGCCCGCAGGCACACCATAGGCACGCTCGAGCGCGTCGTAGAAGGCGGTATCGCGCACGCGGCGCTGGCGGCCTTGCGAAACGATGGTGGAGGCGCCGCGAACCTGCATGAATTTCTCGAGCGAGTAGCTGAAGCTCTTCTGGTTGCGGTCGGCCGCGATGGTGCGGGTGGAATATTGCGCCTGCGCAAGGGCTTGCAACCCACGCTGGCCCACGCCTGCGCGCCGGGCCTCCTGTGCGAAGGCAGCCTTCCAGGCGCCGAACCCAGCACTGGTATTGCCGCAGGGCGCGGCTGAAGCCAGCCCTGGAAGGGCGGCGCAAATGGCTGCGAAGGTGGCTGCGAGGCGGAAGCGTCTGGCGGAGAAAAGGCGCATCAGGTCTGTTCCGGCTGGGGCGGTTGGTTTCAAGCGTAGCGAAGCGGTGCCCCGTCGCCAAGCCTGGCCTTGGCAGGGGGCTCGCATGGGCGGGAGGCCGCGAATGAAAAAGCGCGCCCGGCGAGGGGCGCGCTTTCCGGCCGGTCGGGGAAACCCCTCAGCCGAGGAAGGTCTGCAACGTGGTCATCGCGTTCGCGGTTGTGCCGAAGGTCTGGAACGCCACGAAGGTGCCCGTGAGCGCGGCGGTCTGCGAGGCGAGCCGCAGGTTTTCGCCCTTCACGAGGTTCAGGATCAGCAGGGTAATGCCAACGGGCAGCGCGAAGAGCATGACAGCGAAGGAGATCAGCCATGCCGAAAGACGCCGCGGCGCGTTCTTCTCGATATCCTGTTCCTCGCGGATCATCGCTTCGCTCGCGGCCTCGCGGGCCAGCACGTCCGGGTCTACGTAATCTTCGGTGAAGATCTTGCGCAGACGGTCCGGCGAAGACTGAATGTCGAAGATTTCCGGGTCGTGATCGGAAATGCGCTTCTGCAGGATGTTGTTGGTTTCTTCGATATCGGGCAGGGGCTTTTCGCGGCGTACGCGGCGCGGGGTGACCTTGCCCCTTGTGCCCGACGCGGCCGGCGCGCCGGCGGCCGAGGCGAAATCGGCGCTGGTGAGGATCACATCCGTGTCGATCCACTTCACGTAATCGGGCTGCAGCTTGGCGTGCAGCGCCTGCAACGCCCGGGCGAGGAGGCTGTCGCGGGCAAAGCGCGAGTTGCGGCCCGGCGCGACATTGGCGATCGCCATGGCCACATAGGCGGTTGCGGGTTCTGAGAGCGCCGAAAGGCTCACATCTTCGGCAATTGTAAGATGAACCTCGTGATCGTTCAGGCACACATGCGCGCTGCGATCAGAAAGGATGTGTACGCCTGTCACGCGATGCCCGAGCGCTTCGACACTTGTCACGAGCTGATTTGCGATCTGCACGATATCGAGATCGCGCTCGTTCATGAACACAAGCCCGGCCTTCGCCCATATCTTGTCTTTACCCATCGTGTTCTCGTTATTGTTGAGTTGCTCCACAAGTCCTTGCAGTTGTGCCTCCGAAAAGCGGAGCCAGTTTGTTTCAATTATGGAACTAATGAGGCAACGGCGCGGGCGGGCTTTGGAGCACAATGGCAGAGTCTTTCCGTAGGGATGAGGCAAGGCCCTGATTCAATTAGAAAAGGCGCCGCAGCGGGCGCCTTTTCCGATCGCTCGATGAGCAATTTCTTGCCGGCTCAGCAGCTGTAATACATCTTGAATTCGATCGGGTGCGGCGTGTGCTCGTACGCCTCGATCTCTTCCATTTTCAGCTCGATATAGCCGTCGATCTGGTCCTTGGTGAACACGTCGCCCGCGAGCAGGTAGTCGTGATCGGCCTGCAGTTCGGTGATCGCTTCGCGCAGCGAACCGCAGACGGTGGGGATACCCTCGAGCTCTTCAGCCGGCAGGTCGTAGAGGTTCTTGTCCATCGCCTCGCCGGGGTCGATCTTGTTCTTGATCCCGTCGAGGCCGGCCATGAGCAGCGCCGCGAAGGCGAGATAGGGGTTGGCCGAGGGATCGGGGAAGCGGGCCTCGACGCGTTTTGCCTTGGGCGATTCCGTCCACGGAATACGGACGCAGCCCGAGCGGTTGCGGGCCGAATAGGCGCGCAGAACGGGCGCCTCGAAGCCGGGAATCAAGCGCTTGTAGCTGTTGGTCGAGGGGTTGGTGAAGGCGTTGAGCGACTTGGCGTGGCTCAGGATGCCGCCGATGAAATACAGTGCTTCCTGGCTCAGATCGGCATATTTGTCGCCTGCGAAGAGCGGCTTGCCGTCTTTCCAGATCGACATGTTGCAGTGCATGCCGGTGCCGTTGTCGCCCGCGATGGGCTTGGGCATGAAGGTGGCGGACTTGCCATAGGCCTGCGCCACGTTGTGGATGACATACTTGTATTTCTGCAGCTCGTCGGCCTGCTTGGTGAGCGTCGAGAAGATGAGGCCGAGTTCGTGCTGGCACGACGCCACCTCGTGGTGGTGCTTGTCGACCTTCATGCCGAGGCGCTTCATGGTCGAGAGCATCTCGGAGCGGATGTCCTGCGCGTCGTCGGTCGGGTTCACGGGGAAGTAGCCGCCCTTCACGCCGGGGCGGTGGCCCATGTTGCCCATCTCGTACTCGGTGTCGGAGTTCCAAGAGGCATCAAGCGCGTCGACCTCGTAGGAGACCTTGTTGATCGTGGTGGAGAAGCGCACGTCGTCGAAGAGGAAGAATTCCGCTTCCGGGCCGAAAAACGCCTGATCGCCTATGCCGGACGACTTGAGATAGGCCTCGGCCTTCTCGGCGGTGCCGCGCGGATCGCGGTCATAGGGTTCGCCGGTGTCGGGCTCGACCACCGAGCAATGCACGCACATGGTCTTTTCCGCGTAGAACGGGTCGATATAGCCGCTCGTCGTGTCGGGCATCAGCTTCATGTCGGAGGCTTCGATGGATTTCCAGCCCGCGATCGAGGAGCCGTCGAACATGAAGCCTTCCTCGAGGAAGTCCTCGTCGACCTGATCGGCCATGACGGTGACGTGCTGCAGCTTGCCGCGCGGGTCGGTGAAGCGGATGTCGACATACTCGACGTCTTCATCCTTGATCGTTTTGAGCAAGTCCTTTGCGCTCATAGTGGTGATCCCCTTGAGTTGATTGATGGTGTGGGTTGTGTGGCTTAAAGCGCGTCCGAGCCGGATTCGCCGGTGCGGATGCGGATGGCCTGTTCGACGGGCGAGACGAAGATCTTGCCATCGCCGATCTTGTCGGTCTTGGCCGCCTCGGTGATGGCCTCGATCGCGGCATCCACCTGGTCGTCGTCGAGCACGACATCGATCTTTACCTTCGGAAGGAAATCGACCACGTATTCCGCGCCGCGGTAGAGCTCGGTATGGCCTTTCTGGCGCCCGAAGCCCTTGACCTCGATAACCGACAGACCCTGAACGCCGATCTCCTGCAGAGCCTCCTTGACCTCATCAAGCTTGAACGGCTTGATGATCGCCTCGATCTTCTTCATGGTCCTGCCCTCCTTGAAACTTCGCCACCGTGTTCGAGCACTTCTCGCAAGGCGGCACAATCGGATAGGCTTGGGATGAGCCGCGTGGAGAAGAGGCTGCGATGGGTTGCATAAAATTTAGGCATTACGCATCGGGAATAATCGTTTTTGAATCGGGAGGCCATGCATGACCGAGCTTCTGACCGCCGCGCAGATGCGGGCCATCGAGGAGGCGGCCATCGCTTCGGGCGAGGTAAGCGGGCTCGAGTTGATGGAGCGCGCGGGCCGCGGCGTGGTGGCGGCCGTGTTCGAAGAATGGCCGGAGCTTGCCAAGGCGCCGCACAGGGCGCTGGTGCTCTGCGGGCCGGGTAACAATGGCGGCGACGGCTTCGTGGTGGCCCGGCTCCTGAAGGAGTGGGGCTGGGAGGTGGAGGTGTTTCTCTACGGCGACCCCGAGAAGTTGCCGCAGGATGCGCGGGCGAACTACGAGCGTTGGCGCGAGAAGGGAGAGGTTTGTACGTTGGGTTTTCCGGGCATCGAGAGCGGGCCCTTCCAACGATTGAGCGATGCCGTAGCGAGCGGAGGGCTCGATGATCCAGACCCTGGCGCCGCGTCTCTCGTGATCGATGCCCTCTTCGGAATAGGCCTCAACCGTCCGGCCGACGGGATCATGCCGCTGTTCGAGCTCTCGGAGTTTGGCCGTGGAAATGTGCCCACCAGATGGGTTGCCCTGGACGTGCCATCGGGGATGTGCGCCGATAGTGGCCGGCTCTTCCGCGCACCGCTGGAACAGCAGACGCCTCATGCGGTGATCGGCGCGGACCTCACTGTCACGTTCCACAGGCGGAAGTCGGGGCATCACCTGTCTCGAGGGCCGGTCTGGTGCGGCCGTGTCAGGGTTGCAGATATTGGCCTGCCCGACGACCCGGCGCCAACCCTGCCGTCTTGGCGAGGTTGTGCCCCCGTGCATGAGGCTCAACCGGATGTGCTGTTGCTCCAGAAGCATGGCGATGCACAGAAGTTCTCCCACGGCCACGCCCTTATCCTCGCCGGCGGCGCGGGCCGCACCGGCGCGGCGCGGCTGGCGGCGCGGGGGGCGCTGCGCATCGGGGCAGGGCTGGTGACGCTGGGCGCGCCGGGCAATGCGTTTCAGGAGGTGGCCTGCCAGATCACGGCGCTGATGCTCAAGCGAGTCGATGACCCGGCGGCGCTGGCGAATGTCTTGGAAGATGCCCGGATCGACGCGCTCTGCCTCGGGCCGGGCCTCGGGCTCGATCGGGCACGCGAGCTTGTGCCGGCGGCGCTTGGGGCGGGGCGGGCAACCGTGCTCGACGCCGATGCGCTGACGGCCTTTGCCGACGACCCGGCATCGCTCTTCGCCATGCTGCATGAGAATTGTGTTCTCACCCCGCATGCCGGTGAATTCGCGCGGCTTTTCCCGGATCTTGGGTCTAAACTGAACGAGCCACCCATAGAGGGCCCGGCCTATTCGAAGATCGATGCGACGCGGGAGGCGTCGGCGCGGGCGGGTTGCGTGGTGCTTTTCAAGGGCCCCGATACGGTGATCGCCGCGCCCGATGGCCGATGCTCTGTCAATTCGGCGCAATATGATAGGGAGGCCCCGTGGCTGGCCACCGCCGGCTCGGGCGATGTCTTGGCGGGCTTCATCACCGGGCTAATCGCGCGTGGGTTTGGCCCGATGCGCGCGGCTGAGACAGCCGCGTGGCTGCATGTGGAGTCTGCCCTTCGCTTTGGTCCGGGCCTCATTGCCGAAGACTTGCCCGAGATCTTGCCGGAGGTTCTCCGGGGGCTTAGCGTCTGACCACGGCGCCGCCGTTGCGAGTGGGTTGCAAGCCGCGTTGAAGCGCAGGCGGTTCCGGGCAAAGAGATGATGCGCGGACCGAGAGCCCGGGTCAGAAAACGCGGAGCGCCTCCAGCGAACTCGCCACCTCCAGCCCGTCGACATAGAGCACATGCGGGCTGTCGAAGATCAGGTCATGCACCTCCATCGACAGCCCGGTCGAGAGCGTAACAAACTCGCCATCCACCAGCCGTTCCGCAGGCACCAGCACCTGCGGCGCGCCGAAAAGCGCCTTTGCCCGCCAATCCCGCACCAGAACCTGCTGCCCGGCGGGCAGGAGGGCATCGCGTTCGGGCCGGTTATGGCCCAGCGAACTGGCCTTGATGGAGACGGCGCGCCCCGTGATCCGCCGCCGCCTGACCTGCTTGAGAATGGCCGTTCCCGTATCGCGCGTCACCACGCGGGCGCCGGGCCGCAGATCCGCCACGGGCACCTCGCCCTTGAGCGTCATGATCAGCGCCGCACCGGGAAGCCCCACATCGCTGCGATGCCCCGCGGCCGGTTTGGCCTTGGTCGAATAGCACGTATCCTGCCGAACGAATGTCGGTTTCATGGTCGATCCTGCTCTGCTACTGCCTCTTTTTTTGCCCACAATATGGCAAGATTGGGTTAATGTCGCGCCTTTTGTTGGGAAGGGCTTGCTGCGAGGGGCTGGTTTTTTCTCTCGCATCGGCTAGAGCGCTTTGCTAATCACCCTTTCGGACGCGGGTGTGGCGAAATTGGTAGACGCACCAGATTTAGGTTCTGGCGCCGCAAGGCGTGGGGGTTCAAGTCCCTCCACCCGCACCAACCTATCTCTTTGATAAAAAAGAAATCCCTTGCAAACAAGGGCGCGTGTCCGTTCTATGGTTACAGTTTTGGTTACAAACGGACATGGATATGGCGGGCAAAATTAGGCACATGATCAACCGAAGCGGGCGCTACCATGCTCGGCTGGTGGTGCCGAAGGACTTGCGCGAGATCGTCGGCAAGACCGAATTGCGCGCACCACTCGGTGGCGACTACCGGCAAGCGTTGAAGCTTCTGCCTGGTGCCGTGGCGCAGTTGCAGCACCAGATTGCGCTTGCCGAGCAAAAGGCCGGGGCAGGGTGGGCGCAGAGCGCGGCGGCGCGCTATCCGATGTCCACCGGTCAGATCGCGCACAGTCTTTACACTCAACGCCTCACCTTCGACGAAGAGCTGCGCAACGATCCACGTTACGCTGCGATGCCAGTTGATGACCTGCTAGTTGACCGCCTGCGTGATGCCATCGCTGGCCGCGCCAATGATGCAGAGCTGGGCGCACTGGTGGGTGCCCAGATTGAACGCTTCAGAGCGACTGGCAACCTAGAGGCCGAACCGGGCAGCACCGAATGGCGCGAGATTGCTCGTGCCCTTTGCCACGCTGAGCTAGAGGCGCTGGCGCGCGTGGTCGAGCGCGACGAGGGTGAATTCACCGGCGAACCCACCTCGCCGGTGATCAAGAACGCACAGCCGCCTCAAGACTCCTCAGAGCCTGTTAGTATCAAGCGGCTTTGGGCTGACTATGTGAATAGCCGCGTGCAGGCTGGTTTCATGCGTGACCAGGGCAAGCGACAACTGCCGGTGATCGACAGTCTGCGCAGGTTTCTCAAGCATGACGACGCGCGGCGCGTGACCAAGAAAGACTTGATGAAGTGGCGCGATCATCTGCTGAAAGAGCTTTCAGCCAAAACGGTGAGTGACATCTACCTATCCACCGTCCGGTCACTTTTCGGTTGGGCGGCGGACAATGACCGCCTGCCCGAAAATGTTGCGGCGGGCGTGAGGCAGCCCAAGCCGCGCAAGTCATACAGCCGTGAACGTGGATACACCGATGCTGAAGCTCAGAAGCTATTGAAAGCGTCTCGGGCCTACCAGCCGCACGCGGATGAATTTGGATACGTTCGCGAGTCTCAGAAGATGGTGGATACGAAGCGCTGGGTGCCGATCATTTGCGCTTTTACCGGTGCGCGCATTTCCGAGATCATACAGCTTCGAAAAGAGGATGTGCGACAAGAACATGGATGGTGGATCATCCGTATCACGCCGGACGCTGGCACAGTAAAAGCTGGCGGTTATCGCGACGTGCCGCTGCATCCTCAGATCGTGGATGAAGGCTTTATCGAGTTTGTGAAATCGGCAGAGGTCGGGCCGCTATTCCACAACGCTACTGATCGCGAGAAATACAAACGGGCTGCGCAAATTGTGTCTAACAAGATCTCAGACTGGGTGCGGATTGCGAAGCTATGCCCAGAAGGTGTGCAGCCCAACCATGCCTGGCGGCACAGGTTCAAAACGCAATGCCGCGAACTTGGCATTTCTGATCGGGTGGTGGATGCGATCCAAGGCCATGCCGGGCGCACGGCCGCTGACAACTATGGAGACGTCACGCTGACAACAAAGCGAAAGGCGATTGAAGCTTTGCCCCGTTACGGTCTTGCTTGGTGAGCGCCAGAGCGAGCTTGCCTAGTGTCAAGAGAGGCTCCTAATCCCTGATCTCAGGGCACGTCGACCTGCTGTGCCGCAAGAGTTGCGTTCCAGCTTCAGGGATTGGGTGGCGGAGCGCACGAACTATCCTCGTGACATGGCCGAGATCGCATTGGCGCACGTTGTTGGTAGCGATGTGGAGCGCGCTTATCGCCGTAGCGACATGCTGGAAAAGAGGCGGGAGATGATGGGGGAGTGGGCCAGGTTCGTTTGCGGTATGTCCAGAAACAGGGGATCGTGATTTTTGAGACGAGAAGATTTTTTGGCGGCTCGGCACATTTGACGGGAATCGGCGCATTCGCATGTAACGGGAGTGGCCTAAGGCGAATGACACAAGGCGGGCGTTTACGTGAACGCTGCTTAATCTCGAGTTGTATTCAGTTTAACTGACTACGCCGCGCTGTCGATCTTCGATCGAGTTGCGGCTGGACCTCGAATTCTGAACAGCTACACTAAATTCATTATCCGGCGCCAGCCACTGGTGGTTGCGGCTGGACCTCGAATTCTGAACAGCTACACTTCGCCACAGTCCGAGAAGCCAAACTGCCCAGTTGCGGCTGGACCTCGAATTCTGAACAGCTACACTTGGGCGAGAAAACAATAGCTTGGCTGGGCTGTTGCGGCTGGACCTCGAATTCTGAACAGCTACACTCGCGCTCGGAAACTACGCGGGGCCATGCAGTTGCGGCTGGACCTCGAATTCTGAACAGCTACACTG
>JAVKDQ010000087.1:0-7021 GCA_040222155.1 Roseovarius sp.
GATGCCGGCGGCTTCGACATCTCCTCCACCCCCGGCGGCGAGAAGGATAGCGACCTCAACACCACCTACACGCTCACGGGCCGCTACTACGCCACCGATACGCTCACCTTCGGCGGCACCCTCCGCCATACCGACCGCGAAGCCGATCAGGATGCCTTCGTCTTCGGCGCTCTGAACAGCGCCGGGCTGGTGGTCGACGACCTCTCGCGCGGGTTCCTCACCGAAACCTTCGGCTCCGTCTTCGCCGAGATGAGCGCCTTCGGCGGGCGGCTGGAAAACCGCGTCGAGCTCAGCTTCGGCAATATCGAGCGCCGCGGGCATGACGGGCTCGGCAACGCCAATGCCGACAACACCGCCACCCGCGCCAAGGCCAGCTACCGGGGCTCCCTCGCGCTCGACGCCCAGACCCTCGACGCCGCGAACCATGTCCTGACCTTCGGCGCCGAATGGGAGCAGGAAACCTACAAGGGCAATCAGGCCTTCTTCGGCCCGGGCGAGCTGGTGAAGCGCTCGCGCGACCAGTCGGCGCTGGTGATGGAATACCAGGGCAGCTTCGGCAACGGCTTCGACGTGCAGGGCAGCCTCCGGCACGATTTCAACGACAAGTTCCAGGATGCCACCACCTATGCGCTGGGCGCCTCCTACGCCTTCGCCACCGGCACGCGGGTGCATGCGAGCTACGGCACCGGCTTCCAGAACCCCACGCTGATCGAGCAGTTCGGCTTCTTCGCCAATTTCACCGGCAACCCCAACCTGCAGCCCGAAGAGAGCGAAGGCTGGGATATCGGCATCGAACAGCAGATCCTCGGCGGGCGCGGCGTGATCGACGTGACCTATTTCGACGAGGAGCTGACCAACGAGATCACCTCTGTCTTCAACCCGGTCACCGGCGTGTCCACACCGGTCAACCAGCCCGGCAAGAGCGACCGCAAGGGCGTGGAAGTGGCCGCCGATGTGGCGCTCACCGACAGGCTCGATCTCTGGCTCAGCTACACATGGCTCGATGCCGACGATCCCAACGGCACCGTCGAAGTGCGCCGCCCCGAAAACGAGGCGCTGCTGCGGCTCGACTATCTCATGCCCAACGATCGCACGAGCTTCAACCTCGAGGTGCAGCACGTCGAAGGGCTCTACGACTTCGATTTCACCTTCCCCTCCTTCGGCACCACCAAGATCAAGCTGAAGGATTACACGCTGGTCAATCTCGGCATGAGCCACAAGATCACCGACAACACCCGCCTCAATGCCGGCATCCGCAACCTGACCGACGAGCGCTACCAGGAGCTCGACGGCTATGCCGGGCCGGGCCGCACGGTCTTCGTCGGCGTGTCGGGGACGTTCTGAGATGCGGCGGGGGCGCATCGGGCCCGGAGCCGCCCGCCTCGCGGCGGCCCTGCTCTGCGCCCTCCCCGCCCTGTCCCTGTCCCTGTCCACGCTGCCTGCGCGGGCCGATGAGGCCCGGCAGGCGCCGCCCGCCCGCGTCGTTTCCATCAACCTCTGCACCGATCAGCTCGCGATGCTTCTGGCGGCGGAGGGCCAGCTGCACTCCGTCTCGCATATCGCCACCGATCCGCGCATGTCGCCCATGGTCGAGGAGGCACGGCGCTATCGGCCCAACCATGGCCGCGCCGAGGAGATCTACCTGATGAGGCCAGATCTGGTGCTGGCCGGCCCCTATACCAGCCCCGCCACCACAGCGCTTCTCGAGCGGCTGGGCATCCCGGTGGCGATCATCCCCGCCGCGAGCCGGCTCGAGGATGTGCGCCGGGGCCTCCTGCGCATGGGCGAAGCCCTGCACCGCGAAGAGGCCGCTGAGGCGGCCGTGGCCGGCTTCGATGCGCGCCTTGCCGCCCTGCCCGAGCTGGTGGAGACCCGGCCGCGCGCCGTGATCTACCAGGCCAACGGCTACACCACCGGCGACGAAACCCTCGCCGGGCAGATCCTGCTTTCCGCGGGCTTCGCCAATGCCGCCGCCGAGGCGGGCTACGGCGCGGGCAGCAAGCTGCCGCTCGAGGTGCTGGCCCTGCTCGCGCCCGAGCTCGTGATCACCGCCCGCCCCTATCCCGGCGGCTCTCGCGCCGAAGCCGTGCAGGCGCATCCGGTGGTGCGCGCCTTCCGCCCGCAAGGCGTGGTCGCCGCGGGCAGCGATGCCGATTGGATCTGCGGCACGCCCTACGTGCTGCGCGCCATCGACAGGCTCGCCGAGGCGCGCCGGGCGCTCGCGCCATGAGCGGGGCCCTCGCCCGTGTCATGCTGCCTCTCGGCCTCGCGGTGGCGGCGCTCTTCGCGGGCTCGCTGCTCGTGGGCCCCGCCGGGCTGGGCATCGGCGACAGCCTCGCGGCGCTCCTGCGCGGCGGCGACGGGCCCGCCGCGCTCATCATGCGCGAGATCCGCCTGCCCCGCGCGCTGCTCGCGCTGATGATCGGCGCCTCGCTGGGGCTCGCGGGGGCGGCGATGCAGGGCTACCTGCGCAACCCGCTGGCCGAGCCGGGGCTGATCGGCGTGTCGGGTTCCGCCGCGCTCGGCGCGGTCATCGCCATCCATACCGGGCTTGCCGGGGCTTTCGCGCTCGGCCTGCCGCTGATGGCTCTCGCCGGCGCGCTCGCGGGCGTCACGCTGGTGATGCTGCTCGCCGGGCCGCGCGGCGGCTCGCTCACGCTCATCCTCGCGGGCATCGCCGTCTCGGCGCTCGCCGGCGCGCTCACGACGCTCGTGCTCAACCTCTCGCCCAACCCCTTCGCCGCCAGCGAGATCGTCTTCTGGATGATGGGCTCGCTCGCCGACCGTTCGATGACCCATGTCTGGCTCGCCCTGCCGCTCATGGCGGTGGGCTTCGCCCTGCTCGGCACGCTGGGGCGGGGGCTCGACGCGCTCACGCTCGGCGAGGACGCCGCCGAGGCGATGGGCCTCGGGATGCGCCGCCTGCGCCTCAGTCTCGTGCTCGGCACCGCCTGCGTGGTGGGCGCGGGCACCGCCGTGGCCGGGGCGATCGGGTTCGTGGGGCTCGTGGTGCCGCATCTCTTGCGCCCGATGGTGGGCGCGCGGCCCTCGCGGCTTCTCTGGGCCTCGGCCCTCGGGGGCGCCGCCATGCTGCTCGCCGCCGACATCGCCGTGCGCCTCGTGCTGCCCGAGCGCGACCTCAAGCTCGGCGTGCTCACCGCGCTCGTGGGCGCGCCGCTCTTCCTGCACCTGATCCTCAAGCTCAGGAGGGAGCGGATTTGAGCCTTCTGACCCTTTCCGGCCTCACCGTCTCGCTGCGCGGCCGCGACGTGATCCGCGACATCTCGCTCACCGTCGGCCCGGGCGAACTGGTGGGCCTCATCGGCCCCAACGGCGCCGGCAAGACCACTCTGATGCGCGCCGCGCTCGGCCTTCTGCCCTTCACCGGCGAAAGCTCGCTCGCGGCGCTGCCGCAGGCCGAGCGCGCCCGCCATGCCGCGTGGATGCCGCAGGCCCGCGAGATCGCGTGGCCGGTGAGCGTGGAAGACGTGGTGATGCTGGGCCGGATGCCGCACATGGCCACGCGCCACCCCTCGCCTCAAGACCGCGCACAGGCCGAGGCCGCGCTCGCGGCGATGGAACTCACCGACATGCGCCACCGCGCGGCCACCCGCCTCTCGGGCGGCGAGCAGGCCCGGGTGCTGATCGCCCGGGCGCTGGCGCAGGATACCGCGCTCCTGATGGCCGACGAGCCGGTGGCGGGGCTCGACCCCGCGCACCAGATCACCACCATGCAAACCTTCGCGGGGCTCGCGCGCGGCGGCAAATCGGTGCTCGTCTCGCTGCACGATCTCAGCCTCGCCGCGCGCTACTGCACCCGCATCGTGATGCTGGGCGAGGCCCGGCTCGTGGCCGATGGCACCCCGGCCGAGGTGCTCACGCCGGAACGGCTCGCGCAGGTCTTCCACATCACCGCATGGTATCGCGACACCGATCACGGCCCGATCTACCAGCCGCTCGAGGTGATCCGGTGAGCGCCGTCACCCTCGCCCGCCCGTGGCTCGAATTCGATCTCGGCGGCGAGATGCGGGTGCTGAGCTGGGCGGTGAACCGCCCGGGCCTTGTCGGCGCCCGCCGCATCCTCTGGCGCGAGGTGCGCAATGCCGACCTCACCGAGGAGCTCGATGTCGAGGTCTGGCTCGAGGCCGAATTGCTGGCGCGCGGCGCAGCCGATGCCGTCACCTTCCTCACCTCCTGCGATATCGGCCGCTTCCGGCAGGCAGAGGCGCGCGTGGGCGGCGTCGAGGCTCTGGCGCTGGCCACGGTGGGCCTCTCCAATGCCGAGCGCGTGGGCCACAGGCTCGCCCCCGAAAGCCGTGATTGGGGCACGATCAACGTGGCGCTCCGGCTCTCCTGCGGCCTCACCGAGGCGGCCATGCTCGAGGCCATGAGCATCGCCACCCAGGCACGCACCGCGGCGGTGATGGAGGCACACCTGCCCCTCGCGCCCGGCCCCGCCACGGGCACCGGCACAGATTGCGTGGCCGTGGCCGCCCCCGAGGGCGCAGAGCGCTATGCGGGGCTCCACACCGAGATCGGCGAGGCCGTGGGCCGCGCCGTCTATACCGCGGTGCGCGAGGGTGCGCGCGACTGGTTGCGAGAGGTGCGCAAGAGCCCTGCCTGACCGCGCGCCTGACCCGCCGGCGCCAACCTCAGCGCCCGATCACCAGATCCGCCTGCAACCCGCCCAGCCGCTTGCTCTCGCCCAGCCTGAGCGAGCCGCCATGGGCCCGCGCGATGTCGAGCGCGATCGAAAGCCCCAGCCCCACGCCCGAGCCGAGGTTCTGGTTGCGCGCCGTGTCGAGCCGTGTGAAGGGGCGCATCGCCTCCTCCCGCCGCGCCTCGGGGATGCCGGGGCCGTCATCCTCCACCCGGATCCGCAGCGTCTGGTCGGTGAGCAGAACCGAGATCTCGGCCCTGGTGCCATAGCGCACCGCGTTGCCCACGAGATTGTCGAGCGCCCGCCGAACCGCGCCCGCGCGCAGCACCACCTCGCCTTCGCCCTCGACCAGAAAGAGCGTCACGTCCTTCTGCGCGCGCTGCGCATCCTCCACCACCTGCCGCACCAGCGCCACCGGGTCGGCGGGCTCGGGCTTGCCCTCGCGCGCGCCCCGCGCGAAATCGAGAAACTCGTCGATCAGCCGCTCCATGTCGGCCACGTCCTGCTCCATCGGCTTGCGCTCTTCGTTCTCCAGCATCGAGAGGCTCAGCTTCATCCGGGTGAGCGGCGTGCGCAGGTCGTGGCTCACGCCCGAAAGCATCAGCGTGCGCTGCTCGATCTGCCGCTCGATCCGCGCGCGCATGTCGAGAAAGGCGCGCCCCGCCGCCCGCACCTCCACCGCCCCTGCCGGCCGGTAATCCAGATGCCGCCCCTTGCCGAAAGCCTCGGCCGCGCGCGCGAGCCGGGTGATGGGCCTGAGCTGGTTGCGCAGGTAGAGATAGGCGATCACCGTCATGAGAACGGCGAAGAAGGCCATGTTGACGAGCAGCTGATGCGGGTTCGAGGCCGAAACCCGCCGCCGGTCGAAAGAGAGCCTGACCGGCCCCTCCTCGCCCTCGAAATAGAGCCGCACGAAGCGGTCGTCGGGCAGGTCGATCGCCACCAGCGCGGGCAGGAGCCGGTTGAACTCCCGCGCCACGATCGCGCCGGTGAAATCATACCACCGCCAGCTGTCCTGAGCGGGCACCGTGCCCTCGGGCACCGCCTGCACGGAAATCTGCAGCGTCTGCGCCATCCGCGAGGCCGAGAGCTCGCGCGGGCTCATCCCGCTTTCGAGCATCAGCCGCACCTCCCGGCTGACCGAGTTGGTCATCTGCCGGGTGACCCCCTCGAAATGCCGCTGGATGAAGATCACCGACACCACCAGCGTGACGGTCACGACCGGCAGCAGCAGGATCAGGAAGGCCCGGCCATAGAGCGTTCCGGGCAAATAGGGTTTCAACCAGCGGAAAGACATGTCTAAACCTAGCCTTGGAACCGGGGCGAAGAAAGAGCGATGACGACGTTATGACAGGGCAAGAGTTCAACCCGCCCGTGGGCGTGGCCGAAGAGATGGGCGGGGCCGTGCGCCGCATCCTCGCCCCCAACCCGTCGCCGATGACCTTTCGCGGCACCAACACCTATCTCGTGGGCACGCGCGATGTGGCCGTGATCGACCCCGGCCCCGACGATCCCGCCCATCTCGAGGCCATTCTCGCATCCCTCGCGCCGGGGCAGCGCCTCAGCCATATCCTCGTCACCCACAGCCATGTCGATCACTCCCCCCTCGCCCGCCCGCTCGCCCGTCGCACCGGCGCCCCGGTGCTCGCCTTCGGCCCCTCGGGCGCGGGCCGCAGCGCGGCGATGGCGCGGCTCGTGGAAAACGGCCTCGAAACCGCCGGCGAGGGACTCGACGAGGCCTTCACCCCCGACGCCACCCTCGCCGATGGCGAGACCGTGGAGGGCGACGGCTGGCGCCTCACCGCCCTCTGGACCCCCGGTCACCTCGGCAACCACCTCTGCTTCGCGCTGGGCGACACGGTCTTCACCGGCGATCTGGTGATGGGCTGGGCCAGCTCGCTCGTGAGCCCCCCCGATGGCGACCTCACCGATTTCATGGCCTCCTGCCGCCGCCTCCGCGCGCTGGGCGCCACGCGTTTCCATTCCGGCCACGGCGCGCCCATCGACGCGCCGATGGAGCGGCTTGACTGGCTCATCGCCCATCGCGAGGCGCGCGAAGCCGCCATCCTCGAGCGCCTCGCCCAAGGCCCCGCGACCGCCTCCGACCTGGCCCGCGCGATCTACCCCGAGACCCCTCCCGCCCTCCTGCCAGCCGCCACCCGCAACGTGCTGGCGCACCTCATCGACCTGCACGGAAAATCCCGCGCCACCCCGCGCGGCCCGCTCTCGCAACACGCCCCTTTCCAACTCGCCTGACCCCGCCCATACTCCTCGAAAAAGCGGGTCAAAAAAACGTCACAACCCTATGGACGCCGCCGAACGACATTGCTATATCGCCCCTCGTGTTCCGGCGTAGCTCAG
>JAVKDQ010000088.1:0-56027 GCA_040222155.1 Roseovarius sp.
TGGACACGATCGCGGATTGCCCGCTCGCATTCTTGCTGAGCGCGCTGCCGAGCGCGTCGTCGGGGAAGAGCGGGTCGAAGCGCAGGCAGGCGCGCAGCAGCATGAGCTGGTTTTCCTGCCCGGGGGTGAACTGGCGCACCGGCTTGGTGGGCTCGGCGGAATCGGTGCAGTCGGCCGTGGTGTCGAGCGAGTTGAACGCGCGGATATCGGCCGAGCGCATCTCGAGGCGCAGCGAGTTCTCGCAATCGAGGATCATGATCGCGTTCTCGCAGATCATGGCCTTGATCTGGTCATGCTGGGGCGCGGTGCCGGTGCCGAGGCGGATTTCGCGCACGGCGATGTCGAGCCCGCGCTCGAGCAGGCTGTGGCGCAGCGTGATGAAGCCCAGCTCGATCGACATGAGCATCATCGAGAGATAGACGGGGAAGACGATCACGAATTCCACCGAGGCGTTGCCGCCCTCGTCGCGCAGGAAGCGCTTGATCTGGTGCAGGGCCATCGCGCGCATCATTGGGTCAGCCTCAGGTTCTGGACGTTCGACGCGATCGAGCTGAAGGCCGCCGAGATGTTGGCGCCGTTCGTCGGGTAGTAGTGGTTGGCCGAGGAGGCGCAGTTCTGCAGCTGGCGCTCGGCGTTGCCGCCCGAGGAGATGCTGTAGCCGATGGTGTAGACGACGACGCCCTGCGCCCTGGTGGCCGTGCAGATGGATTGCATGCGCGTGTCCTTGGTGGAGCCGTTCTCGTATTGCGAGCCGACGTAATCATTCCACGCGCCCCAGTTGCCGGTGATCTGGCCGTAGAATTCGGGCGACATGAAGCCCCATGCCTCTTCCCAGCTGAGTTGCTCCATGCTGATGAAGCCGTCGCGCTGCTGGATGTCTTCGAAATCGTCGTCGTCGATCCACTCGTTTTCCTCGAGGTCATAGTACCAGCTGCCGTCGCGCAGGTAGTAGGCCGAGACGACATCGCCGGTGGCCTCGTAGACGCATTCCCAGTTTTTCCGCGAGCAGCGGCTTTCATCGTAGGAGTAATCCGTGCCGCGCTTTTTCTCGCGATAGGCGTATTTGAACTCCATCTCCTGATATTTCATGAGGTAGACGTCGGAGTTGGGACCGCGGTAGTTGCTGTCGTCGTCGAAATAGTAGGAGGTGGTGTTCTGGCCGTCGGCCATGAGCACGATGATCTTGAGCGTGTCGGCCTCGTTGTAGACGGCGGGGATGTTCTCGAGCGAGGCATCCACCACGCCGGCCGTCTGGAGAGTGTTCCGGACGCTGTCGAAGGCCGGGTCGAGCAGGGCTGCGCCCCATTTCATGCCGATATGGGCCGAGGTGTTGCCGTTGGCGTCGAGCGCGTTGATCTGGGCGTGCAGCGCCGACTCGTTCATCGAGAAGGGCAGGATCTCGGAGCCGGCAGAGGTGTAGCAGGATTGCGAGGTGTATTGCAGATCGTCCCAGCCGCCGTAGAGCGAGGTGTAGATCTGCTGTTGGTAGGTGGTCGCGGGGTTGATCGCGGCGCTGTTGTAATCGGATTGGTCGAAGCGCAGGCAGGTCGAGTAGTTATGCGTCTCGTTCACCGTGAGCGCGTTGTAGATCGACCGGCCGGGCGTGACCGTCCACGCGAAGGGCACGAGCGAGATCACCGTGTTGCCCGGCTCCGAGCCGTCGAGAATGGTTGTCACGAAGTTGCGCGCGGCGGTTTTCATGTTGGTCATCTTCCAGCCGCCCATCGAGCCCGACACGTCGAGCACCAGCGACACCTCGAGCTTGGGCGTGCGCACCTCGGCCTGGGCGGCGCCGAAGGCCTCGAGCTGGCTCACGCCCGAGAGCTTCATCAGGTAGGTGTCCATCGAGAGGCTCGCCTCGGCATAGACTCGGGTGGCGTTGAGCGAGGTGATGATGTCGTCGTCGCCCTCGCCGTCGGTGTCGATGGCATGGAGATAGTCCGACATGCCCGCCTTCGCGAAATAGTCGACGACGATTTCCTTCACGTCGGTCACTTCGGAGCCGAGCGGGGCGCCGGCGCCCGCGAGCACGGCATTGTCGAGCGTGGCCTGCAGGTGGGTGCGCTCCATCTCGTAGCGCATCGTGTCGATCCCGACGCCGGCCATCACCAGCATGAAGATGAAGATGAAGAGGGTGAGAATGGTCGTCGAGCCGTCTTCTTCCGCCTCGAAGCGGCCTTGCCGGGTGCGCAGAGACTGCCGGATCGCCGCGGCGCGCGCGGCGGCCGCTGTCCATGTCGAAATTCGCCCCTGACCCCTGTTCATCGTTACCACCTCTCAACACGAAGAGCGCCCGTATGCGCGCAATTCAACAGGGGATATATGCGCGGCGAACTTGGCTGAATTAAGGCGAAACGAGGGAATTGACCCCCCGATAAACCCCCGTTTCGGAAACAGTTTCCGCCTATCTGGGCGAACTATCCGGGGCTGGTTTCCGAAGGCACGCGGCGCCCTCGCGGCGCCCCGACGAAACCTGCAAGGCGGCCGCCCACGGGATTCCCCGGGTGGACAATCGGAGTGCATGCAGTAACCATACCGGCAAAAACGGCCCTCAAGAAGGCCAACGCATGGAAAGCGAACCAGGGAGAGACGCGATGAATGCCAACCTCAAGGAACCGAGTTTCCGCGAAAGCGTGGATCTGATGTTCAACCGCGCGGTCGCGCTGATGGATCTGCCGCCGGGCCTCGAGGAGAAAATTCGCGTCTGCAACGCCACCTATACCGTGCGCTTCGGCGTGCGGCTGCGCGGGCAGATCCAGACATTCACCGGCTACCGCTCGGTGCATTCCGAGCACATGGAGCCCGTCAAGGGCGGCATCCGCTACGCGATGGGCGTGAACCAGGACGAGGTGGAGGCGCTCGCGGCGCTGATGACCTACAAATGCGCGCTCGTGGAGGCGCCCTTCGGCGGCTCTAAGGGGGGCCTCAGGATCGACCCGCGCGAATGGGACGAGCACGAGCTCGAGCTGATCACCCGGCGCTTCACCTACGAGCTGGCCAAGCGCGACCTCATCCATCCCAGCCAGAACGTGCCCGCCCCCGACATGGGCACCGGCGAGCGCGAGATGGCGTGGATGGCCGACCAGTATCGCCGGATGAACACCACCGACATCAACGCGCGGGCCTGCGTGACCGGCAAGCCGGTGAACGCGGGCGGCATCCAGGGCCGCACCGAGGCCACGGGGCGGGGGGTGCAATATGCGCTGCAGGAGTTCTTCCGCTACCCCGAGGACGTGGCCGCGGCAGGGCTTTCGGGCAAACTCGATGGCAAGAGGGTGATCGTGCAGGGCCTCGGCAACGTGGGCTATCACGCGGCCAAGTTCCTCTCGGAGGAGGATGGCTGCAAGATCATCGCTGTGATCGAGCGCGACGGCGGGCTCTACGACCCGAACGGGCTCGACATCGAGGAGCTGCGCAACTGGATCGCCAAGCATGGCGGTGTGGATGGCTATTCTTCCGGCAAGTTCATCCGCGACGGCGCGAAGTATCTGGAGGAAGAATGCGACATTCTCATCCCCGCCGCGATGGAAGGCGTGATCAACCTCGGCAATGCCGACCGGATCAAGGCGCCGCTCATCATCGAGGCCGCCAACGGCCCGGTGACCGCCGGGGCAGATGATATTCTGCGCAAGAAGGGCTGCGTGATCATCCCCGACATGTATGCCAACGCGGGCGGCGTGACGGTGTCGTATTTCGAATGGGTGAAGAACCTCAGCCACATCCGCTTCGGGCGCATGGGCCGGCGGCAGGAGGAGGCGCGCCACCAGCTCATCGTCGACGAATTGGAGCGGCTCGACAGGCACCTGGGCGATGCATGGGTGATCTCGCCGGATTTCAAGAAGAAATACCTGCGCGGGGCCGGCGAGCTGGAGCTCGTGCGCTCGGGCCTCGACGACACGATGCGCATGGCCTACCAATCGATGCGCGAGGTGTGGCACGACCGCGAAGATGTGACCGACCTGCGCACCGCGGCCTATCTCGTGTCGATCGGCAAGGTGGCGGCGAGCTACCGCGCGCTCGGGCTCTGAGCCGGGGCGCGAGGGCGGGGCGGGTGATTGGCCTGCCCTGCGCCGTTCTTGCCGCGCATGGCGAAGCGCGTGGCGCCGGGCACGGAGTATTGGACAGTTTTCCAGTCTGAATGCGACATGGTTTGTCGAACCCGGGATGACCTCGCCGAGAGGGAGTTGATATCCCGGGCGGGACTTGCTTCACTCGGCGAAACTCAGACAGGGAGTCATCCATGCGTTTTTCGGGATTGCGCGTCTTCAAGGAAGGCCTGACCGGCAACAAGGGCTGGGGCGCGCATTGGGCCGATGCCGAGCCGAAGGATGCCTATGACGTGGTGATCATCGGCGGCGGCGGGCATGGGCTCTCAACCGCCTATTACCTCGCCAAGGAGCACGGCATCCGCAACGTTGCGGTGCTGGAGAAGGGCTATCTTGGCGGTGGCTTCGTGGGCCGCATCACCACAGTGGTGCGCGCCAATTACATGATGCCGGGCAACTCGGAGTTCTACAGCCATTCGCTGAAGCTCTGGGAGGGGCTGGAGCAGGATCTCAACTACAACGTCATGCTCTCGCAGCGCGGGCAGATCGCGCTCTTTCATAACGACGGCCAGCGCGATGCGGCGATCCGGCGCGCCAACGCGATCATCAACCAGGGCGACGAGGCGGAAATTCTCTCGGCGGCGCAGATGAAGAAGCTGGTGCCCTTCCTCGACTACGAGCAGCAGCGCTTCCCGATCTATGGCGCGATGCTCTGCCGGCGCGCCGGCACCGCCCGGCACGATGCCGTGGCCTGGGGCTATGCGCGGGGCGCGAGCCAGCGCGGCGTCGATCTCATCCAGAATTGCGAAGTGACCGGCATCGACATCGAGGATGGCGTGGTGAAGGGCGTGCAGACTTCGCGCGGCGCGATCCGCGCGAAGAAGGTGGCGATCATCGTGGCGGGCCGCTCCAGCCAGGTGGCGGCGATGGCGGGGATGCGCCTGCCCATCGAGAGCCACGTTCTGCAGGCTTTCGTGAGCGAGGGGCTCAAGCCCTGCATCGACCATGTGATCAGCTTCGGAATGGGGCATTTCTACATCAGCCAGTCCGACAAGGGCGGGCTCGTCTTTGGCGGCGACCTTGATTTCTACGCATCTTACGCCGCGCGCGGCAATCTGCCGATGGTCGAGCACGTGATGGAGGCGGGGATGACGCTGATGCCCGCCATCGGCAAGGCCCGCGTGCTGCGCTCGTGGGGCGGGATCATGGACATGTCGCCCGACGGCTCGCCGATCATCGACAAGACTCACGTCGAGGGGCTCTACCTCAATTGCGGCTGGTGCTACGGCGGCTTCAAGGCGGTGCCCGGCTCGGGCTTCTCCTGTGCGCATCTCGTGGCGACCGACCGCCACCATGAGCCTGCGGCTCAGTTCCGTCTCGACCGCTTCCGCACAGGGCGCGGGCTGATGGACGAGGAAGGCACCGGCAGCCAACACAACCTTCATTGAGGCGCGCGTGGCCGGGGACGGGATGATGAGTAATTTGGGAAAGATGAAAGCAGGAGCCTGTGCCGCGCTTGTTCTTGCGTCCGGGCACGGGGCCGGGGCGCAGGAGGGGCCGCTGCCCGCGGGCACCTACCGTCTCGACCCCTCGCATTCGAGCCTGCGGTTTTCCGTGAGCCACCTTGGCTTTTCCGACTACCAGATGAGCTTCGACAGCTTCGATGCCGAGCTGGAGCTCGACCCGGCCGATCCGGGCGCGGCGCGGCTGAGGGTGACGGTCGATCCGGCCTCGCTCGACGTTCCCAGCCCTCCGGAGGGGTTTCTCGCGCAGTTGCTCGGGGAGTCGTGGCTGGATGTGGTGGCCTATCCCGAGATCACGTTCGTCTCCGACAGGGTCCGCCCGAGCGGGGAGAATGCAGCGGAGGTTGATGGCACCTTGACGCTGCTGGGCGTCGCGCGCCCGGTCACGCTCGATGTCGCTTTCAACGGCGGTTACGACGCGCACCCGTTCGAGCCCAACGCGCGGGTCGGGTTCTCGGCGCAGACGGTTTTCAGCCGCTCCGATTTCGGCATGAGCCTCGGCGTTCCCGCGCCAGGCTCGACGATGGGCGTGGGCGACGAAGTGCGCGTGGAAATCGAAACGGAATTCACCGGCCCGGCGCTGGCACAGGTCAAGGAATAGGAATCTAGCATGCGGATCACCTGCCCGAATTGCGGAGAGCGCGACCGGCGCGAGTTCTACTACATGGGTGACGCGGTGGGGCTTGAGCGCCCCGCGGCCGATGCCGCGCCGGAGGCGTGGGACGACTACCTGCACAATCGCGACAACCCGGCGGGCGTGACCCGAGACCTTTGGTTTCACGAGAGCGGTTGCGGCGCGTGGCTGGTGGTGACGCGCAACACGGTGACCCACGAGATCGAGGCGGTGGAACTGGCGAGCGCGGCGAAGGAGGCGCAGGCATGAGAACTTCTGGCGACGGGCTCATCAACCGCAAGCGCCGCGTGGGTTTCACCTTCGACGGGCGGCATTATGCGGGCTTCGAGGGCGATACGCTCGCCTCGGCGCTTCTGGCCAATGGCGTTCGTCTCGTGGGGCGGTCGTTCAAGTATCACCGCCCGCGGGGCGTGCTCACCGCCGGTTCGGAGGAGCCCAACGCGCTGGTGACGCTGGGGCAGGGCGCCGCGCAGGAGCCCAACATGCGCGCCACCACGGTAGAGCTTTCAGAAGGGCTGCAGGCGAAGAGCCAGAACGCGTGGCCCTCGCTCGGCTTCGACCTGATGGCGGTCAACGATTTCGCGGCGCCCTTTCTCGGCGCAGGCTTCTATTACAAGACCTTCATGTGGCCGAAGAGCTTCTGGGAGAAGGTCTACGAGCCGCTCATCCGCCGCGCGGCGGGGCTTGGCGCGCTCTCCATGAAGCACAATGCCGACCATTACGAGAAGGCATGGGCGTTTTGCGACCTGCTGGTGATCGGCGCGGGGCCCACTGGCCTCATGGCGGCGTTGACGGCGGCGCGCGCGGGGGCGGATGTGATCCTCGCGGATGAGGACATCCGCACCGGCGGGCGGCTCAACGCCGAGACGCTGGAGGTGGATGGCGTGCCCGGGCGGACATGGGCCGAAGAGATCACCGCTGAGCTTGCCGCGATGGAGAATGTGCGGATCATGACCCGCACCACCGTCACCGGCGCCTATGACCACGGCACCTATGGCGCGCTCGAGCGGCTGGCGCCCGGCGTGGCCGCGAAGGAGGGCGCGCCCAAGGAGTGCTTCTGGCGCATCGTGGCGAAACGCGCGGTGCTGGCGGCGGGCGCGATAGAGCGGCCCATCGCCTTTCAGAACAACGACCGTCCCGGCATCATGACGGCCTCGGCGCTCAGGGCCTATGCCAACCGATGGTGCGTGAGCCCCGGCCGCAGCGTGGCGGTTTTCGGCAATAACGACGACGCGCACCGCACCGCGGCAGACCTCATGGAGGCCGGGGTGCATGTGAGCGCGCTGATCGACGCCCGGCACGACGCCACCACCTCGCTCGACCTGCCCTTCTTCGCGGGGGCGCAGGTTATCAACAGCGAGGGCCGGCAGGGGCTGGAGGCCATCACGCTGGCCACGGCCTCGGGCATCGAGAAGATCAAGGCCGAGGGCTTGGGCGTTTCGGGCGGCTGGAACCCGACGCTGCATCTCACCTGCCACATGAACGGGCGGCCCGAATGGAACCCGGAGATCGCGGCCTTCGTGCCGCGCGAGGGGGCGGTGCCGGGGCTCGTGACAGCCGGTGCCTGCCGCGGCGATTTCTCCACCCGCGCCTGCCTCGAGGGCGGCGTGCGCGCCGCGGCGGAGGCGCTCGACACGCTGGGCCTCAAGGCGCCAGAGATGGATGTGCCGCCGGCCGAGGACAGCCCTTATGACATCACGCCGCTCTGGGCGGTGCCGGGCAAGGGGCGGGCGTGGCTCGACTTCCAGAACGATGTGACGGTGAAGGACGTGAAGCAGGCCGTGGTGGAGAACTTCCGCTCGGTCGAGCACATGAAGCGCTACACGACGCAGGGCATGGCCACCGATCAAGGCAAGAGCTCGAACGTGGCCGCGCTGGCGGTTCTGGCCGATGCCACAGGCAGGGGCATTCCCGAGACGGGCACCACCACCTTCCGCCCGCCCTACGTGCCGGTTTCCATCGCCGCGATGGGCGCGGGCGGGCAGGGCAAGGGCTTTGCACCGCAGCGCTTCATGACCTCGCATGAGGCCAGCGTGGAGCGCGGCGCGCCGATGATCGAGGCGGGGCTCTGGTATCGGCCGAGCTACTTTCCGCAGGAGGGCGAGCGCAGGTGGCGGCAATCCTGCGACCGCGAGGTGAAGATGGTGCGCGAGGCGGTGGGTGTGGCCGATGTCTCGACGCTGGGCAAGATCGACATTCAGGGGCCGGATGCGGGCAGGTTCCTCGACCTCGTCTACACCAACACCTTCTCCACGCTGAAACCGGGGCGGGTGCGCTACGGGCTGATGCTGCGCGAGGACGGCCACGTGATGGACGATGGCACCACCGCCTGCCTCGCCGAAAACCATTACCTGATGACGACCACCACCGCAGCCGCGGGGCAGGTGATGCGGCATCTGGAATTCGTGCATCAATGCCTCGTGCCGGACTGGGATGTGCGCTTCATTTCCGTCACCGAGCAATGGGCGCAGTTCGCCGTGGCGGGGCCGAAATCGCGCGAGTTGCTCAACGGGTTGCTGGCCGAGCCGATCGACAACGAGGGCTGGCCCTTCATGTCTTGCGGCGCGGTCAGGATCGGCGATGTGGGCGCGCGGCTCTTCCGCATCTCCTTCTCGGGCGAGCATGCCTATGAGCTTGCGGTGCCTGCGCGCTATGGCGATGCGCTGTTCCGCGAGCTTGTGAGCCGCGCGGAGGCGATGGGCGGCGGGCCCTACGGGATGGAGGCGCTCAACGTGCTGAGGGTGGAGAAGGGCTTCATAACCCATGCCGAGATTCACGGGCGGGTGACGGCTTTCGACATCGGCATGGAGCGGATGGTGAGCGCGAAGAAGGATTGCATCGGCAAGGCCGCCGCGGCGCGCCCCGGCCTCGTGGGCGAGCATCGCGAGCAGCTCGTGGGGCTGAAGCCCGTGGGTGCCGTGAAGGAGCTGATCGCGGGGGCGCATCTCTTCGACGAGGGGGCGGAGCCCAAGCGCGTGACCGATCAGGGCTACATCACCTCGGTGGCCTTCTCGCCCACGTTCGGCCATGTGCTGGGCATGGGCTTTCTGAAGAACGGGCGCGCGCGCATAGGCCAGCGCGTGAAGGTGGTGGAGCATGTGAACGGTTCGGTGACCGTCTGCGAGGTGATCGACCCGGTGCAGTTCGACAAGGAAGGGGAGCGGACCCGTGGTTGACCTCAAGGCACTGACACCCGCAGGCGGCATGGAGCCTGAGAGCATCGGCCGATGCACCCTGAGCGAGCTCGACCTTGGCGTGCTCACCTCCATCGCGCCCCTGAAGGGACAGGACGCAAAGCTCTCCGACGCGCTCAAGGCGGCGCATGGGATGGCCGCGCCGGCGGCGGGCCGCGCCACGGGCAAGGAGGGTGCGCGTGCCATCTGGTTCGGGCAGCGGATGATCCTGCTGGCAGGGCCTGCGCCGGATGCCGCGCTTGGCCGTCACGCCGCGCTTACCGATCAGTCGGATGCCTGGGCGGTGATGCGGCTCGAGGGCGAGGATGCGGCGGCGGTGCTGGCGCGGCTCACGCCGATCGACCTGCGCCCGGGAACCTTCAAGCGCGGGCATACGGCGCGCACCGATCTGCAGCACATGGCCGCCTCGATCACCCGCATCTCCGAGAACGCTTTCCAGATCATGGTGTTCCGCTCGATGGCGAAGACGCTCGTGCATGACCTGACCACGGCCATGCAAGGGGTTGCGGCCCGGCGCAGACCCTGACTACTCTGGCGCGGATATGACACCGCACAGCATCCCGCGCCTTGCCATGGCCCTTGCTCTCGCGCTGCTTTTGGCGCCCGGGGCCCTTTCTGCGCAAGGGCTGGGCAAGGAGAATTGCCGGCAGACCTCCGCCATCGTCGCGACCGCCATCGAGGGGCGGCGCGCGGGCGAGCGGGCTGCGGCAATCAAGGCGCGGCTCACCACCGGCCCGGAAGCGGTGAAGCCGCCCTATGACGCCACGGTTCCCACGCTCGTTGATTGGGTCTTCGCTCTCGACCGTGCCCAGCTCACTCCCGTCATGGCCCGCGAATTCGAGGCGCAGTGTCTTAAGTATTGAGGCCCGAGCCCTCTTGGCGGCGCGGGGCAATTGCCCCATATTCACCAAATGAGCTTGCCCCCCGGATTTCTCGATGAATTGCGTTCCCGCACCTCGATCGCGCAGGTCGTGGGCCGCAAGGTCATGTGGGACAATCGCAAGTCGAACCAGGGCAAGGGCGACATGTGGGCGCCGTGCCCCTTCCACCACGAAAAAACCGCCAGTTTTCATGTGGATGACCGCAAGGGTTATTACTATTGCTTCGGCTGCCACGCCAAGGGCGACGCGATTTCCTTCGTGCGGGAAACCGAGAATGTCGACTTCATGGAAGCGGTAAAGATCCTCGCGCAGGAGGCCGGGATGCCGATGCCCGAGCGCGACCCGCAGGCGCAGCAGAAGGCCGACCGGCGCAGCGAGCTGATGGAGGTGATGGAGATGGCCGAGCGCCATTTCCGCCTGCAGCTGAAGGCCGGCGCGGGGGCGGCGGCGCGCGACTATCTCGCCGGGCGCGGACTCGACGAGGCGGCGCAGGAGCGATTCGGGATCGGTTTCGCGCCCGAGGCGTGGCAAGGGCTCTGGGATCATCTGACGGCCAAGGGCGTGGAGCCGCAGAAGATCCTCGATTGCGGGCTGGCCAAGCCCAGCCAGAAGGGCGGCAAGCCCTATGACACGTTCCGCAATCGCATCATCTTCCCCATCCGCGACCCGCGCGGGCGCTGCATAGCCTTCGGCGGGCGGGCGATGGACCCGGCCGACAGCGCCAAGTATCTGAACTCGCCCGAAACCGAGCTCTTCGACAAGTCGCGCACGCTCTACAATCATGGCCCCGCCAGAGAGGCCGCTGGCAAGGGCCAGCCGTTGATCGTGGCGGAAGGCTACATGGATGTGATCGCGCTTTCGGAGGCGGGATTCGGCGCGGCGGTGGCGCCGCTCGGCACCGCCGTTACCGAGCATCAGCTGCAGCTTCTCTGGCGCATCGCCCCGGAGCCCGTGATCGCGCTCGATGGCGACACGGCGGGCCTGCGCGCGGCCTACCGGGTGATCGACCTCGCGCTGCCGCTTCTGGAGGCGGGCAAATCGCTTCGGTTCGCGCTCATGCCCGAGGGGCAGGACCCGGACGACCTCTTGCGCGCGAAAGGGGCGCTGGCGGTGCGCGAGCTTGTGGAGAGCGCCCTCCCGATGGTGCGGCTGCTCTGGCAGCGCGAGACAGAGGGCCGCGATTTCGACAGCCCCGAGCGCCGCGCCGCGCTCGACAAGGATCTGCGCGAGATCATTGGCAAGATCCGCGACCCCTCGCTTCGCAGCCATTACGGGCAGGCGATCAAGGATCTGCGCTGGCAGCTCTTCAATCCGCGCCGGGGCGGGGCGCCCGCGCGCGGCCCGGGGCAGGGCATGGGGCAGGGCATGGGTCCGGGCGCGCGGCGCTGGGGCCAGCCCGACCCCGCGCGCGCCACCACCAAGGCCTCGCTACTTGCGGCGGCCTCGGATGCCGAGGTGGAGACCGATCTGCGCGAGGCGGTCATCCTCGCCACGCTGCTGCGCACCCCTGCCGTGATCGACGATTTCATCGCCCAGATCGAGCGGATGGAATGCCGCCGGCTCGATCATGCGCGCCTGCGCGAGCTCGTGCTTCTGCATGGCCATGCCGGGGCAGAGACGCTGGAGGCCCATATCGCCGAGACGCTGGGCTCCGAGGCCATTGCAAACCTCTGCGCGCGCCCCCATGTTGCCCTCGTGCCGTCTGTGCGGCGCGCGGGCGACGAGGCGATGGCGCGCCAGACGCTCGAAGGGGAGTTCGCCAAGCTCCATGCGGCGCAGGGCCTTCTGGCCGAGATCGCCGAGGCGACGGAGGATATTCTGGGGCTGGCCGATGAATCCGTGACGCACAGGCTTGGGGATGCCGCGCAAGCACATCAGAGGGCCGCACGGAGCTTTCAGGAAGACCAGACCGAATACGAGATAAGCTCCAACGGTGCGCCCGTCAGCCGGGCGGAGAAAGATGCTTTCAACGCCTTGCTCGAGACGCTCGAGTTCCCCAAGAGGCAGGGGAAGTGACATTTGGGACCGAATCGGGAAAGAAATAGGGCAACGGGGTGTGCGAATCGCCATATCGCGCTAATGATTCGGGTCAGATTCGAATCACCCGCCCACGTATCAGGAGACGTGCATGGCCGCCAAGGATACCGACGACCAGAAGCCTGACGATCAGGAGGCCGAAATCTCGCTCGACATGAGCCAGGCTGCGGTCAAGAAGATGATCGCCGAGGCGCGCGAGAAGGGGTTCATCACCTATGATCAGCTCAACAAGGTGCTCCCGCCCGACCAGGTGAGCTCGGAGCAGATCGAGGACGTGATGTCGATGCTCTCGGAAATGGGCATCAACATCATCGAGGAAGAAGAGGCCGAGGAAGAAGAGCAGCGCACCACCGCCGTGGCAGAGATCGGCCGCAAGGGTGAGCTCACGCTCGGCTCCGGCAAGGACGAGAAGCTCGACCGCACCGACGACCCGGTGCGCATGTATCTGCGCGAGATGGGCTCGGTGGAGCTGCTTTCGCGCGAGGGCGAGATCGCCATCGCCAAGCGTATCGAGGCGGGCCGCAACACGATGATCGCGGGGCTCTGCGAGAGCCCGCTCACCTTTCAGGCCATCACGATCTGGCGCGACGAACTTCTGGGCGAAGACATCCTGCTGCGCGACGTGATCGACCTCGAGACAACCTTCTCGGGCCAGATGGGCGACGACGAGGGCGACGGCCCGGTGGTGGATGCCGCCAATCTGTCTTCCGCCCCATCGAGCGGCGGCCGCAATTCGGAGTCGGAGCCCGAACTCGATGCCGACGGCAACCCGATCGCCCGCGAGGATGACGAGGACGACGACGAGCAGGCCAACATGAGCCTCGCCGCGATGGAGGCCGCGCTCAAGCCCCGCGTGCTGGAGACGCTCGACCGTATCGCGCATGATTACGAGAAACTCTCGGAGATGCAGGACAGCCGGATCTCGGCGACGCTCAACGAGGATGGATCTTTCTCCGAGGCGCAGGAGGAGACCTACCAGAAGCTGCGCTCGGAGATCGTGCAGCTCGTCAACTCGCTGCACCTTCACAACAACCGCATCGAGGCGCTGATCGACCAGCTCTACGGCATCAACCGCCGGATCATGCAGATCGACAGCGCCATGGTGAAGCTCGCCGACCAGGCGCGCATCAACCGCAAGGAGTTCATCGACGAGTATCGCGGCCGCGAGCTCGACCCGAACTGGCTAGATGACATGGCCGCGAAATCGGGCCGGGGCTGGCAGGCCTTCATGGAGCGCTCGCCCGAGAAGGTGGCCGAGCTGCGCGCCGACATGGCGCAGGTGGGGCAATATGTGGGCCTCGATATCTCCGAATTCCGCCGCATCGTGGCGCAGGTGCAGAAGGGCGAGAAGGAAGCCCGCACCGCCAAGAAGGAGATGGTGGAGGCCAACCTGCGGCTGGTGATCTCGATCGCCAAGAAATACACCAACCGCGGCCTGCAATTCCTTGATCTCATTCAGGAAGGCAATATCGGCCTGATGAAGGCGGTCGACAAGTTCGAGTATCGCCGGGGCTACAAGTTCTCCACCTATGCGACATGGTGGATCAGGCAGGCGATCACCCGCTCGATCGCCGACCAGGCCCGCACCATCCGTATCCCGGTGCACATGATAGAGACGATCAACAAGCTCGTCCGCACCGGACGGCAGATGCTCCACGAGATCGGCCGCGAGCCCACGCCCGAGGAGCTGGCCGACAAGCTGCAGATGCCGCTCGAGAAGGTCCGCAAGGTGATGAAGATCGCCAAGGAGCCCATCTCCCTCGAAACGCCGATCGGCGACGAGGAAGACAGCCAGCTCGGCGATTTCATCGAGGACAAGAACGTGATCCTGCCGCTGGATTCGGCCATTCAGGACAACCTGAAGGAAACCACGACGCGCGTGCTTTCGAGCCTCACCCCGCGCGAGGAGCGGGTTCTGCGGATGCGCTTCGGCATCGGCATGAACACCGATCACACGCTCGAGGAAGTGGGCCAGCAGTTCTCGGTCACCCGCGAGCGCATCCGCCAGATCGAGGCTAAGGCGCTCCGGAAGCTCAAGCATCCGAGCAGATCACGCAAGCTCCGGTCGTTCCTCGACCAGTAAGGCGCGGTTGCGCTGCCGCAAGGGAGGCTGCTCATGTCGATCTTGTCACGTCTTTTCGGGTCCGGCTCTGACAACGGGTCAGGCTCGGGCCCGGAGCACGACCCTGTCGATTACAAGGGGTTCACGATCCATCCCGACCCGATCAAGGAAGGCGGCTCATGGCGCGTGGCCGCGCGGATCGAGAAGGACGTGGAAGGCGAGACGATGTCGCATCACCTCATCCGCGCCGACATGATCAACAACCTTGAGCAGGCGGTCGTGGAGTGCGCCCGCAAGGCGCAGCGGTTGATCGACGAGCGCGGCGAGGGGCTTTTCGACCGTCCGCACTGACGCGTCACAGGCGCCCGGGCGCCGTTAGCGCGCCGCGATCCATTCTGCCACCGTCATCCACACGGGCAGCGTGACGAAGCTCAGAAGCGTGGTTTGGGCGATGAGCGTTGCGGCGAGCTTGCGGTCGGCGCCGAAGGCCGAGGCCAGCACATGCGCGGCCGAGGCGCAGGGCAGCCCCGCGAAGACCACCAGCACTGGCAGGATCGGTGAGGAACTGCCCGTGGCGAGCGCGCCGAGGCTTACCGCCCCCGGCAGCGCCACGAGCTTGGTGCCCACGAGAATGCCAGAGAAACGATTGAGCCGGGCGAGGGCGCGCCAATCCATCGTGGCGCCGATGGAGATGAGCGCCACCGGGATCGCCGCGCCCGCCAGCAGGTCTACCGGTGCGATCACCGGCGCGGGGAAGGTGATGCCCGAGAGGCCCGCCGCCACGCCCGCGAGCGAGGCGAGCAGGAAGGGGTTGAGCGCCACCTTCCGCAGCATCGCGCCTATCCCGATGCCTTCGCCCCGCGAGAGCGCCGCCACCGCGAAGATGTTCACCGTGGGGATCGCGAGCCCGATGCAGACCGAGTAGATACCGATATCCGCCGAGGGCAGCGCGAGGCAGATCACGAAGCCCAAGGCCGTGTTGAAGCGGAAGGCCGCCTGCCACGCCCCCGCGAAATCCAGAAACCGGGGCGGGCCGAAGGGGCGTGCGAGCCAGCCGAGCCCGAGCCCCAACGCCGAGACGGCCACCGCGAGCGGCCCCACCGCCAGAAGGCTCGAGGGCTCGATCGGGCGACTCGCAGCGGCGGTGAAGATGAGCGCGGGAAAGAGGATCTCGAAATTCAGCCGGTCGAGCCCGGCCCACGCGGTCTCGCTCAGCCGCTTGCGCACCGCCCCGCCCAGAAGGACGAGCAGGAAGCTCGGCAGGAGCCCGGTGAGGAGGATGGAGAGCATGGGCAGGGTCTCGCGGGCTGTCGGCCGGGGTTTCGGGGCAGGGTGTGCCCAATTCACGCGGCGGGGACAAGCGGCGATTGCCGTGCGGCGCGGCGTCTTTGCCATTCCGCAGCGCGCGCGGCGCGTGCTACTCTGGCGGCAAGACAGCAGAGAAGGAGGCCCCGACCATGCGCCACACCGTTTTCGCCGCAGCGCTTCTCGCGCCGCTGGCCGCCGTCTCGCCCGGGTTGGCCGCCGAGGGCTGTTTCGGCACCGGCCAGCCTCTTCTGCATTGCACCGCCGGGTCGAAGGCGCTCGATATCTGCCTGCAGGACAACGTGGCGCTCTACCGGTTCGGGCCGAGCGACGGCCCCGCCGAGATGCTGCTCGCCCGGCATGTGACCGCGCTCGACATGGTGCCGTGGAACGGCGTGGGCCGCACGCTCTGGGAAGAGATCACCTTTCGCAACGGGAGCTACGCCTACGCGGTGAACTATGCCATCGACCGCCTCGCCGAGAACGGCCCCGAGGTGAGCGGTGGCGTGACCGTGAGCGAGGGAGATCGGGAGATCGCGCGCTTCGACTGCGAGAGCGCGAGCATGACTTTCTTCGATTTCTACCCGGTCTACGAGGCCAAGGAGGCTGCCGGGCAATGCTGGAGCCGCGAGGCGGGCCTCTGGGGCCCGTGCTGAGGCGGCAGCGGATGCAGGGGGATTTGAAGGTCGCGACACGCGGGCCGGGGCTTTACGAGATCACAGGCGAGGTTGCGGACTGGCTCGGGCACGCGGGCGCGGGCGACGGGCTGCTCACGCTCTTCATCCGCCATACTTCCGCGAGCCTGCTCATACAGGAAAACGCCGACCCCGATGTGCAGGCCGATCTCATGGCCTTCTTCCGCCGCCTCGTGCCCCATGCGGATGCGCCCGAGATGGGCTATCTTGCCCACCGCGCCGAAGGGCCCGATGACATGCCCGCCCATATCAAGGCCGCGCTCCTGCCCGTGAGCCTTTCCGTGCCGGTTCGAGCGGGGCGGATGGCGCTCGGCACGTGGCAGGGGATCTACCTTGTCGAGCATCGCGACGCGCCGCATGAGCGAAAGGTCGCCATGGCCTATTGCGACATCTGAGGCGTCGTTTTGGCGCTGCAGAAGGGGAAGAACCGGGGTAGAAGACGCCCGGGCAATTCCGCCCGAAGCCCGTTCGCGCCGTTTCGCGCGCCGGGCATGGTCGAACAGGACTTTAAACATGGCAACTGAAATGAAAAAGAAAGCCCCGCTCACCGAAGAGCAGAAATCGCGGCGCCGGGCCAGCCGCGCGATCGGCTTCGCGATCTTTGGCGAGCAGTTCAATGCAGAGAACCCCGACGCCGGGCGCGACGCGCGCAAGGCGGCGTGGAAATCTTCCGCCAAGCAATACACCAAGATCGGCATGAAGGTGCTCAAGCGCCTCGAGAAAGCGGGTTTCGCGCTCAGCGCGCCCGTCGGCAAGCAGGCCGCCGAATAATCGGCCTCGGGCGTGCGCGCGTTCGCGCGTGCGCCCCATCCCGCCGGCTGCCCCCGCAGAGCCCGGGACACGCTTGATATAGCGTACGCATTTCCCCCCTACCCAAAACTTTGCGGCTCCCCTATAGTGACTGTGGATAAGTGGGCTTCAGACCCACGACCCGTGAGGCAGAGAAGAAAGGGGCTGGGGCTATGCGGTGCCCGTTTTGCGGAAACATTGACACTCAAGTGAAGGATTCACGCCCGGCGGAAGACCATGTGTCGATCCGGCGGAGGCGGTTCTGCCCGGCCTGTGGCGGGCGGTTCACCACCTATGAGCGGGTGCAGCTGCGCGACCTCGTGGTCGTCAAGTCGAACGGGCGGCGCGAGGATTTCGACCGCGACAAGCTCGAGCGCTCGATCCGTATCGCGCTGCAGAAGAGGCCGGTGGAGCCCGAGCGCGTGGAGCAGATGATTTCCGGTATCGTGCGGCGGCTCGAGAGCCTCGGCGAGACGGATATCCCCTCCAAGGTGGTGGGCGAGATCGTGATGGAAAGCCTCGCCCGGATCGACACCGTGGCCTATGTGCGCTTCGCCTCGGTCTACAAGAATTTCCAGGCGGCCGACGATTTCGACAAGTTCGTGAGCGAGCTGCGCCCCAACGCGGCGGAAGACGCAAGCGCCGGCAAGTGAGCCGGCACATGGCGGCCGATACCCGGTTCATGGCGCTGGCGCTGGCCCTCGGGCGGCGCGGGCAGGGCAATACCTGGCCCAACCCCGCCGTGGGCTGCGTGCTGGTGAAGGATGGCCGCATCGTCGGGCGCGGATGGACGCAACCCGGCGGGCGCCCCCATGCCGAGCGCGTGGCGCTCGATGTCGCCGGAGAGGCGGCGCGCGGCGCCACCGCCTATGTGAGCCTCGAGCCTTGCGCCCATCACGGGCAAACCCCGCCCTGCGCCGAGGCGCTGGTGGCGGCGGGTGTCGCCCGCGTCGTTGCGGCGGTTGAGGACAGCGACGCACGGGTTGCTGGCCGGGGCTTCGCCATTCTCCGTCAGGCGGGTATCGACGTGACAACCGGCGTGCTCGAGCAGGAGGCGCGTGCCGATCTCGCGGGCTTTCTGCGCCGGGCCTCCGGCGGCGCTCCGCATCTGACGCTGAAGCTCGCCACCTCCTTCGACGGGCGCATCGCCACCGCCTCGGGCCAGAGCCAATGGATCACCGGGCCGGGCGCGAGGCACGCGGTGCACGGGCTACGCGCCCGTCACGACGCGGTGATGGTCGGCGCGGGCACCGCGCGGGCCGACGACCCCTCGCTCACCATACGCGGCCTCGGCATCGCCCGGCAGCCGGTGCGGGTGGTGGTCTCGCGCCGGCTCGACCTGCCGGAGACGAGCCGGCTCGCGGCCAGTGCGCGCGAGGTGCCGCTCTGGCTCTGCCATGGCCCCGATGCCGACGAGGCGCGCCGCGCGGCCTGGGAGGCACGGGGTGCGCGGCTCATTCCCTGCGCGCTGAGCGGCCGGCAGGTGGATGTGGGCTCGGCGCTCGCGGCGTTGGGCGATGCGGGCCTCACTCGCATCTTCTGCGAGGGCGGTGGGGCGCTCGCGGCCTCGCTTCTGGCGGGCGGGCATGTGGACGAGCTGATAGGCTTCACAGCCGGGCTCGGGCTCGGCGCCGAAGGGCTGCCGGCGATCGGCGCTCTGGGCCTTTCGGAAATTGCCGAGGCCGAGCGCTTCCGCCTCGTCGACCTGTGCGATGTCGGTGGAGACGCGATGCACCGCTGGATCAAGAGCTGAGAAGGCACGACATTCAGGTATTTGAAACAAGAAGAAACGCGGCCCTGGCTTTTCTTCTTGGTCCAAATACCTCCGCCGGAGGCGTGAAAATACTTTCTCAGAAGGGCAGGTCGCGCCCGTCCCAGGTGCGGAAGGCGCCGGTTGTCGCGAGGCTCAGCGCCTCGAATTCGCGTTTGAGCCCGGCGGCGCTTTCCTCCACCCCGATCTCTCCCTGAGCCCCGCCCATGTCGGTGCGCACCCAGCCGGGATGGTAGATGCCCACCGGGATGCCGAGCGGCTCGAGATCCACCGAGAGGTTGCGACCGAGGTTGAGCGCGGCGGCCTTCGAGGCGCGGTAGATGTAGCTGCCGCCCTTCGCCAGATCCTGGCTGCCGAGGCGGCTGGAGAGGATCGCGATCTTGCCCGGCTGCGTGCCTTGCAGCAGGGGCAGAAGCGCCTGGATGGTGAGAAAGACGCCGGTGACATTGGTGGCGAAGGTCTCTGCCCAGAGGTCGGGTGCGAAGCCTCCGGCGAGGTTCTGACCCTTGTCGGCGTAGATCCCGGCATTGCAGACCAGCAGATCGACGGGCTTGCCGTCGAGCGCGGTGGCGAGGGCCGCGTGATCCTCGGGCTGGGTGACGTCGAGCGCGAGCAGGGTCTCGGTGGCGCAGCGGGCGGTGCCACTGACCTCATGGCCCGCGTCGCGATAGAGCCTTGCGAGTTCCGCGCCGATGCCGCGGCTTGCGCCGGTGATGACCACATGCATGGGGTTGCCTCCTTTCGGGTCGCGCGAGGGCGCGGCCTCAGTTCGACTTGCGCCCCGGCACGAAGGGCAGGGGGGTGACGGGCACGCCATCCTCGATGAGGCGCGCGGCCTCTTCGGGGCGCGCCTCGCCGTAGATCGAGCGCTCGGGCGCGGTGCCCTCGTGGATCTGCCGCGCCTCGCGGGCGAAGTTCAGCCCGACATATTCGGAGTTGCTCTCGATCTTGCGGCGGAACTCGGCGAGGGCGGCTTCGGCGGGGCTGGCAGGGCGGGAGAGCGGGCCCGGCGCCTGCGCTGTGTCGGCGGGCGCGTCGGGGCGCTCCGGGGCCTTGGCCTTCTTGCGGCTCGCTTGCACATGCGGGGCCATCAGCGCCTTCTCCACCGTCGTGCTGCCGCAGACGGCGCAGGCCACATGGCCTGCCGCGCGCAGCTTCTCGTAGGCGTCGGCGGATTGGAACCAGCTTTCGAACCGGTGGTCCTTGTCGCATTTGAGCGTGAACTGAATCACCTCGGGGCGCTCCTCGTTTCAAGCCTGCCAAATGTACAGCGACCGCGCGCGGTTTCAAGCGGCATGGCGATGCGGGCGGGGACGCGGGCGGTGCTCAGCCGCGCAGCAGGCTCGGGTTGAAGCTGCGCAGGATATGGGCCAGCTCGGGCTCGCTGACCTTGGAGGCCGCCTTCTTGGGGCGCATCCACTTGCGGCGGCGTTCGGAGATCTCGGGATAGTCATCCGCCAGCGCTTGGACACGCACCGGATAGACCATCGCGACGCAGGGCAGCGTGCCATCTGGCCCGCCTTCCTTGTGATAGGAGAAAAGCCCCAACGTGGGCCCGGTGACCCGGCCGGTGACGCCGGCCTCTTCCCAGGCTTCCCGCAGCGCGCTCTCGCCGGGGGTCATGCCATCCTCTGGCCAGCCCTTGGGAATGATCCAGCGCTTGGTGCCGCGCGAGGTCACCATGAGGAATTCGGGCTTGTCGTTGCGGATACGGTAGCACAGCGCTGCGAATTGCGTGCGCACGTCGTGCTTGGGCCGCGAACGCAGCGAAATCGGCACCTGTTTAAAACCGTGCTGCGTCAAAGGAATACCCCGTACCGATCCCGGTCTCTTTCGCCCGATCGCCTGCTCTCGATTGCCCATTCCGGCCGCCTTTCGACGTATATACAGTATATGCCGATTCCGGCCGGTTTTTCCAGAAATGATTTTTCTGCCGCGCGGGTGGTTCCGGAGGGCATCTGCAATCGCGCGGCAGGGATGGCCCCACGCATGCCACCTCACCACAAGATGCGGTGCCGGGGCCGAGAGACGCGCGCGAGAGGGGGCAGGCCCTGTGCGAAGAATTAATGACTTACTAAAACTATCAGGATTGACAGTCGCGCTTAAACATTCGACAGATGGGCGCAAAGCCAGCCGCGATGCGGCAAGCCAGATGTGTGACCCAAGCGAAAGGAGACGACCATGAGATCACATCACGGCGAGAACGGGCGCGGCGCGCCCGGCAATGGCGATGCGGGCAGGGGGCCTGCGACAGGCCCGACGATGGCTCCATGCCGCGGAGAATTGGCAAGCCTCGCCCTCGCGGGCTGGCTCGCGCCCGACATCCTGCTCGAACAGGTTTTCGACCGGATCGAGGGAGGCCGGGCATGATGGCGCTGGAGGATGGCGCCGGCCGGCCCGATGCGCCAAACACCGGCACGGACGCACAGGCGTGTTACGACGCCCGCGATCTGATCGGGGCAGGCCAGACCGCCGCGATCCGGCTCGATGGAAAGGTTTATACGCTGCGGATCACCCGGGCGGGTAAGCTGATCCTGACCAAGTGAGCGGCCACGGACTATTCTTAGTGAAATAGTGGGTTTTTCTTGACCTCGGCGGGCCACGGGCGTTAGGTGCCGCAAGGTAACCCCGAAACAGGAGGGCTCGCGATGAGTGAGGATGTCTTGAAACCCCGCCGTGTCGTGCAGGCGCGGCGCAGCCTTGCGCTGACGACGCTGGCCGTGACCGTGGCGGGAAGCTCGGCAGTGGCGCTGGCGACGGTGCCCTTCGATGCCGATGCGCCGGCCCGCTACCTGCTGGCTTCAGGTGAAGGCGAAGGCGAAGAGGCCACCCCGGAAAAAGCCGAGAGCGGCGAAGGCGAGGGCGAGGAAGAAGGCGCGCGTGCCAGCGGCGAAGGGGAAGGCGAGGGCGAAGGCGAAGGGGCCTCGCTCGATCCCACGACCGCGCTGATGCGTGACCTGGGCTTCATGGAGGGCCATCTGCGCGCCGGCATGGCGCTCTACGAGGCCGGTGAACTGGCCGCCGCGAAAACCCATATGGGCCACCCGATCAAGGAGAAATACGCCGCCGTCGCCGCGCCGCTCGAGGCGCTTGGACTCGACCGCTTGAAGAACGAGATCGCGCTTCTGGCCGAGGCCGCGGAAGCCGAGGCACCGATTGCCGAGCTTGCCCCGCTTCATGGCCGCGTCGCGCAGACCATCGCCGAGGCGCGCCAGGGTGTGCCGCTCGAGAAGCGCATGGCCGGGCTGGTTGCGCTTACACGTATCGCGGGCGACGAATATTCGGTGGCCACCGAGGGCGGGCAGATCTCCAACCTCCACGAATACCAGGACAGCTGGGGCTTCCTGCGGATCGTGGAAGAGCAGGTGGCGGCGCTCGCCGAAACCGGCGATGCGGCAGAGGCCGCGGCGGCCGAACGCATGCTGTCGGCGCTCGAGGCCACCGATGATGCCTTCGGAGACCTACAGGGAGGGGGCACGTTCGAAAAGGATGCCAGCCTGATCTACGGCGCCGCGGCTCGAATGCAGCTCGCCGCCGCCCGGTTGAAGTAGCGCGCCATGCTGATGGTGATCGGCGACGTGCTCGACCGGCACGACCTCGAGGCGCTGCGCGAGGCGGCGGACGCGCTCGATTACGAGGCAGGCGCAGCCACTGCCGGGCGCTATGCGCGGGGCGTGAAGGCCAACCTTCAAGCCCGTCCCGGCCCTGAGCTCGACGCGATCTTCGAGACGGTGCGGGCGAAGCTCTGGGCGAGCGAGCTCTTTCTCTCTGCGGCCCGTCCGCGCAAGGTGGCGCGGATGCTGCTCTCGCGCTACCGGGAGGGCATGGCGTATGGCGCCCATGTGGACGACCCGATCATGAAGGGCGCACGCACCGATCTCTCCTTCACCCGGCAGCTCAGCCCGAGCGACAGCTACGAGGGCGGCGGTCTGGTGATCGAAGACCCGATGGAGGCCCGTGTGATCCGCGTGGAGGCGGGCGACATGGTGCTCTACCCCACCTCGGCGCTCCACAGGGTGGAGCCGGTGACGGCGGGCGAGCGCATGGCCGTGGTGGGCTGGATCACCAGCCGCGTCCGCTCTGCCGAGCAGCGCGAGGTGCTGCACGATCTCGACGTGGCTGCGCGCGCCATGTTCGAGGCTGGCGGCAAGACACCGGGTTTCGACCGCCTCTTCAAGGCGAAAAGCAACCTTTACCGGATGTGGGCGGAGGACTGAGCCTGCGCACCGCACCACCCCCAGACCAGATGCCAGGAAAGGCTGACCGGAACATGACGACCTTACGCACTTTCGCCGCTGGCGCCCTTGTCGCGCTTTCCTTTGCCCTGCCGGCCCTTGCCGACGAGGCGGTGAGCCATTACGAGCCGCTCCCCTCCGAAACGCTGGAACAGGCGATGGAGAATTTCGTGACCCATAACCGCAGGATGGAGGAGCTTCTGACGCGCGATCCGCTCACGGTTGCCGACATGGAGGAGGTGCACGAGCTAACCTACACGATCGAGGTCGCGCTTGCGAAGATCACGGAGGAGCTTGAGGCGCTGGCCCCCGTGCTCGAGGAGGTCCATCTCTCATCCGAGGGAGACAATCCCGCGCGGCTGAAGGGCGTGGGCACCGTGTATCTCGAGCAGGCGAAACTGCTCGACCGCTAGGCGCGGCGTTGCGCTCGGGCGCGCGCTGGCCTATGCCAATTGGCGTTGTCCCTGCCGCGCCTGGAAGCTTACCCGACCCCATGACAGAACGCTTGCTGCATCGCCTCGCCTGGATCGTCGCCGCGCTTTGCGTGGCGCCAATCCTTGCGGCGGCGCTGGCGGCCTTCACCGGCGATCTCGACACGTGGCGCGAGGTGCTCTCCACCGTGTTGCCGCGCTACACCCGCACCACGCTCATCCTCGTCTGCGTGGTGGGCCTCTCGACCGCGGTGATCGGCAGCCTCACCGCGTGGCTCGTTACCGTCTACCGCTTTCCCGGTGCGCGCTGGCTCGAGATCGCGCTGGCGCTTCCGCTGGCGTTTCCGGGCTATGTGCTGGCCTATGCCTACACCTTCATGCTCGATCATCCCGGCCCGGTGCAGACGCTCTTGCGCGCGGTCACTGGCTGGGGCCCGCGAGACTACTGGTTCCCGGAGGTGCGCTCGCTCGCCGGCGCGGCGGTGATGCTCACCATCGTGCTCTACCCTTACGTCTACCTGCTGGCGCGCGCCTCGTTCCGGCAGCAATCGGCCAATGCCTATCTCGTGGCGCGCACACTGGGGCGCTCGCCCGCGCAAGCCTTCCTGCGGGTGGCTTTGCCCATGGCCCGGCCCGCCATTGCGGGCGGCGCGCTGCTGGCGGTGATGGAAACCATCGCAGATTACGGCACGGTGGCCTTCTTCAACGTGCAGACCTTCGCCACGGGCATCTACCAGGCATGGTTCTCGCTGGGCGACAGGCCCGCTGCGGCACAGCTCTCACTCTGCCTGCTGGGCTTTGCGCTGCTGCTCGCGGGCCTCGAACGGGCGCAGCGCGGCAAGGCGCAGACGGCGGGGCGGGGCAGCCGCTTCGAGGCGATGGAGCGCCCCGAACTGCGCGGCTGGGCTGCCTGGGCCGCGACGCTGGCCTGCCTTCTGCCGGTGCTTCTGGGCTTCGTCTTGCCGGTGATCATGTTGGGCACGATGGCGGTGGGCTCGGGGCAGGATCTCTTCGCGCCGCGTTACCTGGGCCTGATCCGCAACTCGGTGCTGCTGGGCTCGGTGGCGGCGGTGCTGACCGTGCTGGGCGCCATCCTCATCGGCTTTCGCGCCCGCACCCGGCCCACGCGGCGCTCGAAGGCGCTGGTGATCGCGGCGGGGCTTGGCTACGCGGTGCCGGGCGGGGTGATCGCGGTGGGGCTTATGGTGCCCATGGCGGCGCTGGACAACCTGATAGACCGGGTGATGGAGGCGCGCTTCGGCATCGACACCGGGCTTCTTATCACCGGGTCGATCTGGCTCATGGTGCTGGCCTACATGGCCCGTTTCATGGCCGCCGCGCTCAACGCCTATGACAGCGGCATGGCCACCGTGCCCACCCATCTCGACGCGATCGGCCGGTCGCTGGGCCATCCCGGCCCGCGGCTCCTGTGGCGGGTGCACCTGCCGGTAGCGCGCGCCTCGGTTCTGACAGCGCTGCTCATCGTCTTCGTCGACGTGATGAAGGAACTGCCGGCCACGCTCATCCTCCACCCGTTCAACTTTCAGACCCTCGCCGTTCAGGCCCACAGGCTCGCTGCCGACGAACGGCTGGCCGAGGCGGCGGTGCCCTCGCTTGTGCTGGTGGGCTTCGGGCTCATCCCGGTGATCGTGCTATGCCGGTCGCTCGGGCGCGAGGCGCAGGGGCGGCGCGCGGCGAAGCTCGGCACGGCGATGAGCGCGGGCTGACGGGCACGCTGCAATCTTCCGAGGCGCACGGCCCGGGCAGGCCGATGGAACGATCAGGCAGGCTGGGGCGTGGGCCTAGTCGAGGCTGCGGGCCTCGTCGATCAGCATGACCGGGATGCCGCCGCGTATGGGAAAGGCGAGGCCAGCGGCCTCGCTCACCAGTTCGTCGCGCTCGGCATCGTAACGCAGGGTCGTATGGGTTTGCGGGCAGATCAGCGCGGCCAGCATATGGCGGTCTGTATCAGGGGTGGCCGCGCGGGGCGCGGCATCTTCGGACGGTGTCGCGCTCTCGGTCATTGCAGCATGTCTCCCCGGTCATTACCGCCACGCATGGCATATTCCAGCAGCGTCACCAGCGTTTCGCGGCGGGTGGTGAGCGAGGGCGCCTCGAGCAGCGCCTGCTTGTCTTCCGGCTCGAAGCCCAGAAGCATCGAAAGCGAGTTGATCAGAAGCTCGTCATCCGCTTCCTTCAGCGCGTCCCAGTCGGTGTTGAGGGCGCGGGTTTCGAAGAACCGTTTGAGCAGCGCCATGAAGGACGCCCGGTCGAAGCCCGGGTCGCTGTCGGAGGGGCCCATGTCGCGCTCGAACCCGTCCCAGGTGACACGCACGCGACGATAGGGGGTGAAGCCTTCCACCTCCTCGACGATGCGGTAGCGCGAGATGCCGCTCAGGGTGATCATGTAGCGCCCGTCTTCGGTTTCCGACATCTGCGTCACCCGGCCCGCGCAGCCGATGCGGTGGAGCTTCTCGCAATTGGCGCGGCTCGGAGCGGTGTTGGGCTGCACCATGCCGATGAGCCTCTCGGAGGTTTTCAGCGCATCGTCGAGCATCGCGAGGTAGCGCGGCTCGAACAGGTGCAATGGCAGCCGGGAGCGCGGCAAGAGCAGCGCTCCGGGCAGGGGAAAGACCGGAATGACATCCGGCAGATCGGCGCGGTTCAACATGGGCGAGAACGTAGCCCTTTCGCGCCCTCAGGCAAATAGCATCGAGCTGAGCTTGCGGCGCCCGGTCAGCGCCACGGGATCGTTCGGCTTGAGGGCTTCGAAAATGGTGAAGAGCTGCTGCTTGGCGGCGCCCTCGTTCCACTCTCGGTCACGGCGGAAGAGCTCGAGAAGCTGGTCGACGGCCTCCTGGGTCTGGCCCGAGGCATGTAGAGCCTGCGCGAGGTCGAACCGCGCCTGGTGATCGTCGGGGTTGGCCTCGACGGCGGCCTGCAACTCGCCCACGGGGCCGGCATTGGCGGCCTGACGCGCCAGATCCAGCGCGGCGGCAGTGGCCTCGAGTTCGGGTGCCTTGGAAATCTCCGCCGGCGCGCCGTTGAGAATCGCCTCGGCCTGCTCAAGATCGTCCATCGCGATGTGAGCGCGCACCATGCCGGCATAGGCCCGTGCGCTCGTGCCGTCTTCCTGCAGGATCGCGGCGAAGGTCTGCACCGCATCCGTTACCGCGCCCTCGTCGAGCATCTGCTCGGCGGCGTCGAGCGCCTCGTCGAGCCCACCCGAGGCATCGCCGCCCGCAGCCCCAACCACGCGCGCCACGAAGGCGTCGATCTCGGAGGGGGGCACCGCGCCCTGGAAGCCATCTACCGGCTGGCCCTGCCAGAAGGCGTAGACGGTGGGGATCGACTGGATGCGCAGCTGGCCCGCGATCATCTGGTTCTCGTCAACGTTGACCTTGGCCATCTTCACGGCGCCCTTGGCCTTGAGCACCGCCGCCTCGAGCGCGGGCCCGAGCGTCTTGCAGGGGCCGCACCACGGCGCCCAGAAATCGACGATCACCGGCACCTGCTGGCTGGCCTCGATCACCTCGGCCATGAAATTGGCTTCGGAGACATCCTTGATGAGATCTGCGCCGGCGGGGCTAGCGTTCTGGTTCTGACCGAGTTCGAGCATGGCGAAACTCCTTCACTGGGATCTGCCGGTTAACTGGGATCTGCCGGTTACATGGCGCAGGGGCGCGCGCGTTGCAAGGGGCGCGGGCGGCGCTCAAAGGTCGAATGTGGCGAAGACGGGCGCGTGATCGGAGGGCTTTTCCCATCCGCGCGCGGCGCGCAGGATGCGGCTCGAATGGCCCGCGGCGGCAATATCGGGGCTGGCCCAGATGTGATCGAGCCTGCGGCCCTTGTCGGCGGCATCCCAATCGCGGGCGCGATAGCTCCACCAGCTGTAGAGCAGGCCCTCGGGAATGTCCTGCCGGGTGATGTCGGCCCAGCCACCGGCCTCCATCACGTCGGAGAGGTGCTCCACCTCGATGGGCGTGTGGCTCACGATCTTCAGGAGCTGCTTGTGCGACCACACGTCATCCTCGCGCGGGGCAATGTTGAGATCGCCCACGAGAATGGATTTCTCGGGCCGGTTCTCGCGGAACCAGTCGCGCATCTCGGTGAGGTAATCGAGCTTCTGGCCGAACTTGTCGTTCACCTCCCGGTCGGGCACGTCGCCGCCCGCGGGCACGTAGAAATTATGGATCACCGCGCCGTTCTCGAGCCGTCCGGCGATGTGGCGGGCATGGCCGAGAGACGCGAAATCCTCGCTTCCCACCTCCTCGACCGGCAGTTTCGAGAGGATCGCCACGCCGTTATAGCCCTTCTGCCCCCGCGCGATCATGTGGGTGTAGCCCAGGCCCGCGAACATCTCTGCCGGGATTTTCTCCACCGGGCTTTTGCATTCCTGCAGGCAGAGCACATCCGGCGCCTCTTCCTTCAGCAGCTTGCAGACGAGATCGGCCCGAAGCCGGACCGAGTTTATGTTCCATGTGGCGAGGGTGAAGGGCATGTGCGGCGGGCTCCTCTCAGGTGATGCCGACCGCCTAGCATGGCCCCGCCGGAAAAGGCCAGAGCGCTTCGTGCCTCAGAGCCCCGAGGGCGCCAGCAACACCTTGCCGCTGCGCTCGCCCGCGCCGGCATGGGCCACGGCCTTGGCGAAGCTTTCGAGAGGATAGACGGTATCGACAGGGGCCTTCAGGTCGCCCTCGGCGATCATGCGCGTGAGCCGTCCGTAAACTTCACGGCGCCGTTCCGGCGTGGCGGTTTCGAACCATTTCGCGAGCCAGAACCCCTTCAGCGTGATTTCGCTGAAAATCAGCGTGGAGGCGTCGAGCGGGGCAGGCTTGAGGCTCATCGCCCCGTAGCTGACCGAAACGCCGCCGGGTGCCAGCGCATCGCAAAGACGCCCCAGCGTTTCGCCGGCGACCGCGTCGAGCGCAAGGCGGATGGGGGTGCCGTCGGTCGCGGCGGCGAGGCGCTCGGGCAGGTCGGGCCCATCGACAAGCACCGCATCGGCGCCTGTCGCCTTGAGCCCCGCCACAGCGCTTTCGCGTCGCACGACACAGGCCACCTTCACGCCCCGCGCCTTCGCGAGCTGGATCACATAGGCCCCGACGGCGGAATTGGCCGCGGATTGCACCACCCAGTCGCCTTCGGCCAGATCGACGAACTCCTCAAGCAGCAGCATCGCCGTTGCGGGGTTGATCGCGAGCATGGCGAGCTGGTCGAGGTCTGCCTCTGGCAGCGGCACCAGATCGGCGGCGCGGGCCACCATCTCCGATCGCCACGTTCCCCCGCCCGTGGGCAGCAAGACGAGCTGGCCGGTCTCGAGCCCCTCGCCACGCATTTCCACGATGCGCCCGATACCCTCGTTGCCCGGGATCGCGGGCAGCTTCGGCTTCACGCCGTAATTGCCCGCGATCTGGATCAGGTCGGACGGGTTGATCGGTGAGCGCAGAACCGAGACGCGGGCCTCTCCCTCCTTCAGGTCGGCAGAAGGCGTCTCGGTGAGGCGAAGCACCTCGGAGGGGTCGCCGAAGCGGTCATGGGTGATGGTCTGCATGGCGTGTCTCCTTGTCTTTTAGCCCGATATGGGCAGGCAGGGCAGGCAGCGTAACCCGTGACCCGGCGTAAGGAGGCGCGCGGCGCCGGTCCATCCGCGTCTCCGCACTGGCTTGTTCGCAACCACACGCCCGGGCTGCCCGCGTAAAAAAAAGCCCCGGCGCGAAGCCGGGGCCAGTCCAACAGGGAGGTGCGTGCGATGACCCGCACACGCAACGGGTATGCAACTCGATTAGCCGGCGGCGAAGAGGCCCACCTTGACATGGGTCAATATACTCACGCGATCAGGCGATACCCGCCGGATTCCGTCACCAACAGGCGCGCATTCGACGGATCGGGTTCGATCTTCTGCCGCAGCCGGTAGATATGGGTCTCGAGCGTGTGGGTCGTGACGCCCGCGTTGTAGCCCCAGACCTCGTGCAGGAGCACATCGCGCGCCACCACGCCCTCGGTGGAGCGATAGAGAAACTTGAGGATGTTCGTTTCCTTCTCGGTGAGACGGATTTTCTTGTCGTCCTCGCTCACAAGCATCTTCATCGAGGGCTTGAACGTGTAGGGCCCGAGCTGGAACACGGCATCTTCCGATTGCTCGTGCTGGCGCAGTTGCGCCCGGATGCGCGCGAGCAGCACCGGAAACTTGAAGGGCTTCGTCACGTAATCGTTCGCGCCTGCGTCGAGACCGAGAATCGTATCGGCATCGCCGTCATGGCCGGTGAGCATCAGGATCGGGGCCTTCACGCCCTGCTTGCGCATCAGCCGGCAAAGCTCGCGGCCGTCGGTGTCCGGCAGACCCACGTCTAGGATCACGAGATCATGGATCATGTCCTTCACCCGCGCCATGGCCTCCGCCCCGGTGCCGGCCTCGAACACGTCGAAATCCTCCGTCATCACGAGTTGCTCGCCGAGCGCCTCGCGCAGGTCCTCGTCATCGTCGACCAGCAGGATCTTCTTTAGCTGTGCCATGGGCTGTCCTCCGCTACGTTGCACCCGATCTGTGGCGCAGGGGCGGCGACGGCAAGGTCTGTGTCAAATCCTTCACGGGCACGTGTTGCACTTCGCCGAATTGTTTCAATAGATTGCAAAACCCTGTATGTCGGCATCTCGCAGGCCGAAGTTGAAAGAGCGCCCATGACCCTCGCCCCCGATCTCGCCGAGTTTCTCGCCCGTGCCCGCGCCGACATGCGCATGGGCGTGCCGCTAGTGCTGCGCGGGCAGGCAGGCGAGGGCGCGCTGGTGCTGGCGGCGGAGACGCTCGACGGCGCCCGGCTGGCCGACCTGCGCGCCCTGGGCGGCACGCCGGTGATCGCGGTGAGCGCGCGGCGCGCGGAGACGCTGAAGGCGCGCGCCTATGACGGCGATCTCGCCCGCATCCGCCTGCCGGGCGATGCCACGCTTGGCTGGGTGCTCGGCGTGGCCGATCCGGCGGACGACCTCAAGACGCCGATGAAGGGCCCGCTCGTAACGGAGCGCGAGGGCGATGCGGGCCTGCACCGTCTGGCCCTCAGGCTCGCCAAGGCCGCGCGGCTCCTGCCGGCCGCGCTGGTGCTTCCGGTGGCCGATGCGGCAGGCTTTGCCGCCGCCCATCACCTCACGCTCGTCGAGGCCGAGGCCGCCGCCCGGCTGATGGACGAGACCGCGCACATGCACCCGGTTGTCAGTGCAAGACTGCCGCTCGAAGTGTCGGAAAGCGGGCGGCTCCATGTCTTCCGCCCGGAGGATGGCGGCGAGGAGCACTACGCCGTGGAGATCGGCCAGCCGCGCCGCGATGCCCCGGTGCTCGCGCGGCTCCATTCGGCCTGCTTCACGGGCGACCTGATGGGCTCGCTCAAATGCGATTGCGGGCCGCAACTCAGAGGGGCCTTGGCGCAGATGGGCGCGGAAGGCGCGGGCGTGCTGCTCTATCTCAACCAGGAGGGTCGCGGCATCGGCCTTGCCAACAAGATGCGCGCCTATTCCCTGCAGGATCAGGGCTTCGACACTGTCGAGGCTAATCACCGACTGGGCTTTGAGGATGACGAGCGTGATTTCCGCATCGGCGCGGATATCCTCAAGCGGATGGGCTTCTCCTCGGTGCGGCTGCTCACCAACAATCCCGCCAAGATCGCCATGATGGCGCAAAACGGCATCGCCGTGGCCGAACGCGTTCCGCTCAAGGTGGGCGAGACCTCGCATAACCGGGCCTATCTCGACACGAAGGCCAGGAAATCCGGCCACCTGCTCTGAGCGGACGAGCTCGAGAGTATTTGCACCAAGAAGAAGCCCGGGCGCGTGCACCCCGCTTCTTCTGGCTGAAAATATCCCGGGGGAGGCCGCAGGCCGGGGGCAGAGCCCCCTCTTATCGCGCGGCTCGAGCCGCCACCACGCCGCGGCCCAGTTCCAGCGTGTAACCTGCGAGCTCCTCGAGCGCGGCCTCGGCGACCGGAGCTTCCTGCCGTTCGATCGCGTCGGCGATGCGGGTGTGGAACCCAAGGATCGCCTCGCGCGAACGGGCGGTGAATGTGATCATGTTCATCAGAGGCTGCATCGCCTCCACCGCGCCGGCCAGCTGGTAGCTCAGCACAGGGTTGCCCGCTGCATCGACGAGCGCGCGGTGAAAGGCTACGTCGGAAGCGCAGAAGCTTTCGTCGGAGAGACCCGGCTGGCCCTGACGGTGGATCTCCGCGCGCATGGTGGCGAGGTGATCGGCGCTGCGGCGCTGGCTCGCCAAGGGGGTGCAGGCGCGCTCGAGCGCATAGCGGGCCTCGCAGGCGGTCTCGAAGCTCACCGCGTTCATGCTCAGCAGCAGGGTCGACGTGGTGATCTGCTGGCCATAGGCCTCCTCGTAGGAAAGCCGGTTGACGAAGGCACCCCCGAAGGCGCCGCGCTGGGTGCGGATGAGCGATTGCGCCGCGAGCCGCTTGAGCGCCTCGCGCACTGTCGAGCGCGACACTTCGAACTGCTCAGCCAGCTCGGCCTCAGAGGGCAGGCGCTCGCCGGTCACGACCCGGCCTTCGACGATCGCGTCGCGGATCGCCTGCGCGATCTGGGCGGAGAGATCGGTTCTCTCGGGGAGGGTCTCGGGCTGCGGTTTTTCCATTTGTCATACATTTAAATGTCTGACATTTATTGCGCAAGCTCCGAGTCGCAAGGGAGAGGCGTTTTGGACGGCAGGATGGCGGCACCGCTGCGCGGCTTTTTGTGGCTGGCCTTCTTCGCAGGCATCCTTGCGGCGTGGTGGTGGCTCTATGCCATGGCCATGCAGATGGATCTCGACCTGATCGGGCGGCCCGGCGAGATGGGCCAGCGCATGGCGGCGATGGACCCGCGGATGGACATGTACATGCCCATGGCCGAGTTCGGCCCGCTCTTCGCGATGTGGGCGGTGATGATGGCGGCGATGATGCTGCCAACGCTTGTGCCCACGCTCCACGCCTATGAAGACCTGATGCATTCGGCGAATGGCTCGGTGGCGGGGTGGATAGGGGTGCTCGCGGGCTATGGAATCGTCTGGCTGGGCTTTGCCGCCGCGATCACCGCGGTGCAGTTGGCGCTCCTCTTCGGGGGCGTGGTGGACATGCTCGGCATTGCGAAATCGACACTGGTCTCCGGCGGGCTGCTGATCGTTGTGGGCGCCTTCCAGTTCACCCGCGCCAAGGAGATCTGCCACGGCGTCTGCCACAGCCCGATGACCTATTATCTCGGGCACTGGCGCACGGGCGGCCTCGGAGGCCTGCGCATGGGGCTGGGGCTGGGCGCCTTCTGCGCGGGCTGCTGCTGGGGCTTCATGGCGCTGGGTTTCGTGGGCGGCGTGATGAGCCTTCTCTGGATGGGGCTCGCGACGCTCTTCATGGTGCTCGAGAAACTGCCCCAGATCGGGCACCGGGTGACGAAACCGCTGGGTGTGATATTGATAGCGGGCGGGCTGGCGGTGATCGTCATGCCCCATGTGATGACGGGAGGATAAACCGATGGCTCTCAACCGGCGACAGGATGCGGACAAGCTGCCGATATCGCAGCGGATCGACAACCGCATGGCCAACCCCAAGCGGCGCAAGATGAACCCCACCGAATGGGCGATCAAGGGCGAGCTGTTTCTCAACTGCTCCTGCACGGTCTTCTGCCCCTGCGTGGTGAGCCTCGGCCAGCACCCGCCGACCGAAGGCGACTGCAAGGCGTGGATGGCCATCGCCATCGACGAGGGCCATTACGAGGGCGAAGATCTCTCGGGCCTCAACGTGGGGCTGATGGTTGAGATACCGGGCCGCATGGCCGAAGGCGGCTGGAAGGTGGCTGCCTATGTGGATGAGCGTGCCTCCGGCAAGGCCTATAATGGCATCCTGCAGATCTTCTCGGGGGCCGCGGGCGGCACCACGGGGCTGTTCACGATGCTGGTGAGCGATATCGTGGGCGCCGAGCGCGAGAAGGTGGAGATCGTGCGCGACGGCAAGAAGCGGGGCCTCTATATCGGCCGCAAGATCCAGGGCGAGATCGAGATGATCGACGGCGGCAACCCCGACCACCCGGTGATGATCACCAATTCGAAATACTGGATGGGGCCGGATATCATCGCCGCGAAGGGCCTGAAGTCGAAGGTGCGCGATTATGGCCGCGTTTGGGATTTCGGCGGCAAGTCGGCCGAGATCTGCCCGATCGACTGGCACGGACCCAAGTAGGGGGCCGGGCGCTGATGATCACGCCGGAGTATTGCCGGATGATGGCACGCTACAACGCGTGGCAGAACCGCCAGATCGAACTGGGCCTGCAGGGCATGTCGCTCGAGGCGCTGAAGGCCGATCACGGCACCTTCTTCGGTTCGATCCTCGGCACGCTCAACCACCTGCTCTGGGGCGACGCGATCTGGATGAGCCGGTTCGACCGCGGGTTCGAGAAGCCGGCGGGCGGGATCAAAGAGAGCGTCGACCTTTGCCCCACGCTCGGCACGTGGAGCGCAGAGCGCTTTCGGCTCGATGCGCAGATCGCGGCCTGGGCGGAAGACCTGCACGCGGTCGATCTCGCCGGGCGCTTTACCTTCACCTCCGCCGTGCTGGGCGGCGAGGTGTCGCGCCCGATCGCGCTATGCGTGGTGCACATGTTCAACCACCAGACCCACCACCGCGGGCAGATCCACGCGATGATGACCCGCACCGGCCTCGACGCGCCGGTGACAGACCTGTTTCTCATGCCAGAAGAAGAGGAGTGAGCCCATGTGCGCGGCTCTCATTTCGCCCTCGCGCCGTTTGCGCCGCACGCCCTTCTCCGAAGGTGTCGAGGCGGCGGGAGTGAAGGCCTACACGGTTTACAACCACATGCTCCTGCCCACGGTCTTTCGCTCTGTGGAGGAGGATTACCGCCATCTCAAGGAGGCGGTGCAGGTGTGGGATGTGGCCTGCGAGCGGCAGGTGGAGCTGCGCGGCCCCGATGCCGGCCGGCTCATGCAGATGCTCACCCCTCGTGACCTGCGCGGCATGCTGCCGGGCCAATGCTACTACATGCCCATCGTCGACGAGACCGGCGGCATGCTCAACGACCCGGTGGCGGTAAAGCTCTCGGAGGATCGTTACTGGATTTCCATTGCCGACAGCGACCTGCTCTTCTGGGTCAACGGTGTGGCGCAGGGCTGGCGGCTCGACGTGCTGATCGACGAGCCCGATGTCTCGCCACTCGCTGTGCAGGGGCCGAAGGCGGACGAGTTGATGGCGCGGGTCTTCGGTGATGCCGTGCGCGACATCCGCTTCTTCCGCTTCGCGCCGCTCGAATTCCAGGGCCGGCAGCTCGTGGTGGCGCGCTCGGGCTATTCGAAACAGGGCGGTTTCGAGATCTACGTGGAAGGCTCCGATCTCGGCATGCCGCTCTGGAACGCGCTGATGGAGGCGGGGAAGGATCTCGACGTGCATGCCGGATGCCCCAACCTCATCGAGCGGATCGAGAGCGGCCTGCTGAGCTATGGCAACGACATGACCGATGACAACACGCCACATGAATGCGGGTTGGGCAAGTTCTGCAACACCCAGTCGGCGATCGGCTGCATCGGGCGCGATGCGCTGCTGCGCGTCTCGAAGGAAGGGCCGGTGCAGCAGATCCGAGCCATCGCCATCGACGGGCCGAAGCTGCCGGGCTGCGACCGATGGTGGCCGCTCACCGCGGGCGGCAAGCCCGTGGGCCGGGTGAGCTCTGCCGCGTGGAGCCCGGATTTCAACACCAACGTGGCCATCGGCATGGTGCGGCTCACCCATTGGGATGCGGGCGATACCGTGGAGGTGCACACGCCAGAGGGGGTGCGGCAGGGCGAGGTGCAGGCCGCGTTCTGGAACTGAGGCGGGGTGGGGGCGCTGCCCCCGCCGCCCTTGCGGGCGGCTCCCCCGGGATATTTTTGCCAGAAGAAGCGGGGGCCTTCGCCTCTGCCTGAAGGAAGGAGACTTGTGATGTTCAACGCGTTGGTCGTCGAGAAGGACGAGGAGAGCGGGAAGACGTCTGCCGGGGTGACGCAGATCGGTGTCGATGATCTGCCCCAGGGCGAGGTGCTGGTGGCGGTGGAGTATTCCACCGTGAACTACAAGGACGGGCTTTGCATCGGGCCGGGTGGCGGATTGGTGCGGAAATACCCGCATGTTCCGGGGATCGACTTTGCCGGAACCGTCGAGGAAAGCTCGGACGCGCGCTACAAGCCCGGCGACAAGGTGGTGCTTACCGGCTGGCGCGTGGGCGAAGCGCATTGGGGCGGCTATGCGCAGAAGGCGCGGGTGAAGGCCGATTGGCTGGTGCCGCTGCCCGAGGGGCTCGACACGCGCGCGGCGATGGCCGTGGGCACGGCGGGCTTCACCGCGATGCTGGCGGTGATGGCACTCGAGGATCACGGGCTCGCACCGGGGCACGGGCCGGTGCTGGTGACCGGGGCCGCTGGCGGCGTGGGCTCGGTGGCCACCGCGATCCTCGCCCATCTCGGCCACGAGGTGGCGGGCGTGACCGGGCGCCCCGAGACGGCGGAGTATCTCAAGAGCCTCGGCGCCACCCAGATCGTGCCGCGCGAGGAACTGAACGAGACCACGAAGCGCCCGCTCGAAAGCGAGACATGGGCGGGCTGTGTCGATGCCGTGGGCGGCGCGATGCTGGCGCGGGTGCTGGGGCAGATGAAATATGGCTGCTCGGTCGCGGCTGTCGGCCTTGCGGGGGGCGCGGGCCTTCCGGCGACGGTTGTGCCTTTCCTGCTGAGGGGCGTGAACCTTCTGGGCATCGACAGCGTGATGCAGCCCTACGAGAACCGGCTGCGGGCGTGGCAACGCATTTCCACCGACCTGCCGATGGAGAAGCTCGAGGCGATGATCCGCCCGGCGACCCTGGCGGACCTGCCGCAGCTTGGCGCCGATATTCTCAAGGGGCAGGTGCAGGGCCGCGTGGTGGTTGACGTGAACGCCTGAGACGACGCGCGCGGCGAGAAGCGCCGCTCCGGGCATCAGAAAAGGGGCCGTCCGCTGAAGAGCGGGCGGCCTTTTGCGTGCGGTGAGGGCGGGGCAACGGTGCGGTTGATTTCGCGAATCACTCGTGGGAAGAGGGTGATTCGCGGCTATGCGCGGGTCATTCGGGGGTATTTGCGGCCAGATCCGTGGGTATTGGAAAAATTTCTGGGAAAACATGGGAAGATCACAGATCGACTATATATGGTGTAAGACTGGCGTAAGCTATCTAGGGAATGCGTTTAATGCTCCAGAATCAGTACATCATGTTGATTTTCGAGGTCTCTGAACTCAGCATTTTGTAGCGTTTCCCAAATTTCCCGTTGAAATCCATGAATTCCCGTGGCACTTTGATTTCACGATGAGGACGGGCACAAGGGGCGACAAAAAGACCCCGAAAATCCCAAAAGTCAGGTTTCATACAGGCACCCGCTTTCATCGAACGAGAGATCCGGCGCGCGGGCGAGCAGACATCCCCCCAGGTGGCGCGCGCAGTCGGACACCCGCTAGGCGGGACGAGGGCGGCGGATTGGGCACTGGCAGCAGCTCAATCCGCCGTTTTCATTCCCGGCCATTGTAACGAGACATCGGGGGGGCACGGAGAGGCAGGCGCGTGGCTTCGAGCTTTCTCGGAGAATACAGCCAGAAGGTGGACGGGAAGGGGCGCATGTCCATCCCGGCCGATTTTCGTGCCGTGCTCGCCGAGGGTGACCCCGATTATCCCGACAAGCCGCTGCCCCGCATCATCATCAACTACGGCCCGCACCTCAAAGGCAACCTGCGCGCCTACACGATCGAGGCGATGAACGAGATCGAGGCGGGCATCAAGCGGATGCCGCAGGGCTCCGAGAACCGCAAGATCGCCAGTTTCGTCTATCTCGCAAAGACATGGCGTTCGGAGATCGACAAAGATGGGCGCATCGTGCTGCCGCAGATGCTGCGTGAGCAGATTGGCCTGGACGGCGAGGCGCGCATGATCGCAATGGGCGAATATTTCGAGATCTGGAACGCCGAGACCTATGCAGGGTCCGACGGGGCCGAGATCGAGGCATGGCTGGCCCAGCAGGGCCCGAACTTCGACCCGCTCACGCTGGTTTTCCCGCAGGAGGGAGGCTGACCGATGGCCGCCGCTGCCCGCGCCGCCGATCCCGCACCGCATATCCCCGTCCTCCTGCGCCCGCTTCTCGCGGGCGTGGCGCCGGTGGAGGGCGTTTGGATCGACGGCACGCTGGGCGCGGGCGGCTATACGCGTGGCCTGCTGGAGGCGGGGGCGGCGCGTGTCATCGGTATCGACCGCGACCCGTTGGCGCTGGAGATGGCGCAGGGGTGGGGCGCCCGCTATGGCGACCGTCTGGAGTTGGTGCAAAGCACCTTCTCGCGGATGGATGAGGCGGCGGAGGCCGTGGCCGGCGTGGTGCTTGATCTGGGCGTTTCCTCGATGCAGCTCGACCGCGCAGAGCGGGGGTTTTCCTTCATGAAGGACGGGCCGCTCGACATGCGGATGAGCCAGGAAGGGCGGTCGGCGGCGGATATCGTCAATGAGGCCCAAGAGGCGGAACTGGCGGATATCCTTTATCTTTTCGGCGAAGAGCGTGCGAGCCGGCGAATTGCGCGGGCGATCGTGAAGGCGCGCGATGCCGCGCCCGTCACCCGCACACTGGCGCTTGCGGAAATCGTCGAGCGCTGCCTGCCACGCGCCAAGCCGGGGCAGGCGCATCCCGCCACGCGCAGCTTTCAGGCGCTCAGGATCGCGGTGAATGACGAATATGGCGAGCTCGTCGCGGGGCTCGAGGCAGCCGAACGCGTGCTGGCGCCCGGCGGCAAGCTCGCCGTGGTCACCTTTCATTCCGTCGAGGACCGCATCGTGAAGCGTTTCCTGCAGATCAAGTCCGATCCGGGTGGCGGCGGCAGCCGGCATGCGCCCGCCACGCGGGAGCGCGCGCCACAGTTCAGGCTGGAGAGCCGCAAGGCCATCGCTCCCGACCCCGAGGAGCTGGCCGCCAACCCCCGTGCGCGCAGTGCCAAGCTGCGCATCGCCATCCGCACCGAGGCCGCGCCCGAGCCCGCAGACCCGTGCGCGCTCGGCGCGCCGCAGACCAAGGGAGAGAGCTGATGCGGTCGCTCTTCTACATGTTCACCGCGCTTTCGGTCATCGCGCTGGCCTTCTGGGCCTATCACGAAAACTACCGCACGCAGGAGGCGCAGGCGCGGGCATCGGAGCTGCAGCGCGAGATCGCCCATACCCGCCAACGTCTGCGCATGCTGCGGGCGGAATGGGCCTATCTCAACCGCCCAGAGCGGCTGCGCGACCTCGTGGAGCTGAACTATGACAGGTTGGAGCTCATGCCGCTCGAGCCCTACCAGTTCGGCAAGATCGATCAGGTGGCCTATCCGCGCCTCGAGACCCAGCCGCTGACCATCACCGACCCGGTCGACGTGTCGAACCCGGACCTCTCCGGCATGCGCCTCCTGCCCGGCCAGATCAAGGAGACATCCCGATGATCCGCACCCCGCTGCGCCCGCTCGCGCGCATCCTTCAGGCGCGCGCGCGCGGCGAGAACCCCGATGCGATCGAGCGCGAGAACATCCGGCATAGGCACGAAGAAATGCAGGGCCGCGCCCGGACCCGCGCCGAGGGGCGGCTTCTGGTGCTGGGGCTCTTCTTCTTCTGTGCCTTCGCGGTGATCGGTGGACGCATGGGGGTGCTGGCCAATACCGAGCCGGCCGAACCGCGTGCCTCGGTGGCGGGCGCCGACATTCTTGCCCAGCGGGCCGACATCGTGGACCGAAAGGGCCGTATCCTCGCCACCAATTTCGAAACTCACAGCCTCTATGTGCAGACCGAGGAACTGATCGAGCCCGAGCGCACGGCGGAGGCGCTGGCGGAGATCTTCCCGGAGATGGACAAGGCCGATCTTCTCGCCAAGTTCACCGGCAAGAGCAAGTTTCACTGGATCCGCAAGAAGCTGAGCCCCGAGCAGAAACAGGCGGTGCACGACATCGGCGAGCCGGGCCTGCATTTCGGCCCGCGCGAGACGCGGCTTTACCCCAACGGGCGGCTCGCGGCGCATGTGCTGGGTGGGGCGAGCTTCGGGCGCGAGGGCGTCTGGGCGGCCGAGGTGATCGGCGTGGCGGGGATCGAGAAGTATTTCGACGAGCGCCTGCGCGACCCCGCGCACGGCAACCAGCCGCTGCAGCTCTCGCTCGATCTTTCGGTGCAGGCGGCGGTGGAGCGGGTGCTCGCGGGCGGCATGACGTTGCTCAATGCCAAGGGCGCGGCGGCGATCCTGATGGATGTGCAGACGGGCGAGTTGATCGCGCTCGCATCGCTGCCTGATTTCGACCCGAACGACCGCCCACGCCCGCCGACCGAGGGCAACCCCTCCGACAGCCCGCTTTTCAACCGCGCGGTGCAGGGCGTCTACGAGCTGGGATCGACCTTCAAGATCTTCACCGTGGCGCAGGCGATGGACCTGGGCCTGATCAACGCCTCGACCGTGATCGACACGCGCGGCCCGATCCGATGGGGCAAGCACACGCTCAACGACTACCACAATTACGGGCCGAGCTTGACCGCCACGCAGGTGATCGTGAAATCCTCCAATATCGGCACCGCGCGCATCGCCCAGCAGGTTGGCGGGGTGCGGCAGAAGGAGTTTCTGGGCAAGCTTGGGCTGATGGAGCCTACCAGGATCGAGATGGTCGAGGCGGCGGGTGTCAACCCGCTCTGGCCTTCGAACTGGTCGGAGCTCTCGACCATGACCATCTCTTACGGGCACGGCATCTCGACAAGCCCGCTGCATCTTGCCGCGGCCTATGCCACGATTGCCAATGGCGGGCGCAAGGTGACGCCCACGCTGGTGCGCCAGAGCGCTCCGCAGCGGGGCGAGCAGGTGATGTCGGAGCAGTCTGCTGCGCGCTCCATGGCGATGCTGCGGCAGGTGGTGACGGAGGGCACGGCCTCGCTCGCCGAGGTTCCGGGCTATGCGGTGGGCGGCAAGACCGGCACCGCCGACAAGCCCAAGGAGCGCGGCGGCGGCTATTACGAGGACAAGGTGATCGCCACCTTCGCCGGAGCCTTTCCGGCGCATGACCCGCGCTACGTGATCGTCGTCTCGCTCGACGAGCCGGTGGAGACCTCGGGCAGCGAACCGCGCCGCACGGCCGGCTTCACCGCCGTGCCGGTCGCCGCCGAGATCATCCGCCGCGTCGCGCCGCTGATGGGCCTGAGACCCGAGATTGAACCCGGGCGGCTGACTGGTATAACGCTCGCATCGGAGTGATCCGCGACGCGCCCGGCCGGGCGCGGCGGACTCCGCTGGAACAGGGCTGATTGCGAGGCGGAACAGCGTGGCTCAAGCAAAGACACTGGCCGAGTTGGGGCTCACCGCGCAGGGCGGGCGCAAGCCGCGCATCACCGGCATCGCGCTCGACAGCCGCGAAGTGCGCGAAGGCTTTCTCTTCGCGGCTCTGCCCGGCACCAAGGTGCACGGCGCCTCCTTCATCGACACCGCGCTGCAAATGGGCGCCGCCGCCATCCTCACCGATGCCGAGGGCGGCGAAATGGCGGCAGGGCCGCTGGCGGCCTCCGAGGCGGCGCTGGTGCTCGCCGAGGATCCCAAGCAGGCGCTGGCCTTCGCCGCGGCGCTCTGGTTCGGAGCGCAGCCCGAAACGGTGGTCGCGGTGACCGGCACCAATGGCAAGACCTCGGTGGCGAGCTTCACCCGGCAGATCTGGGCCGCGCTGGGGCTCGAGGCGATCAACCTCGGCACCACCGGGGTAGAGGGCGCCTATCAGGCGGCGCTCGCGCATACCACGCCCGACCCGATCACGCTGCACCGCGTTCTGGCGGAGGCCGAAGCCGCGGGCGTGACCCATGCGGCGATGGAGGCCTCGAGCCACGGGCTCGCCCAGAAGCGGCTCGACGGGGTGCGCATCGCCGCGGCGGGCTTCACCAATCTCAGCCGCGACCACCTCGATTATCATGCGGATTTCGATGATTACTTCAACGCCAAGGCGGGGCTCTTCCGCCGGGTGCTGCCCGAAGACGGGGTGGCAGTGATCAATGTCGACGACCCCAAGGGCCGCGACATGGCCAAGATTGCCCATGCCCGCGGGCAGGAGGTGCTGCGCGTGGGGCGCGCCCCGGGGAGCGATCTGCACATTCTCGCACGCAGCTTCTCGCCCACCGGGCAGGTGCTGCGCTTCGAATGGCACGGCCGGCCCGCGCAGGTGGAGCTTGACCTCATCGGCGGTTTCCAGGCCGAGAACGTGCTGATGGCAGCGGGGCTTGCAATCGGCGCGGGGGCCGACCCCGATCAGGTCTTCGGCACGCTGTCGTCGATGCAGACGGTGCGGGGGCGGATGCATCTCGCCGCGCGCCGGGTCAATGGCGCCTCGGTCTTCGTCGATTACTCGCACACGCCCGACTCGGTGGCCACCGCGCTCGCCGCGCTGCGCCCACATGTGATGGGTCGGCTCGTGGTGGTTCTGGGCGCAGGTGGCGACCGCGATGCCGGCAAGCGCCCGATGATGGGCCGCGCCGCCGCCGAGAACGCCGATCTGGTGATCGTGACGGATGACAATCCCCGCAGCGAAGACCCGGCAAGCATCCGTGCGGCGGTGATGGAGGGCTGCCCGGGGGCCATGGAGGTGGGCGATCGCGCCGAGGCGATTCTGCGGGGGGTCGATGCGCTGGGGCCGGGGGACGCGCTGCTGATCGCCGGCAAGGGGCACGAGACCGGGCAGATCGTGGGCGATGCTGTCTTCCCCTTCGACGACCGCGAGCAGGCCAGCGTGGCCGTGGCCGCGCTCGACGGGGGGCTGGCATGAGCCTTTGGTCACGCGCCGAGGCCGAGGCCGCCACCGGTGGCCGCGCAACGGGCGACTGGCAGGCGAGTGGTGTCTCGATCGACACGCGCACGCTTCAGCCGGGCGATCTTTTCGTGGCGCTGAAGGCTGCGCGCGACGGGCATGAGTTCGTGGCCGATGCGCTCGGCAAGGGGGCCGCGGCGGCGATGGTCACGCACCGCCCCGAGGGCGTGGCGGAAACTGCCCCGCTTCTGCTGGTGGACGACGTGCAGGCCGCTCTCGAGGCCTTGGGGCGCGCGGGCCGTGTCCGCAGCCGCGCCAAGGTCATCGCGATTACCGGATCGGTGGGCAAGACCTCCACCAAGGACATGCTGAGCCACGTGCTGGGCGCGCAGGGCCGCACCAACGCCTCGGTGGCGAGCTACAACAACCATTGGGGCGTGCCCCTCACGCTCGCCCGTCTCGATCCGAAGGCCGAGTTCGCCATCATCGAGATCGGCATGAACCATCCCGGCGAGATCGCGCCGCTCTCGCGCATGGCCCGCCCTCATGTTGCGTTGATCACCACCGTGGCGGCCGCGCATCTGGAGGCTTTCGAGAGCATCGAGGGGATCGCGCATGAGAAGGCGTCGATCCTCGAAGGGCTGGAGCCGGATGGCGTGGCGATCATCAACGGCGATATCGACACCGCGCCGATCCTCGCGGCGAAGGCGCGGCAGCATGCCGGGCGGATCATCACCTTCGGGCAGGCGCGCGGTAATCATCACCGGCTTCTCAAGGTGGAACTGCACGAGAAGGTCACCGTGGCCCATGCCCGTCTGTGGCGCACGCCGGTTGTCTACAAGGTGGGCGTGGCGGGCCGGCATTTCGCCGAGAACGCGCTTGCCGTGCTGGCCGCGTTGCGCGTGATGGGGGCCGACCGCGCCGTGGGCATCGCCGATCTGGCGCGCTGGCACCCGGTTTCGGGCCGGGGCACGCGCGAGGTGCTGCAGCTCGACACCGGCGACGAGACTTGGACGATCGACCTGATCGACGATGCCTTCAACGCCAACCCCGCCTCGATGAAGGCCGCGCTCGAGATGCTGGCCGCTACCCACCCGCGCGACGATGTGGGCCGCATCGCGCGAGGGCGGCGCGTGGCCATTCTGGGCGACATGCTCGAGCTCGGCGAGACGGAATTGCAGCTTCACGCGGCGCTGGCCGAGCTTGACGCAATGCGAGATATCGACGAGGTGCATTGCGTGGGCCCCCGGATGCAGGCGCTCTGGGAGGCGCTGCCCGAACGGCAACGCGGCGAGCGCGCGAAAGATGCCGAAAGCCTCGCCGGGCGGGCGCATCGCCTGATCGACGCGGGCGACGTGGTTCTGGTGAAGGGCTCCAAGGGCAGCCGGGTGAGCCTCATCGTCGAGGCGCTGCGCAAGGCCGGTCGCCGGGTGGCGGCGGAAGAAGAGGACGACTGATGCTCTATTGGCTGACCATATGGTCCGACGGGGGAGATTTCTTCAACCTCTTCCGCTATATCACCTTCCGCGCGGGCGGCGCCTTCATGACGGCGCTGATCTTCGGCTTCCTCTTCGGGCGCCCGCTGATCGATGTCTTGCGCCGCAGCCAGGGCAAGGGCCAGCCGATCCGCGCCGACGGGCCGGAGGGGCACAAATCCAAATCGGGCACGCCCACGATGGGGGGCTTGCTGATCGTGGGGGCGCTCGTCACCTCCTCGCTGCTCTGGGCGCGGCTCGACAACCCGTACGTCTGGATGGTGCTCTTCGTGACGCTGGCCTTCGGGCTCATCGGATTCTGGGACGACTACTCGAAAGTGTCCAAGCAGAACACCAAGGGCGTGCCCGCGCGGGTGCGGCTTCTGCTCGGCTTCGCGATCGCAGGGATCGCGGCCTTCTGGGCCACCTATCACCACCCCGTCGAGCTGCAGAACCAGCTCGCCTTTCCCTTCTTCAAGGATGCGCTCTTCAATCTCGGCATCTTCTTCATCCCCTTCGCGATGTTCGTGGTGGTTGGCGCGGCCAATGCCGTGAACCTCACCGACGGGCTCGACGGGCTCGCCATCATGCCGGTGATGATCGCGGCCTCGGCACTCGGCGTCATCGCCTACGCGGTGGGGCGCGTGGATTTCACCGAATATCTCGAGGTGCATTACGTGCCGGGTTCGGGCGAGATCCTGATCTTCGTGGCAGGGCTCGTTGGGGGTGGCCTCGGGTTTCTCTGGTATAATGCGCCGCCCGCCGCCGTTTTCATGGGCGATACCGGGTCGCTCGCGCTCGGGGGCGCGCTCGGCGCCATCGCGGTGGTCACGAAACACGAGATCGTGCTGGGTATCGTCGGCGGGCTCTTCGTGGTCGAGGCACTCTCGGTGATCATTCAGGTGCTCTATTTCAAGCGCACCGGAAAACGGGTTTTCCTGATGGCGCCCATCCACCACCATTACGAGAAGAAGGGCTGGGCCGAGCCCACCATCGTCATCCGCTTCTGGATCATCGCGCTCATTCTGGCGATGATCGGGCTGGCCACGCTGAAGGTGCGGTGAGCATGGCCGCCGCCGCATCGCCCGTGCGCGAGAGTGCCGCGATGATCGCGGGGATGGCGCCGGAGATCGATGGCGAAACATGGCACTTCTGCACCGTGGCCGATGACGCCGTGGCAGCGCTGCATTTTCCCGAGGCGCTTGGCCTCTTCCGCGAGGCGGAGGGCGTGTCGCTGATCCTGCCGGAGGAGGCCGCGCGGCGGCACGGGTTCGACACCGCGATGCCGATGGCCCGGATCACGCTCACGGTGCATTCCGCGCTCGACGGAGTGGGCCTCACCGCCGCTGTCGCGGGCGCCCTGGCCGAGGAGGGCATCGCCTGCAACATGGTGGCGGGCTATCATCACGACCATGCCTTCGTGCCACGGGCCGATGCCGCGCGGGCGCTGGCGATCTTGCAGGAATTGGCAAAGAGGGCGCAGGCATGATCCCCGTTCCCGGTTTCGAAGGCGCGCGCGTGGGCATCCTCGGCTTAGGCCGCTCGGGGCTCTCCGCCGCGCGGGCGCTTCACGCCGGTGGCGCGATCCCCGTCTGTTGGGACGACAGCCCCGAGGCGCGCGACAAGGCGGCGGCAGAGGGATTCGAGGTGAGTGACCTCGCCAAACCGGGTGCTTTCGATGCCATCGCGCGGCTCATCGTCTCCCCCGGCATCCCGCATCTCTACCCGCAGCCCAACCGCGTGGTGGCCGCCGCGCAGGCTGCGGGCGTGCCGGTGGATAACGACATCGGCCTTTTCTTCCGCGCGCTGGGGCAGGGCGAGTGGGAGATGCTCGACACGCCCCCCAAGGTGGTGGCGGTGACAGGTTCCAACGGCAAATCCACCACATCGGCGCTGATCGACCATGTGCTGGCAGAGGCGGGCCGGCCCGTGCAGCTTGCGGGTAACATCGGGCGCGGTGTGCTCGACATCGACCCGCCGGGCGAGGCGGGGGTGGTGGTGCTCGAACTCAGCTCCTACCAGACGGAACTCGCGCGCGCGCTCACGCCCGATATCGCGGTCTTCACCAATCTCTCGCCCGACCATCTCGACAGGCATGGCGGGCGCGGCGGCTATTTCGCGGCCAAGCGCAGGCTTTTTGCCGAGGGCGGGCCGGATCGCGCGGTGATCGGCATCGACGAGCCCGAGGGGCGGTTCATGGCGGGCCAGCTTTCCGAGGGGCCGGACGACGATCGGGTGATCCGCGTTTCGGTCGCGGAGAAGCTCGGTGGGCCGGGCTGGTCTGTCTTCGCGAGGAAGGGGTTTCTCTCCGAATATCGCAAGGGCCGGCAAGTGGGCTCGATCGACCTGCGTGCAGCGCGCGGGCTGCCGGGGCGTCACAACCACCAGAACGCCTGCGCCGCCTATGCGGCCTGCCGCGCGCTTGGACTCTCGCCCAAGGTCATCGAACGCGGTTTCCTGAACTTCAAGGGCCTGCCGCATCGCAGCCAGGTCGTGGCCGAGCGCGGCGGCGTGAGTTTCGTGAACGACAGCAAGGCCACCAACGTGGATGCGGCGCTGAACGCGCTTCTGGCCTTCGATCGCATCCGCTGGATCTGCGGCGGGCTCGAGAAGGAGGGCGGGCTCGCGGGGCTCGCGCCGGGCTTCCCGCATGTGGTGAGGGCCTATGTGATCGGGCGCGAGGCGGCCGGCTTCGCGCTGGGGCTCGAAGGCGTGGAGGCCGAGGTTTGCACCACCATGGCACAGGCCGTGGCGCGCGCGACGGAAGACGCGCAGCCGGGTGAGACGGTGCTGCTGGCCCCGGCGGCGGCGAGCTTCGACCAGTATGACAATTTCGAGAAGCGCGGCGAGGATTTCATCGCCTGCGTCCATGCCCGCCTCGCGGAGCAGGAAGGCGGTGCCTGAGGCGCGGCGAAACGCTTTCCTCGCGGCTGCCAACCTGCTAAGGTTGTGCCATTGCCCCCGGTGAAAGAGGGGCAGGCAAAAGGCAGAGCGGTAAGAGATGACGGAAATGGTCTATGGGGCCGTCCCGGCGCGGGATGGCGACCCGGTTCTCCCACGTTGGTGGCGGACGATCGACAAGTGGTCGATCTCATGTGTCCTGATGCTCTTCGGCATCGGCATCCTTCTCGGGCTCGCGGCCTCGCCGCCCCTGGCCGAGAAGAACGGTTTCGACCCCTTCCACTATGTCGAGCGGCAAGCCTTCTTCGGCGCGTTGGCGCTGACCGCGATGATCGTCACCTCTATGATGAGCCCGCTGCTCGTGCGGCGCCTTGCGGTCATGGGCTTTCTCGCGGCCTTCGCGGCACTGGCGCTCCTGCCCTTTTTCGGCACGGATTTCGGCAAGGGCGCGGTGCGCTGGTACAGCATCGGCTTCGGCTCGGTGCAGCCTTCGGAGTTTCTCAAGCCGGGCTTCGTGGTGGTTGCCGCATGGCTCATGGCCGCCAGCCAGGAGATAAACGGCCCGCCTGGCAAGAGCTGGTCGTTCTTTCTTGCAATCATCATCGTGGCTCTGCTGGCGGTGCAGCCCGATTTCGGGCAGGCCTGCCTCATTCTCTTCTGCTGGGGCGTGATGTATTTCGTGGCCGGCGCGCCGATGCTGCTTCTGGTGGGCATGGCGGTGGGCGTGGTGGCCGCGGGCAGCTTCGCCTATAACAATTCCGAGCATTTCGCCCGCCGGATCGACGGGTTCCTGAGCCCCGAAGTCGACCCCAACACCCAGTTGGGCTTCGCCACCAACGCGATCCGCGAGGGCGGGTTCTTCGGCGTGGGCGTGGGCGAGGGCGAGGTGAAGTGGAACCTGCCCGACGCGCATACCGATTTCATCATCGCGGTCGCGGCCGAGGAATACGGGCTGGTGCTGGTGATCTGCATCATCGCGCTTTACGCCTTCGTGGTGATGCGTTCGCTCACCCGGCTGATGCGCGAGCGCGACACCTTCATCCGCCTCGCCGGCACGGGGCTCATCGCGAGTTTCGGTGTGCAGGCGATGATCAACATGGGCGTGGCGGTGCGGCTTCTGCCCGCCAAGGGCATGACGCTTCCCTTCGTGAGCTACGGCGGGTCTTCGCTCATCGCGACGGGGATCGCGCTTGGCATGCTCTTCGCCTTTACACGCACCCGTCCGCAGGGCGAAATACACGACATTCTGCGCGGTCGGAGCCGATAGGGCCTGGCCCGGGCGCGCTCTGACGCGACGAGCCCGGGCTGAGAGGAAGGACGAACATGAGCGAGCGCAAACCGCTACTGGTCATCGCCGCGGGCGGCACCGGGGGGCACATGTTTCCCGCGCAGGCGCTGGCCGAGGTGATGCTGCGCCGGGGCTGGCGGGTAAAGCTCTCCACCGATGCGCGTGGCGCGCGCTACACCGGCGGCTTTCCACATTCGGTCAGCATCGAGCAGGTTTCCTCCGCCACCTTCGCGCGGGGCGGGATCTTCAACAAGCTCCTGGTGCCCTTCCACGTGCTGGGCGGCATCGTTGGCGCGACGCTGAGGATGATGCGCGAGAAGCCCGATGTGGTGGTGGGTTTCGGCGGCTATCCCACGATCCCCGCGCTGTCGGCAGCTACGCTCCTGCGGCGGCCCCGCATGATTCACGAGCAGAACGGCGTTCTTGGCCGGGTGAACAGGATCTTCGCCAAGCGGGTCGATGTGGTGGCCTGCGGCACGTGGCCCACCGAGCTGCCTGCGGGCGTGGAGGGCACGCATGTGGGCAACCCGGTGCGCGCGGCGGTTCTGGAGCGCGCGGGCGCGGGCTATATCCCGCCGGGCGATTACCCGATGTCGATCCTCGTCATAGGTGGCAGCCAGGGCGCGCGGGCGCTCTCGGATGTGGTGCCGCCCGCCATCGCGGCGCTGCCCACCGAGGTGCTGCGCAACATCCGCGTGAGCCATCAGGCCCGCGAGGAAGATGGCGCCCGGGTGGCGGAATATTACACCGAGCACGGCATCGCGGGCGATGTGGCCACGTTTTTCAAGGACGTGCCGCGCCGGATGAGCGAGGCGCAGCTTGTGATCAGCAGGGCAGGGGCTTCTTCTGTGGCCGACATCTCGGTGATCGGTCGGCCCGCGATCCTCGTGCCTTACCCGCACGCCGCCGCCGACCATCAGAGCGCCAATGCCAAGGGGCTGTCACAGGCCGGCGCGGCCATCGTGATCCCGGAGTCGAAGCTCTCGGTCGAGGTACTTGCCGAGCAGATCGTCTCGGTGCTCACCAACCCGCAAGGCGCCGAGCAGATGGCGCGGGCCGCGCTCTCGGTGGCCATGCCCGAGGCGCCCTCGGTGCTTGCGGACATGGTCGAAGAGCTTGCCCAGAAAGGACAGAAAGCATGAACGCAGCCACCAAGCTTCCCGGCGATGTTGGCCCCATTCACTTCGTGGGGATAGGCGGCATCGGCATGTCGGGCATCGCCGAGGTGCTTCTGAACCACGGCTATGTGGTGCAGGGCTCCGACCTCAAGCGCTCGAAGATCACCGAACGGCTCGAAAGCCTCGGCGCGCTCGTCTTCGAGGGCCAGCGCGCAGCCAATCTGGAGGAGGCGGAGGTGGTGGTGATCTCCTCGGCCATCAAGCCCGACAATCCCGAACTCATGGAGGCAAGGCTGCGCGGCCTGCCAGTGGTGCGGCGGGCCGAGATGCTGGCGGAGCTGATGCGCCTCAAATCCAACATCGCGGTGGCCGGGACGCATGGCAAGACGACGACCACAACGATGGTCGCCGCGCTACTCGATGCCGGCCGGTTCGACCCCACGGTGATCAATGGCGGCATCATCCACGCCTACGGCTCCAACGCCCGGGTGGGCGAGGGCGAGTGGATGGTGGTGGAGGCCGACGAAAGCGACGGCACCTTCACCCGGCTGCCCGCCACCATCGCCATCGTCACAAATATCGACCCCGAGCACATGGAACACTGGGGCGATTTCAACGCGCTTCGGCAGGGGTTCCACGATTTCGTCTCCAACATTCCCTTCTATGGCCTTGCCGTCTGCTGCACCGATCATTCTGAAGTGCAGGCGCTGGTGGGCCGGGTGACAGACCGCCGCGTCGTCACCTTCGGCTTCAACGCGCAGGCCGATGTGCGCGCAGTGAACCTGCGCTACGAGGCGGGCGTGGCGAATTTCGACATCGCGCTGCAGGCCGAGGGGCTGATGATCGAGGGCTGCACCCTGCCGATGCCGGGCGATCACAACTTCTCCAACGCGCTCTCGGCGGTTGCGGTGGCGCGGCATCTGGGCATGAAACGTGCCGAGATCCGCGCGGCGCTGGCGGCCTTCGGGGGCGTCAATCGGCGCTTCACCAAGGTGGGTGAGGTGGATGGCGTGACCGTGATCGACGATTACGGTCACCACCCCGTGGAGATCGCCGCCGTGCTCAAGGCGGCGCGTCAGGCGAGCAGCGGTCGGGTGATCGCAGTGCACCAGCCGCACCGTTACACGCGCCTTTCGAGCCTCTTCGACGATTTCTGCGCCTGTTTCAACGATGCCGATGTCGTGGCCATCGCCGAGGTCTACGCCGCCGGCGAAGACCCGATCCCCGGCGCCTCGCGCGACGACCTGGTGGCTGGCCTCATCCGCCACGGGCATCGGCAGGCCCATGCCATCGCCACCGAAGACGATCTCGAGCGCCTCGTTCGCCAGTATGCCAGGCCGGGCGATATCGTGGTCTGTCTCGGTGCAGGCACGATCAGCGCATGGGCGGGCAACCTGCCCGGGCGGCTGCAGCGAAAGGCAGGCTGATGGGGTCTGCGCGGCGCATGGAACGGAGGGGGTGCCGGTGAGCGAGGCGCTGAAACGGCGTATCGGCTTGCCGCTTCTCACCGCCTATGGCGTGGGCGTGATGGTGGGCGCGGGCATCTACGTGCTCGTGGGCGCCGTGGCCTCGCAGGCCGGTGCCTGGGCGCCGCTCTCCTTCATTCTGGCCGGGCTTATCGCGGCGCCCACCGCGCTCAGTTATGCGGAGTTTTCCACCCGCCTGCCGGAAGCGGCAGGCGAGGCGGCCTATGTGGCACACGGCCTGCGCATGGATTGGCTGGGCGTGCTCGTGGGCGTGGCGATCGTGCTGGCCGGCACGATCTCCGCGGCGGCGGTGCTGCGCGGTGGGGCAGGGTATCTCGCGCTCGCCACCGGCCTGCCGCAGGAGCTGCTCGCCGTCGTGCTGGGGCTGGGGCTCGTGGCGGTGGCGCTTGCGGGCGTGCTCGAAAGTCTTGCTCTCGCCGCGATATTCACCGGCATCGAGATCCTCGGGCTTGTACTGGTGATGCATGCGGGCTGGCTGGCCGAGCCGGTCGTCACCGTGGCCGAACTGCCGCCTATCGCCTTTCCGGGCTTGGCGGCGGGGGCCGTTCTGGCCTTCTTCGCCTTTATCGGCTTCGAGGATATCGTCAACATGGCCGAAGAGGTGGAAGACCCGGAGCGGGTGATGCCTCGCGCCATTCTGATAGCGCTTCTCATCACCAGCCTGCTCTACGCGCTCGTGGCCGTCGCCGCCGTTCGGGCCGTGCCGCTTGCCGATCTGGCTCAGAGTGAGCAGCCGCTCGCGCTGGTCTGGCAGGCAGGGCATGGCGGGAGCGCGGCCTTTCTGGCGCTCATCGCCGTGGCCGCCGCGATGAACGGCGTGCTCGCGCAGATCGTGATGGCCGCGCGGGTGCTTTTCGGGCTCGGGCGCCGCACACCCGCCTTCGCTATCTTCCACCATGCGCATGAAAGGCTCGGGACGCCGGTGCTGGCCACCTGCCTCGTGGGGGCGATGCTGCTGCCCGCCGCGCTCACCCTGCCAGTGGCCGAACTCGCGAGCGCCACCTCGGCCCTGCTTCTGGGCGTTTTCGTGCTGGTCAACGCGGCGCTTCTGGCGGTCAAACGCGGCGCACCGCCCGCGCGGTTCAATGTTCCTGCGGCAGTGCCGGCCTTTGGCCTTTTGGGCTCGCTGGGTGCGCTTTACATCACGCTGGGAGGCCCGTTTTGAGCACCGTCCTCATCCTCGCCTGCCTTTGGGTCATCGCCGCCGCGGTTGTGGCGATGCTGCCGATGCGCCACCAGTACCTGCCGGGCATCGCGCTTCTGATCGCGGCGCCGGTGCTGATCTGGGCGCTTGGCCAGACGCATGGGCTCTGGGCCGCCGGCCTCGGGCTTTTCGCGCTGCTTTCGATGTTCCGCAACCCGCTCCGCTACTACCTCGGAAAGGCCATGGGCCAGACACAGGAGACCCCGAAATGACCCTATCCCTCATTCTCGCCTGCCTTTGGATGCTCTTGGCCAACCTTCTGGCGATGCTGCCCAGCCGCGACAATCATTGGCGACGCGCCTATGCGCTCATCGCTCTCGGCATTCCGCTTCTGGGCTTCGTCACCTACCAGAACGGCCCGTGGTGGGGGCTTGCGGTGCTGGTGGCGGGGATCAGCATGCTGCGCTGGCCGGTGATATATCTCGGCCGTTGGCTGCGGGGCATGGCGCGCTGAGCCGCGCAAACCGCTTGCCGCGCGACGCGCGGTGCCGCTACGGTGACGTATGGTCTATATCGTTCCGCTCTTCTGCTTCGTGATCCCGCTGATCGTGGGTGTGCTTGCGATCCGCGCAGAGCGTGGATGGCTCGTGGCGCTCTTCACAGTTCTTCTTGCGCTGCTCATGGCCTGGGCCATCTGGAAGGGCCGCCAGATGCAGGGCTGGGATGGTATGGGTTACGCGATCGTCGCCATGCTGATGGCCGCACCCGGCATCCTCGGCCTGCTGCTCGGCGCGGCGATCGGCTGGGTGCAGCGCGTCAGGGCGCGCCGCAGCGCCGAGTGACGGGCCTTGCGGCCCTGCGCGCCTGCCGCTAGCAGGGAGCCATGACCGACATTCCCAAACCCCGCGGCAGGCTGACCCGAGGCAAACCGCTCTCCGATCTCACCTGGCTGCGCGTGGGCGGCCCGGCAGACTGGCTCTTTCAGCCCGAGGATGAGGCCGATCTGGCGGAGTTTCTGGCCGCGCTAGACCCCTCCGTGCCGGTTTTCCCGATGGGGGTGGGGTCGAACTTGATCGTGCGGGACGGCGGGCTGCGCGCCGTGGTGGTGCGGCTGGGGCGGGGGTTCAACACGATCACCGTCGAGGGCAACCGCATCACCGCGGGCGCCGCCGCGCTTGACGCGCATGTGGCGCGAAAGGCGGCCGATGCGGGGGTCGATGTCACCTTCCTGCGCACCATTCCCGGCGCGGTGGGCGGTGCCGTGCGAATGAACGCGGGCTGCTACGGCACCTACACGGCCGATGTTTTCGTTGAGGCCCGGGCCGTCACGCGAGCGGGCGAGGTGGTGACCCTCAAAGCCGCAGATCTGGATTTTCGCTACCGGGAAACCAGCTTGCCTGCAGGCTGGGTGATTACGCAGGCCACATTCGAAGGGCCGTCGGGCGACCCTTCGGCGCTCCACGCCCGCATGGAGGAACAGCTTCGCCGCCGTGACGAGACGCAGCCCACGAAGGAGCGCAGCGCGGGCTCGACCTTTCGCAACCCTGCCGGGTTCTCGAGCACCGGGCGCGCGGATGACGTGCACGACCTCAAGGCGTGGAAGGTGATCGACGATGCCGGCTTGCGGGGCGCGCGGCGGGGCGGGGCGCAGATGAGCGAGAAGCACCCGAATTTCCTCATCAACGCCGGTGGCGCCACCGCCGCCGATCTGGAGGGGCTGGGCGAAGAAGTCAGAAAAAAGGTTTTTCAATCCAGCGGAATAGAGTTACATTGGGAAATCATGAGGGTCGGCGAACCGGCCCCGTGACGCCCGAAGGGGCGACCGAGCAGGCATAGACACGACGCATGAGTTGCATTCCGGGCAATGCCCGACTGCGCGCATCGTGTGGCAAGAGCGAAAAGGCCGGCAAACGGCCAGGGACAGAGGCAGGACAAGGTGGGTCAGTCGAGCGGACAGCCCCCGAAAGTGGCGGTCATCATGGGCGGATTTTCCGCCGAGCGGGAGGTGTCTCTCTCCTCGGGGGCGGAATGCGCCAAGGCCCTGCGCGAGGCGGGTTATGACGTGGTCGAAATCGACGCCGCGCCGCATCTGGCCGCGCAGCTCGAAGAGGCCGCGCCCGATGTCGTGTTCAATGCGCTGCATGGCCGCTGGGGCGAGGATGGCTGCGTGCAGGGTGTGCTCGAATGGCTCAAGATCCCCTACACCCATTCCGGTGTGCTGGCCTCTGCTCTTGCGATGGACAAGCAGAAATCCAAGGCGGCCTACGAGGCCGTGGGCCTGCCGGTGGTTGGCAGCACGCTTGCGCCCGCGGCCGAGGTGCGCACGCGCCACGTGATGCCACCGCCTTACGTTGTGAAGCCCAATAACGAGGGCTCCTCGGTGGGCGTCTATCTTGTGCACGAGGCCGCCAACGCGCCGCCCTTGCTCTCCGACGACATGCCCGACGAGGTGATGGTGGAGCAATATGTGCCCGGACGCGAGCTTACCACCTCGGTGTTGGGCGATCGCGCACTCACCGTCACCGACATCATCACCGACGGCTGGTACGACTACCACGCGAAATACGCGCAGGGCGGTTCGCGCCACGAGGTGCCCGCGGATGTGCCGGCAGAGATCTTCGACGCCTGCATGGACTACGCGCTTCGCGCGCATCAGGTGCTGGGCTGCAGGGGCCTGAGCCGCACCGACTTCCGCTGGGATGAGCCGCGCGGGCTCGAGGGGCTGGTGCTTCTCGAGACGAACACGCAGCCCGGCATGACCCCCACCTCGCTCTCGCCCGAACAGGCGCAGGCCGTGGGCATGAGCTTTCCCGAGCTCTGCCGCTGGCTCGTGGAGGATGCCTCATGCGGAAGATGATCGGCAGAGAGCGCCAGGCGCGTGCCGAGGACGGTGCCGTTGAGGCGCCCCAACTCGGGGCCAGGGCCTCCGACCCGGCGCCTTCGCGGCTGAAGTATCGCCTTCAGAGGCTGATGCTCACCCCGCTTTTCCGGCTCACGCTGCGTGTGGGCCTGCCCTTTTGCCTCTTCTTCGCGATCACTGCCATCTGGTTGGGAGATGAAGACCGCCAGCAGGCTATCCAGACTGCCGTGGCCGACCTGCGCCGCCAGATCGAGACGCGCCCTGAATTCATGGTGAAACTCATGGCGGTGGAGGGCGCGAGCGCCTCGGTTGAAGAGGATATTCGCGAGATCTTCCCCTTCGACCTGCCCGCCTCCTCCTTCGAGATCGACCTCGATTACACGCGAGAGATGATCGTGGGCCTTCCAGCGGTGAAGGATGCCACGCTCCGGGTGCGCCGCGGCGGCACGCTGGTGGTGGAGGTGAACGAGCGCGAGCCCGTCGCCGTCTGGCGCAACCATGACGGGCTGGGGCTGGTCGACAGGCAGGGCTATGTGGTGGCCGACCTCGCGACACGCGCCGAGCGGGCTGATCTGCCGGTGATCGCGGGGGCCGGCGCCGACAAGGATGTCGAGGGCGCGCTGGCGATCATCACCGCGGCGCGGCCTCTCGGCAAGCGGCTTCTGGGTCTCGTGCGTGTGGGCGAGCGGCGTTGGGATGTGGTTCTGACCGAGGGGCAGCGCATCCTTCTGCCCGAGGAGCGCCCGGTGCGCGCCCTCGAGCGGGTGATCGTTCTCGACGAGGTGCAGGACATGCTGGAACGCGACGTGGCGGTGGTGGACATGCGCCTCGCGGGCCGGCCTACGGTGCGGATGAACCCCGATGCGGTCGAGGAATGGTGGCGGGTGATGCAAGTGAGCATGGAGGCGAACGAGCAATGATGGACCTTTACGAAAGCCAGCGCGCGATGCGGAACATGCGCAAGGCAGCGATCCAGCGCGGTGTCGTGGCGGTGCTCGATGTGGGCACCTCCAAGATCGCCTGTCTCGTGCTGCGCTTCGATGGCACCGAGCGGCGTGCCGAGGCCGATGGCGTGGGGGCGATGGCGGGGCAGGCGGGCTTCCGGGTGATCGGCGCGGCCACCACCCGCTCGCGTGGTGTGCGCTTTGGCGAGGTTGCCGCGATGCAGGAAACCGAGCGCGCGATCCGCACTGCCGTGCAGGCGGCACAGAAGATGGCCGGCATCCGGGTCGACCATGTCATCGCCGCCTTCTCGGGCGCCGAGCCGCGCAGCTACGGGCTGGCGGGCAAGGTCGAGGTCATGGGCACCACGGTGGACGAGCAGGACGTGGCCCGGGTGCTGTCGGCCTGCGAT
>JAVKDQ010000089.1:0-19065 GCA_040222155.1 Roseovarius sp.
GATCGGGACCCGGCACGCGGACTTCATCAAGGCCAGCGGTCAGACGCACCGCGCAAACAGGCCGGACACATGACCGCTCCCCCAACGATCACCGGTCCCTCAAATTTACCCTTGCGCAAACGGAGCCGTCCACACATGACAATACCTTCAGAACACCTGCGCCTTGCTCCTGAGGCTCACCCGGTTCTGCATGAACTCGGCCACGCGGGTCGAGAAGAGACGGGTGTGCTTCTTGCTCACCTCGTCGAGCGCATCCGCCTCGCCCTTCTCGATCAGGGTGATCATCTCGTCATGCTCGTGGAAGATGCGCTCGTAATAGCTGTCGGGTTCCTGCGTGCTCCGGTCGGCGGCCTCGAACATCAGGTAGGTCAGCCGCAGGCTGTAATTCAGCACGGTCTCGTAGGCTTCGCGGATGAACTGGTTGGCCCCCGCCTCGGCGATCTTCTTGTGAAACGCGTGGTTCTTCTCCGTCATCGTCGGAAAATCACCCGCGAGCGCGGCGGCCTTGTAGGCGGCGTTGATCTCGCGCAGCTCGGCCAGATGCGCATCCGTCCGCCGGTGCGCGGCCAGCCGCAGCACCGCCGCTTGGAAGAGATCTAGCGACTCGAAGATGCGCGGCACGTCATTCATGTTGATGACTTCCACGAAATGTCCGCGATTGGCCGAGAACCGCACCAGCCGGTCGGATTGCAGCCGGATGAGCGCCTCGCGAATGGGCGTGCGCGACACGCCGAAGCGCTTTTCGAGCTGCGCCTCGTCGAGGTGGTCGCCGGGCTTGGCGGCGAGCGTCAGGATGTCCCGGCGCAGCGCGTCATAAACCAGCTGCGTGCCCTTGCCGCGCGGCCGGCCCCGCTTGGCGCGCGGCTCGTAGCCGGCCCCGTCCCTTGCCCCGTCCTTCGCCTTTTCCTCGGTCTTCGCCATGTCCGCCTTCCAAGTTGCCGCGCTCCGGCGCCGCCTCGGCGCAGGGGAGTGTGGGCGCGCCGCACCCCCCCCCGGAGCCTTCAGTTTTCAACCTTTTCCCGAATGTCTGCAACCAGAACGGGCTTGATGATCTTCTTCGTGGGGGTCATCGGCATCTCCGCCACGATCTCCAGCCGCTCCGGCCAGCGCATCTTCGCCACGCCCTGCGCCTCGAGATAGGCGCATATGTCCTCCAGCGCCAGCGCGCAGCCCGGGCGCAGCACCGCATAGGCGCAGATACGCTCGCCCAGCACCGCGTCGGGCATCGGGATGAGCGCCGATTGCACGATGTCGGAATGGCCGTCGAGGATGCTCTCGATATCCGCCGGATTGATTTTGATGCCGCCCCGGTTGATGATGTCCTTGCTGCGCCCGGTGATCATGATGTTGCCGTTTGCGTCGAGCGAGGCCAGATCGCCGGTGCGAAACCAGCCGTCGTCGCTGAAGGACTTGGTGTTCGCGTCGGGGTTGTCGAGATATTCCGGCAGGATCGAATAGCCCGAAAGCTGCAGCTCGCCCTCGCCACCCGGCCCCGCGATCTCGCCATCGGCGGTCACGATGCGCACCTCGAGTCCCTCGGCCAGCTGCCCCACCGTGCCGTGGCGGATCTCGGCGGGGTCGGTCGGCACGGTCTGCGTGGCCAGCAGCGCCTCCGTCATCCCGAAGAGGCAACCCACCCGGCCATTGGGCAGCTTCGCCTCGAACTGTGCGGCCACTTCCGGCGGGCAGATCGAGCCGCCCACGATCACGTCGCGCACCGAGGCGGGGGGCGTGGTGTCCATCACCCCGCTCTTCAGTGTCGCGGCCAGATGCGCGGGGGCGGAATACACCACCGTGGGGCTCATCTCGGTGAGATAGGTCGCGTAGGTCTCCGGCGTGAAGAGCGGGATCGGCACGATCGTCGCGCCCGCCATCAGCGCATTGCCCGCGCAGAGCAGGCCGAAGACATGGGTGAGCGGCGGGGCGATCATCACCCGGTCCGCCTCGCTCATGGAGATCATCGCGGTGAAGCGGCGCGCGTTCTCCGCCATAACCTTCTGCTTGCGGATCACCCCCTTCGGCGCGGCCGAGGTGCCCGAGGTGAAGCAGAGCGCCACCTCCGCCTCCGGCCCCGCGCCCGCGATCTCGCCCGCCCCGGCATGCTCCGCCACCAACGCGGCGAAATGCAGATGGCCCGCGATCTTCGGCTCTGTTACGCAGATCACGTGTTCGAGGCTTTCCACCTCGGCCTTGAGCGCCTCCATCGTCTCGGGCGCATCGTATTTGCCCACCTCTGCCGTTACCACCGCACGGGCCTTGGCGAATGCCATGAGCGGCTTCAGCTCGTCCTGCCGGTAGGGCATGTGCAGCGTCGTCAGCACGCAGCCCGAAATGGCACAGGCCAGATACGCCGTGACGAATTCCGGCGAGGAGGGCAGCTGGATCGCCACCCGGTCGCCGCGCCTGAGCCCGAGCGCCGCGAACCCGGCCGCGAGGCTGTTGGCGTTTTTCACGAGCTCCGCATATTTGAGCCTGCCATGATCGGTGGTTTCCACCGCGAGCTGGTCGGGTGTGGCGGCCGCCCAGGCCCGGACGCAATCGAGGATCGTGTCCATGCTGCGGGAGGCCTCGAGGGCCGTCGTCGAATTCGGATGAGCCATGTGAGAACCTCTCCTGTTGATCGGGTTTGCCATGCGGTCCGGTTGGGGTTTCAGGGGTGCGCCCGGGCGAAGCGAAGCGCCTTCTCCGCGCTGCGCTCGGGGCGCTGCAATTGCATCAGGTGGCCGCCGCCCTCCACCTTCGCGCAGTCGAAGCCGAAGCTTTGGGCAAGGCAGGTTGCGGTTTCGATCAGGATCGGCATGTCATGCCCGTGGGCCGTGCCCAGGACCACCTGCACCGGCACCGTGACGCCGCCGAGCCCCTCCCAGAAATCGCAGGCGCGGCGCGTGTCGAAGGTGTTGGCCTCCATGTCGGGGTGGCAGACAAGCTCCCACGGCGCCTCGGGGTTGGCAGCGGTGCGCATCAGCATCGCCTCCGCGAGCCGCAGCAGGGACGCACCCCCGATTCCGCCGAAGGTGGGCGAGCGGCTCAGCGAGGTCACAAGGTGGCCCGCGTCGCGAAACTGGCGGCGGCGGTTGCGGGTGCGCTCCGTCAGCCCGGCATGCAGACTCAGGAACTGCTCGAGAAGCGCGGCATCGGCCACCGGCGGCACCGGCGGCTCATAAAGCGTGAGCGAGCGCCACGGGCGCGGGCTCTGCCCCTGCGCGAGAATGGTGCTGGCAGAACTGAGCGAATGAAATGCCCCGTGCGTGGGCTTTTCGCCGAAATGCGTCGTAATCCCGTCGAAGATCTCGGGAATGTCCTGCAGGAAGCGCGGCCACGGATCCGCGAGCACCGCGCCCGGCCCGCTCCGCCCGTGATTGCGCATATCGAAGGCAATCACCTCGAATTCTTCCGCAAGCGCCATCCCGAAGTCGCGAAAGCCCTCGATCGCGAGCCCGTTTCCATGCGAGATGATGATCCGCGCGGGCTTCTCCCCACCCCACCTGCGCGCCGCCACCCTGGCGCCGTCGCTGAGCGTGATCGAAGAAATTTCTTCTTTTATTCCAGTTGCTTCATTCATGCTCGGCACTTCCGAAAAGGGGTTCGTATCATTTTGTCTCGCCAAACAGATTGACACGGACTGCACTTATTATACAATAAGTATTTAATAGAATTCAAGCTCGCATCGCAGCATGGAGGCCACCAGTGTCAGAAACGCGCGAACCCCTCGTAGGGCAGACGATCCTGCGCACCGAAGATCAGACCTTGCTGCGCGGCAAGGCGACCTTCATGGATGATATCCCGATCGCGAAGGGCACGCTACATGCAGCCTTCCTGCGCTCGCCCCATGCCCATGCCCGCATCATTAGCATCGACGCCTCCGCCGCACTCGCGATGAAGGGTGTGCACGCGGTCGTCACCGGCGAGGATATCCGCCCTTACACCAAGCCACTCATCGTGGGCTTCAAGAACCCGCTCGATTATCGAGGCATCGCGCTCGACAAGGTGCGCTACGTGGGCGAACCAGTGGCCATCGTATGCGCAACAGACCGTTACCGCGCCGAGGATGCGCTCAAGCATATCAAGGTCGAATACGAGGTGCTCGACGCCGTGGTCGACCCGGTGAAGGCCTGCGCCGAGGATGCCCCGGTGCTGCACGAGGCGGCGGGCTCCAACCGCGTCTCGCACCGGGTCTTCAACCACGGCGATGCCGATGGCGCGCTCGAGACGTCGAAGCACAAGACAGAGATCACCATCCGCTATCCGCGCAACTCCGTCACGCCGATGGAAACCTACGGCATCGTGGCCGATTACAAGCCTGATACCGGCGGCTACGATGTCACCTCCAATTTCCAGGGCCCGTTCTCGGTGCATACCGTGATGGCCATCGCGCTCAAGATCCCCTCCGCCAAGCTGCGCCACAAGAGCCCGCCCAACTCGGGCGGCAGCTTCGGCTCCAAGCTCACCATGTTCCCCTATATCGTGGTTCTCTGCGTGGCCTCGCGCCTTGCAGGCCGCCCGGTGAAATGGATCGAGGACAGGCTCGAGCACCACGCCGCCTCCTCCGTCGCGCCCGGCCGCGTCACCCGCATCGAGGCCGCCTACGAGGATGACGGCACGGTGACCGCGCTTCGCATGGAGCATTATGACGATCACGGCGCCCATCTGCGCGCCCCCATGCCCGCGCCGATCTACCGGATGCACGGGCTTTCCACCAATTGCTACACCATCCCCAACGTGAAGGTGACGAACAACATCGTTCTCACCAACAAATGCCCCACAGGCGCGGTGCGCGGCTTTGGCGGCCCGCAGCTCTATTTCGCCATCGAGCGGGTGATGAACAAGATCGCAAAAGAACTCGGGATGGACCCGTTAGCGCTGATGGAGAAAAACCTCATCCCCGCCGGCTCCTTCCCCTACCGCGCCCCCGCCGGCGCGCTGATCGACTCGGGCGATTACCAGCAGGTGGTGAAGGATTCGGTCGAGCAAGGCCGGCTCGACTGGCTGCGCGAGCGCCGCGCCAAGGCCCGCGCCGAGGGTAAGCTTTACGGCATCGGCTTCGCGGCGGCGGTGGAGCCCAGCCAGTCGAACATGGGCTACATCTCCACCCTGAAAACCCGCGAGGAGCGCGAGAAGGCCGGGCCCAAGGATGGCGCAGTGGCCTCCTGCACGATCAGCGTCGATGCGCTGGGCTCGGTCACCGTGGTGGGCGACAGCACGCCGCAGGGGCAGGGCCACCAGACGGCGCTGGCCCAGATCGTGGCCGACGAGCTGGGCCTCGCCTTCTCCGACATCACCGTGAACCTCGAGACCGACACCCAGAAGGACAACTGGTCGATCGCCGCCGGCAACTATTCCTGCCGGTTCTCGCCCGCATCCACCTCTGCAGCGAAAACCGCCGCCGAGCGGGTGCGGGTGAAGATGACCAAGGTGGCGGGCCGGTTCCTCAACGTGCCGGAGGAGGATATCGAGTTCACGGATGGCATGATCCGCTCGAAATCGAACCCCGACAACGCGCTCGAGTTCCGTCGCGTCGGCGGGCTGGCGCACTGGTCGCCCTCCTCGCTGCCCGACGGGATGGATCCGGGCATCCGCGAGGTCGCCTACTGGAACGCGCCCGAGCTCACCCCCACCACCGCCAATGACGAGATCAACACTTCGCTCGCCTATGGCTTCGCCTTCGATTTCTGCGGCGTCGAGATCGACCCCGACACCGGCGTGGTGAAGGTCGATCATTACGTGACCGCGCATGATTGCGGCACCATCCTCAACCCCGGCCTCGCCAAGGGCCAGATCCGCGGCTCATTCGCCAACGCCATCGGCGCGGCGCTCTACGAGGAGTTCGTCTACAAGGAGGATGGCACCTTCCTCTCCGGCACGATGGCCGATTACCTCATCCCCACCGCCGCCGAGGCCGTGGACCCGGTGATGGTCGATACAGTCGCCATCCCCTCGCCCTTCACGCGGCTCGGTGCCAAGGGCATCGCCGAAGGCAACCAGTATACCACGCCCGTCTGCCTCGCCAACGCCGTGGCCGATGCGCTCGATTACGAAGACGTGACCATGCCTCTCACCCCCTCGAAGGTCTTCGAGTGGATCAATGGCGGCGAGGAGATGCCGCCGCCCGCCGACATCGAGAAGGCCGAGGAACGGCTCACGGTCGATTATTCCGGCGATGCGCTGCGCGGGATTGGCGAAACCTTCGTGCCCGCCCCGCCCGCGAAAGTCTGGGAAACCCTGCTCGACCCCGCCGAGATGGCGCGCCTCATCCCCGGCTGCAAGGAGCTCGACAAGCACGCTGAGGATCACTTCACAGGCACGCTCCGCATGGGCGTGGGCGCCGTGCGCGGCACCTTCGAGGCCGATATCCGGCTGAAGAACATGAAGAAGCCCGAGAGCGTCGAGATCGCGGGCACGCTTGATGGCGCGCTGGGTGTCTCGCGCGGCACCGGCTGGGTGGTGCTCGAAGAGGCCGAGGGCGGCACCACAGTCAAATACCGCTACGAGATCCACCTCAGCGGCACCATCGCCTCGGTGGGCGGGCGGCTGCTCTCGGGCGCTGCCAAGCTTCTCATCAACCAGTTCTTCCGCGCGCTCGTGGCCCGGGCCGCCCCCGACAGCGCACCGCGCAAGGGGCTTCTGGGTAAGATTCGCTCGAAATTCGGAGGCAAGCAATGAAACCGGCGCCCTTTTCCATCATGATCCCTGAGACGGTCGAGGAGGCGGTGGCCTGTATCGCCGAGCAGGGCGAAGACGCGCGGGTGATCGCGGGCGGGCAATCGCTCATGGCGATGCTCAACATGCGCCTGACCGAGCCGAAGATGCTGGTGGATGTCTCGCGCCTCGCCGAGCTCCACAAGCTAGAGATCGGGCCAGAGGGCCTCACCGTGGGCGCGTCCGTTACGCAGGCCGAGGTGTTCCACCACGCCGATCTGGCGCGGCACATGCCCATCATTCGCGAGGCGCTCGCCCATGTGGGCCATATCCAGACCCGCAATCGCGGCACCGTCTGCGGCTCGCTCTGCCATGCCGACCCCTCGGCCGAGATGCCGCTCCTGCTCGCCACGCTGGGCGGCACGGTCACGCTGCAATCGGCCTCCGGCAGCCGCACGCTGTCGGCATCCGAGTTCCAGACCGGCCTTCTTGAAACCGCGAGGCGGCAAGATGAGCTCTGCGTTTCGGCGCATTTCCCCTCGCTGCCCGCTTCCGCCAAATGGGGCTTCCGCGAGATCTCCCGCCGCGACGGCGATTTCGCCATCGTCGCCATGGCCTGCGTGGCCGACAAGGGTGTGGTGCGGCTTGGCGTGGGCGGCGTCTCCGATGCGCCCACGGTCGAGGAATGGGACAGGCTCGCGCCGGCGGATATCCCCGACGCGCTCAACCGCCTCGCCTGGAAGATGGGCGGCAATGACGACATTCACGCAAGCGCGCGCTACCGCCGCGAACTGGTGCGCCGCATCGGCAAGACACTCATCGAGGAGGTGCTGGCATGAAGATCCTTCAGGAAGGCCAGAAATATTCGGTCGAATTCAGGCTCAACGGGGAAGAGGTTGAGGGCTTCGCCGAGCCGCGCATGCTGCTCTCCGATTTCCTGCGCCACGAGATCGGCGCCACCGGCACTCATGTAGGTTGCGAGCATGGCGTCTGCGGTGCCTGCACGGTGATGATGGATGGCAAGGCGGTGCGGTCCTGCCTCACCCTCGCGCATCAGGCCGAGGGCCGCGAGATTTCCACCATCGAGGGGCTCGGCACGGCGGATCACGGGTTCGACGCGCTCCAGCAGGCGTTCCACGAAAACTTCGCCCTGCAATGCGGCTACTGTACGCCGGGCATGCTGATGACCCTCTCCGAGCTGGTCGCAACCGGCAAGAGCTACACCGAACACGAGGTGCGCGATGCGCTCTCGGGTAATATCTGCCGCTGCACCGGCTACCGCGAGATCGTCGATGCCGCGATGGCCGTGCTGGGCGAGAAAGGCCAGGCCAAGAGCGCCTGAGCCGCCCCGCCGAGCTTTGAAGGCCCGCTCCCGCAAGGAGCGGGTCTTTTACGTGCCGAGGCGGCGGTTATTCGGGTTTTCTGCCTGAAGGAGCCAATCAAGATATTGGGGCGTTGCGCGGCGCGCGCCACATTCACGCTCCGCCCCTGCCGATACCGCACCGACGCGATACCGACGCGATACCGACGTAATACCGACGTGATGCCGATACCGGAATCCCAGCAAATCCTGGGCGTTAACCATGATTCGGTAATTCGGGCGCTTTGCGGCCGCCCGCGCGCCCTCAGAGGCTCAGCACCTGCCGCGCCTCCGAGGCGGGGTCGGACAGCACCTCCGAGGGCCCGCTCCATGCCAGCTCGCCCTTGCGTATCACATGATGCCAGTCGCCCAGTTTGCAGAGCGGCTTGAGGCTCTTGTCGATCACGAGGATTGTCAGGTCGCGCTCCTTTAGCCGCCGGAGCGCGCCCCAGATCTCGCGGCGCACCGCCGGCGCCAGCCCCTCCGTCGCCTCGTCGAGGATCAGGAAGCGCGGCTTGGTCAGCAGCGCCCGGCCAATCGCCAGCATCTGCTGCTCGCCGCCCGAAAGCAGCGAGCCGAAAGAGCTCTTGCGCTCCGCAAGCCTTGGAAAAAGCTCGAAAACTTCCTCCAACCCGTCGCGACCGTCGCGCGCCGTGGCCAGCAGGTTCTCCATCACCGTCAGCGTCGGAAACACCTGCCGCCCCTCGGGCACCAACGCCACCCCGCGCCGCGCGATCTCGTGGGTGCGCAGCCCGTTGATGCGCTCGCCCTCGAGCCAGATGTCGCCGGTGATCTTGTCGGTCAGCCCGAAGAGCGTTCGAATCGTCGTCGTCTTGCCCATCCCGTTCTTGCCCAGAAGCGTGGTGACCGAGCCGGGCCTCACTTCGAAGGAGAGGTCGAAGAGCACCTGACTGTCCTCATAGCTCGCGGAGACATTCTCGAAACGCAGCATCAGAAATCATCCTCTTCCGAGAGATAGGCGGCCTGCACCTTCGGCGAGCTCCGCACCTCCTCCGGCGTCCCCGTCATCAGCACCTTGCCATCCACCAGCACCGTGATCTCATCCGCCAGATCGAACACCGCATCCATGTCATGCTCGATCAGCAAGATCGGCACATCGCCCTTCAAACGCTTGCGAATAAGGGCTACGAGGTCTGCTGCGTCGGAGGTGCTGAGCCCGGCGAGCGGCTCGTCGAGCAGCAGGATCGTGGGGTTGGAGATGATCGCCATCGCCAGTTCCAGCCGCCGCCTGTCGCCATGCGAGAGCGCCGAGGGCAGGGTTCCGGCCTTCTCCTCCAGCCCGAAATCCCTGAGCACCGAGGCCAGCTCTTCCGCATAATCCTTCTCGGCCCGCGCGCGCAGAAGCTGCTTGAACGACACTTTCGGCTCGTCCCGCGCCTTTAGGCTTAGGAGGATGTTCTCCCACACCGCAATATGCTGAAAAAGCGCGGTGATCTGGTAGGTGCGTGTGAGCCCCAGCCGCGCCCGGATATGGGTGGGCAGCCCGTTCACGCTCTTCCCGTCGAAGAGCACATTGCCCTTGTCCGGCGTCAGCTCGCCCGAGAGCACGCTCACCAGCGTCGTCTTGCCCGCCCCGTTGGGCCCAATCAGCGCATGAATGCTGCCATGATCGAGGCTTAGGCTCACATCGCGCAGCGCATGGATGCCGCCGAAGCTCACCGAGATGTCTTCCAGCTTCAGAATATGGCTCATCGCGCCCTCGCTCCGGTCTTGAAGATGCGGTCGACGAAGCCGGCGAGCCCCTGGTGGAAGAAGAGCACTACGAGGATCAGGAACGGCCCGAAGAGGATTGGCCAGTGGTTGGTGTAGCCCGCGAGCACCGTCTCCAGCAGGATAAAGGCGAAAGCGCCGTAAACCGGCCCGAAGCGCGTGCCCACACCGCCGAGTATTACGATGACTAGCAATTCGCCCGAGCGCTGCCAGCTGGCATAGCCCGGCGTGGCGAACTCGGTCTGGTTGGCGAGCAGGAAGCCCGCGACGCCGCAGACCGCCCCCGCCAGCACAAAGCTGACCAGCCGGATCGCGAAGACGTTGTAGCCCAGTGCTGTGGCCCGCTTCGGGTTCTCCCGGCAGGCCACGAGGCGGCGGCCGAAATCCGAGCGGATCACGTGGTTGACGAAGAGGATGCTAAGCACCGCCACCACGGCGCAGAAGATGTAGAACTGCCAGCTGTCAAATGGGTCGTAGGCGCGGGCAAGGGTGGTGCGCTCGTAGATCATCATGCCGTCATCTCCCCCGAAATAGGAGGAGCTGACCGCGAGGTAGAAGAAGATCTGCGCCAACGCGAGGGTGATCATGATGAAGTAGACGCCGCTGGTGCGCAGCACGATCAGCCCGATGAAGAGCGCCACCGCCATTGAGGCGGCGATGACCACCGGAAGCTGGATCCAGAGTTGGGTGATGTCCTCGTTGGCGAGGATGCCGGTAACATAGCAGCCCACGCCGAGATAGACCGCATGGCCGAAACTCACCATGCCGCCATAGCCCAGGATCATGTTGAGGCTCGCTGCCGCGACCGCGTAGATCAGCGCGCGTTCGAACATGGCAAGCTGGTAGGCATCGCCGGAGACGATCGCGACGATGGGGCCGATCGCGACCATAGCCAGAAGAACGGCGACGCTTTCGATGTGACGGGAGGCGACGGACATGGGTCAGGACCTCTTCTGGAGCGGCAGCAGGCCCTCGGGCCGGAAGAACAGGATGAGCGCCATCAGGATGTAGACGAGCATCGAGGCCAGCGCCGGCCCCGCCTCGCCGGCGATCTGCGGCGAGAAGAAGAGGCTCAGCAGGTCGCGCAGAAAGGCGCGGCCCATCGTGTCGATCAGCCCCACGATCATCGCCGCGAGCAGCGCGCCCCGGATTGAGCCGAGTCCGCCGATGACGACCACCACGAAGGAGAGAATGAGCACCGTCTCGCCCATGCCGGGCTGCACCGAAAGGATCGGCCCGGCCATGGCGCCCGCAAGGCCCGCGAGCAGCGCGCCGAGCGCGAAGACCACCGCGTAAAGCAGCGAGATGTTGACGCCGAGGATCGAGACCATCGTGCGGTTGGTGGCGCCCGCGCGCACCAGCATCCCGATACGGGTTTTCTGGATCAGCAGGAAAAGCCCCAGCCCCACCAGCGCGCCCACGGCGATCACCAGCAGCCTGTAGGCGGGGTAGTCGATGCCGAAGGGCAGGGGCACCTGCCCCGAAAGCCCCTCGGGCACGCCAGAGAAGATCGGCACGCTGCCCCAGATCAGGATGACAGACTCGTTGGCGATGAGGATGAGCCCGTAGGTGACGAGAACATGATCGAGGTGACTTCGCGCATAGAGCCTGCGTACAAGCAGGAATTCCAGCAGCAGGCCCAGCCCGAAGACGGCGATGGCCGAAAGCCCCACGGCGAAGAAGAAGCTGCCAGTCAAGCCCTGGAAGAGAACCGAGAAATAGGCGCCCATCATGAAGAGCGAGCCGTGGCTGAGATTGATGAAATCCATGACGCCGAAGATCAGCGTCAGCCCGGCGGCGATCAGGAAGAGCAGGATGCCTAGCTGGATGCCGTTTAGGAGTTGTTCTGCGATCAGGCTCGCCATTCGGTCATTCTCCCTGGCGGATGCGCCACGCGCGTTGATATAAAAACCCCTCGAGCCGCATTCAGGCCGCCGGAGGCTGGTATCGGGCGAATTGCGCCGTCGCGTAGCCGCACAGCTTGTCGCCCTGCGTGGCGCGCGCCGTGCAGAACACGGCGTTTCGCCCCGATCTGAGGATCTCGGCCCCCACGGTTAGGGGCCTATCGGGCAGTATGGCGGAGAGGAACTTGATCTCCTCCGCCACGGTCACCACCTCGCCGTCCGTCTTGGCGGCCTCATACATCGCCACGTCGAAAAAAGTGGAAAGTGCGCCGCCGTGGAGGATGCCCAGCGGGTTAAGCGCGGCCTGCTTTAGCAGCACCCGCAGCGTGACGCCGCGTGCGTCTTCCCTCATCTCGATCTCGCCGAGTAAGGCCATGAGCCGGTCGTCGCCCCGAAACGGGCTGAACCCCGTGGCCTCGGCGCTCGGAGCGCTTTTTGGCCTCGCCGCGCTCACCCTTCCGCCTTGACTTCGACCGCCAGCTTGCCGGCGACCTTGCGATCGAGAATGTCCTGCAGCCCGGTCATCAGCTGCTCGAAGGGCAGGACCTTGCTGACATTGGCCTTCACCCGGCCCTCGGCCAGCAGGCCCAGCCAGAATTCGGTGCCCTCGCGGATCTGTTCGCGCGCGAAATCGAAATGGATGTCGAGGGGCGCGCCCATCACGGTGAGGTTGTTGTAGAGCAGGTAGTTGGCCTTGGCCGAGGGGATGTCGCCGCTGGCGAAGCCCACGATCACCATCCGCCCGGCGAAGCCGAGCGCGCGCAGGCCCGCGATGAACATCGCGCCGCCCACGGTATCCACCACCACATCGGCACCCTTGTCGTCGCCCCAATGGGCGCGCACTTTGTCCTTGAAGGCTTGCTTCAGTGCGTCTTCGTCACGCTCGGTGATCACCAGAGCGTCAGCGCCGCAAGCGCGCACCATCTGCGCCTTCTCCTCGGAGGAGACGATACCCAGCACATGGGCGCCAAGCGCATGGGCGAGCTGCACCGCCGCAAGGCCCACGCCGCCGGCTGCACCGGTGACGACTACGCGGTCGCCTGCCTTGACACCCGCGCGGATCGAGACGGCCACATAGGCGGTGTTGAAGACGGTGATCGCGCCTGCCGCGTCGACACTGGAAACAGCCTCGGGTCGGTGGAAGACACGCGAGCGCGGCGCCAGAACCTGTTCGGAGAAGGCGCCGGAAAAGACCTGCGCGACAACTGGGTCGCCCGCCTTGAAATCGGTGATGTCGCTGCCCACCGCCAGCACCACGCCGGCGCAGTCGCGGCCCGGTGGAAAGGGTGGGGTGGGGCGCTTCTGATATTTGCCCTGCACCATCAGCGCGTCAGGGTAGTTGAGGCCGATCGCGTGGTTTTGGATGAGAATCTCGTCTGCGCCCGGCGCAAGATCGGGGATATCATGGATGCTGTGAGATCCAGGCGCGCCGTACTCTTCGATCAGGAAGCCACGCATGCTGTCCTCCATTTTTATACGTTTAGTATTTTAATATGAATGACACATGGGATTCGCCCCGTCAAGCAAAAGCCGGAAGCTCAGGGAGGGAAAATTCACGGTTTACTAATTTTATACAACGAGTATAAATATAAGAGACCACAGCGCCGGCAAAGCGATTCAGTTCCTTAAAAACTGGAGCGCGGAGCCAAAAATACGCGCAATAACAGAGACAGGAATTGGGAGACACCCGAGATGTGGCAGTTCTGGGTAGATCGCGGCGGCACTTTCACAGATATCGTGGCCCGGCGGCCTGACGGAAGCCTCGAGACGCGCAAGCTGCTCTCGGAAAAGCCCGAGCGGTACAAGGACGCCGCCGTTCAGGGCATCCGCGATTGCCTTGGCCTTTCGGATGGCGAGACGATCCCCGAGGGGGTGATCGACTCGGTGAAGATGGGCACCACCGTGGCCACCAACGCGCTACTCGAGCGCAAGGGCGACCGGACGCTCCTTCTCATCACCAAGGGTTTCGGCGACCTGCTGCGCATCGGCTACCAGGAACGTCCGCGCATTTTCGATCTCGACATCCAGCTGCCCGAGATGCTCTTCGAGCGCACCGTGGAAGTGATCGAGAGGCTCGATGCCGAGGGTCAAGTGCTTGTTTCGCTAGACGAATCCGCCACGCGCGCCGCTCTCGAGGAGGCGTATGAGGATGGTATCCGCGCGGTCGCCATCGCCTTCATGCACGGCTACAAGGCGCCCGATCACGAGAAGCGCTGCGCGTCCATCGCCGCCGAGGTTGGCTTCACGCAGATCTCAACCAGCCATGCCACGTCGCCATTGATGAAGCTGGTCGGGCGCGGCGACACGACCGTGGTCGATGCCTATCTAAGCCCGATCCTGCGCCGCTACGTAGAGCAGGTGCGCGAGGCGCTCGACAAGGGCTCGAGCGGGAACGACCGCAAGCGGCTTCTCTTCATGCAGTCGAGCGGCGGGCTCACCGACGCCCAGCTCTTCCAAGGCAAGGACGCGATCCTCTCCGGCCCGGCCGGCGGTGTGGTGGGCATGGTGAAGACGGCGGGCCATGCCGGGCACCACAAGCTCATCGGCTTCGACATGGGCGGCACCTCGACCGATGTGTGCCATTATGCCGGCGCCTTCGAGCGCAGCCTCGAGACGGAGGTCGCCGGCGTGCGGATGCGCGCGCCAATGATGAACATTCACACCGTGGCAGCGGGTGGCGGCTCGATCCTGAGCTTCCGCGATGGCCGCTTCCAGGTGGGCCCCGAGAGCGCGGGCGCCAATCCGGGGCCCGCCTGCTATCGCAAGGGCGGCCCGCTCACGGTGACCGATTGCAACGTGCTTCTGGGCAAGATCCAGCCCAATCACTTCCCCCGCGTCTTTGGCCCCGCGGCAAGCGAGCCGCTCGACCCGGAGACGGTGCGCGAAAAGTTCGAGGCACTGGCTCGGAAGATCGCCGAGGAAACCGGCGAGGCGCCGCGCCCGGTGGAGGAAGTGGCAGAGGGCTTCCTGAGAATCGCCGTGGAGAACATGGCGCGAGCGATCAAGAAGATCAGCGTCGAGCGCGGCTACGACGTAACCGGCTACACGCTCAACTGTTTCGGCGGCGCTGGCGGGCAGCATGCCTGCCTCGTGGCCGATGCGCTGGGCATGTCGCGGGTCTTCCTCCACCCGTTCTCGGGTGTGCTTTCGGCCTATGGCATGGGCCTCGCCGAGATCCGCGCCTTGCGGCAGAGCCAGTTCAACCGCCCTCTGACAGAGGAGACCTGCGTAGAGGCGCAGGCGCTTGCGGAGGAGATGGGCGCCGAGGCCGGCGAGGAACTCGTGGTTCAGGGCAGCGCGGCCTCTGATGTCAGCCGCGTGATCCGTGCGCTCCTGCGCTATGCCGGCTCGCACCAGACGCTGGAGGTGGATTTCGGTACCGAGGCAGAGATGCGCGCGGATTTCGAGGCCGCGCATCGCAGCCTCTACGGGTTCGCCGATCCCGAGCGCGAGGTGCATTTCGAGGCGCTGACGGTCGAGGCTGTTGGCGCACAGCCCGATCTGCCGGAAACGGAAACCCGGGAAGTTACCCGCGCGCCCGAGCCCATTGCCACGGTGGGAATGGTTTCGGCCGGCGCGCGGCGCGACACGCCACTCTACGACCGCGAGACACTGGGGCGCGGACAGGTCATCGAAGGACCCGCCATCATCTGCGAGACCACTGGCACAGTGATCGTGGAGCCGGAATGGCGTGCGCATGTGGATGCGTTCGAGAACCTCGTTCTCCAGCGCGCGGTGCCGCGCCACCGGGGCGAGGACATCAGCAAGCAGGCCGACCCGGTGATGCTCGAGGTCTTCAACAATCTCTTCATGTCGATTGCCGAACAGATGGGCGCGACACTGGCAAAGACCGCCTATTCGGTGAACATCAAGGAGCGGCTCGATTTCTCCTGCGCGCTCTTCGACCCGGAAGGCGGGCTCGTGGCCAACGCGCCGCATGTGCCGGTGCATCTGGGCTCGATGGGGGAATCGGTGCGCACGGTCATTCGCGAGAATGCGGGCAGGATGAAGGCCGGCGATGTCTTCGTGCTGAACGCACCTTTCAACGGCGGCACGCACCTGCCCGATGTCACCGTCATCACGCCGGTCTTCGACGAGGCCGGCGAGAAGATCCTCTTCTATGTGGGCTCGCGCGGGCACCACGCGGATATCGGCGGGCGCACCCCCGGCTCGGCCCCGCCCGACAGCCAGCACATCGATGAAGAAGGTGTGCTGATCGACAATTTCAAGATGGTCGACGAGGGCCGCTTCCTCGAGGCCGAAACCCGGGCGCTGCTGGCCTCGGGGCGCTACCCCTGCCGCAACATCGACAACAATATCGCTGATCTTCAAGCGCAGATGGCAGCCAACGAGACCGGCGCCCGCGAAGTGCGCAAGATGCTCGAGCAGTTCGGCACGGAGGTGGTGCAGGCCTACATGCGCCACGTTCAGGACAATGCCGAGGAAAGCGTGCGCCGGGTGATCGACAAGCTCACCGATGGGGCCAACACCTACGAGATGGACAGCGGTGCGAAGATCGAGGTGAAGATCTCGGTCGACCGGGCGAACCGAACCGCCACGATAGACTTCACCGGCACCAGCCCGCAGGACAAGGGCAATTACAACGCGCCGCTCTCGATCTGCCGCGCGGTCGCGCTCTACGTGTTCCGCACGCTCGTGGGCAGCGACATCCCTCTCAACGAGGGCTGCCTCAAGCCGCTGAACCTGATCATCCCGGAAGGCACTTTTATCAACCCGGTCTACCCGGCGGCCGTGATCGCTGGGAATACCGAGGTGAGCCAGTCGATCGCCGACGCCCTCTATGGCGCGCTGGGGGTGATTGCGGGCTCTCAAGGCACGATGAACAACTTCGTCTGGGGCAATGAACGTTACCAGAACTACGAGACGATCTGCGGCGGCACCGGCGCAGGGCCCGATTTCGATGGTGCCGACGCGGTGCATTCGCACATGACCAACACGCGGATGACCGACCCGGAGGTGCTCGAATGGCGCTTCCCGGTGCGGATCGAGGAATTCTCCATCCGCCGCGGCTCCGGTGGAGCAGGGCTGCATCGCGGGGGCGACGGTATCCGTCGCAGGCTGCGCTTTCTCGAGAGCATGACCACAACGGTTCTGACCTCGCATCGCCGGGTGCCACCGCGCGGCGCGGAGGGCGGTGCGCCTGGCGCCACAGGCCGCAACAGCATCCTCAAGGCGGATGGCACAACGATCGACCTTGGCGGAAACGACATGGCCGAAGTGGAGGCCGGAGATGTCTTCATCATGGAGACGCCGGGCGGTGGAGGTTTCGGGGTCGCGCAATAATCAGGCAAATCCACCAGCTTTTGAAAGTGGTTGTTGCGCGTCCGTGATGATTAATATACAGTTTGAATAAAAATAGCACACGAAAGGGAGACTGACCCAATGAAGAAGACCTTCACGAAACTGGCGGCGGTATCGGCCCTTGTGGCCGGAAGCTTTGCCGCGCCGGCCCATGCCGAAGACGACGCCGTTAAGGTAGGGCTGATCCTGTCGCTCTCCGGCCCTGGCTCGGTGTTGGGTGAAGAGATGCAGAAAGGCGCCGATCTTGCGCTCGAGATGCTCGGTGGCAAACTCGGCGGCAAGGCGGCCCAATTCATCTATGAAGACGACCAGCGCAAGCCCGACGTCGGCAAGGAAGCCGCCGAGAAGCTGGTGCGCTCGGAAGATGTGGATGTGGTGATCGGCTCGTCCTTCTCGAACGTGATGATGGCCATTCACCGGCCTATCACTCGCGCGGGCAAGATCGTGCTCAGCCCCAACCCGGCCCCCGCGCCGTTGGCGGGTGAGGATTGCGACCCCAACTATTTCGCGGTGCCCTTCCAGAACGACCAGCTGGCCGAGGCCGTAGGCATCCACCTCACAAACGAGGGTGTAGAGAATGCCTTTATCCTCGCGCCCAACTACCAGGCGGGCCGCGACCTGCTCGAAGGCTTCAAGCGCACCTACAAGGGCGAGATCCTCGGCGAGATCTACACGCCGCTCGACCAGACCGACTTCTCGGCCGAACTGACGCAGGTGAAGGCCGCCAACCCGGCCGCAGTCTTCGTTTTCTATCCGGGCGGTCTGGGAATCCAGTGGGTCAAGCAATATGCGCAGGCCGGCATGAAAGATGATATCCCGCTCTACAGCGCCTTCACCTATTTCAACGGGGCTGCGCTCAACGCCATCGGCGAGGCGGGCCTCGGCCTTCAGAGTGCCGCGCAATGGACGATCGACCTGCCCAGCGAAGCGAACCAGGAATTCGTGGCAGCCTTCCGCGCGAAGTACGATAGCCCGCCGTCCGACTTCGCGGCGATGGCCTATGACACGGTGCGTCTGATCGACAGCGCGGTGGCCAAGGTAGAGGGCAACGTGGACGATACCGACGCCTTCCGCGCGGCGCTGCATGCCGCCGATTTCGCCTCCGTGCGCGGCGAGATCAGCTTCAACACCAACAACCACCCGATTCAGGACATGTACCTGGCGACGGTCGAGCAGGACGACAGCGGCAACTTCGTGGCGGTCTCCAGCGGAGTGATCGTGGAAGACATGAAAGATGTCTATGCAGAAAGTTGCGAGATGAACTGAGGGACACTGAAGCCACTCGGGAACACTCTGATACGCCGCCGGAATTCCGGCGGCGTATTGATTTTTCGGACAGTGGAAATAGAGGAAGGCAGGATCGAACAGACGGTCCGGAATGCAAAAGCCAGATGAGTCGACTTGGACGCGAGAAATAGCGTCCAATGATGTGTCGCGTCATCTGGCAAAGAGGGCGGAAAACTGACCTTCGCTTCGTTTGGTGTCAAGGTCCGCAATACGGAATGGCTATCGGCTGTTGACTATGTAAAGTGATCGTTTTACATAAACGTTTATGGACATCAAAATGCAGATAATCGCACGCGCAGAACATGTGTTTGATTGCCACGGCTTTACCGGGAGCGGAATGGACCGGTTGACTGCAGCCGCCGAGGTGGTGTCAGACGAAGTCGAACTCGTCTCCACTTGGACAGAGGCACTGTCCTTTAGGCGAGGCCGAGTTGGCGCCACTCGGCAAGGGCGGCGGCACGGTTCAGCTTGAAGATGTCGCGACTGGAGAGGCTACGGTCCTGGTTGAAATGGTTGAAGACAGAAGAATGAACGGCGGCGAATTTTTGCAGACTTCGCATTCTGCGAAAACGCTGCATGGCCCTCTCTCGTCGTCGGAATGGAAGATGTGAGTTTTCGACACGGTTGTTGAACCAGCGACCGCAGGACTGCAGATTGCCACAGCCGAGTTCGCGCAGCGCTGCCCGATAGGAGGGTAGGCGGTCGGTGACCAGGACTTCTGGCTTTCCGTATCGCCGCATCAACTTTCTGAGCATTTTCAATGCGGCTTGCTTGTTTCGCCGCTTGGTGACGACGCTTTCCAGCACCTCGCCTTCATGGTCTACG
>JAVKDQ010000090.1:0-8534 GCA_040222155.1 Roseovarius sp.
CCATGCAGCAGAAAGATCGACTCGTTGCCCAGCATCGGCAGACAGCGCCGAAGCGCGGAGGGCAGAATGATCCGCCGGAGTGCCACACGCCGGCTCATGCCGATGGCGATGGCGGCCTCGATCTCGCCATGGGGCACCGCGTCGAGCCCGCCCCGGTAGATTTCCACCTGGTAGGCGGCCGAGTTGATGGCGAAGGCAATTGCGCAGCACCACCAGGGCTCGCGAAGGATCGGCCACAGAAGGCTGTCTCGCACCGCATCGAACTGGGCAAGGCCGTAATAGATAACGTAGGCCTGCACGAGCATCGGCGTGCCACGGAAAGCATAGACGAAAGCCCCAACTATCGGCGACAGGGCCGGCGTGCGCTGCCAGCGGGCCACAGCCATCGGCAGCGCGAGCGCCGCGCCCGTCACCAGCCCGAACGTGACCAGCAGCACCGTGTTCAGCGCGCCCTGGGCGAAGAGCTGCCAGTGCGAGAAGATCAGGACGAAGTCGACCGGTGCCGTATCTGCCGAGAAGGCGGCGATCGCGGCCATCAGATCCGCGACGGGATCGGGGCTTTCAACGCTCATCTCGGAGCCAGCCTGCCGCGCGTGTAGCGGCGTTCCATGCGCTTGAGCACCCATTCCGAAAGAGCGGTGAGGATGAGATATATCGCCATGATCACGATCAGGAACACGAAGGGGTTGCGCGTGGAGCGGCCAGCTGACACGCCGAAATAGACGAGGTCATGAAGACCGAGGATCGAAACCAGCGCCGTTGCCTTCAGCAGGACCATCCAGTTGACCCCGAGCGAGGGGATTGCGTAGCCCATGAGCTGAGGGAATGTGATCCGCCGGAACATCTGCGCGCGAGTCATGCCGATGGCAATAGCGGCCTCGAACTGTCCGAGGGGGATGGAGCTATAGGCGCCACGGAATGTCTCTGTCATGTACGCGCCAAAGATGAAGCCGATGGTCAGAACGCCGGCGGTGAACGGGTCGACCGCCACGTAATCCCACCAGCCTGTCCATTCGCCGAAGCTGTTCATCAGGGTCTGGCCGCCGAAGAAGAGCAGCAGCATCATGCAGAGCTCGGGCACGGAGCGCACGAAGGTCGTGTAGGCGCCCGCGACGCGCCGCGCCACGGGCCCGCCCGAGAGCTTGGCGGCAGCGCCGAGGAGCCCCAGTACCAGCGACAGCGCGAGCGCCGAGAGGCCGAGCAGAACGGTCATCCCCGTCCCCTTCAGCAAGAGCCACCGGAACTCCCAGAGATCAGCCATCCCGTACCCTGCTCCTCGTTCGCGCCCGGATGCCGGCCCACCGGACAGAGGCCGGCATCCGGGTCCGCCTTACTTGCCGTAGATATCCCGGCCGAAATACTCGTTGGAGAGGGCAACGTAGCTGCCATCGTCCCGCGTGGCCTGAATGGCGGCATTGAGCTCCTCGAGCAAGGCCTCGTCATCCTTGCGCACGCCGATGCCGGTGCCCTCGCCGAAACACTCGGTGTCGTAGATGTCACCCGAGAGAGGCGCGAACTCCGCATGTGCCGGATCGGCGGCAAGCCATTCCTGCCCTGGAATGGAATCGACCAGCACTGCGTCGATCCGGCCCGAGAGCAGGTCGAGATAGGCCTCGTCCGTGGTGGGATAGGAGCGCATGTCGGCCTCCGGCCAGTCGCGGCGGATGTAACACTCGTGGCCCGTCGCCCGCTGCACGCCGATCGCCTTGCCCGCGAGCCCCTCGGCGGTGGCCTCGAAACCGGCATCCTTAGCCGCGATCACGGTCGAGGGCGTCTGGTAATAGGGATCGGAGAAGGAAATCTGCTTCTGCCGTTCCTCGGTGATCCCCATCGAGGCGATGATGGCATCGTAACGCTTGGCGAGCAGACCGGGAATGATGCCATCCCACTCGATATCGGTGAATTCGCAGGTGCGGTTCATTCGTTCGCAGAGCAGCTCCGCGAAATCCACGTCGAAGCCGCCATAGCTGCCATCGGCATTGAGCACGTTGAACGGGGGATAGCCCGTGGAAATCGCCACCCTTAGCTTCTCCTCCGCCAGGGTGGGGGAAGCCGCGGCCACCAGGGCGGCTGCGACGGTTGCGAGTGCGGATCGGCGGTTGAACATCGTCTCTCTCCTTCTTGTTGGTTGATCTGCCGGCGCTGCCGGTTCTTGGGTATTGGCGACTTCGGGGCCTTCGCCCGCCCGGCGCTGTTATCGGGGTCAGCCCCGCATTCTCTTGCCTTCGGGGTCGAACGCGGGCGCGGCACGCGTCCTTGCGGCGCAGGCCTCACCCAGAACGTCCACGTGAAGACCGGTGTGGACCCCGGCATGGGCGCCGGCGAGATAGCCCAGCGCGACGCAATGGCCGACGCGGTGCCCGAAACTCGCCGATGTGAGGTAACCCACCACCTCGTCTCCCCGCATCACCGGCTCGCCGCCCCAGGGTTCTGCCGCCGTCGTGTCGATATCGAATTGCCGAAAGACCCAGCGGGGCGGCGTCTCTCTCGCTGCAAGTGCGGCCGCACGGCCCACGAAATCGCCCTTGTCGAACTTCACGAGCGCCCCCATGCCGGCCTCGAAGGGCGTGTAATCGGATGCATATTCCAGCCCCCATGCGCCATATCCCTTCTCGATGCGCAGGGCGTTGAGCGCCCGGATACCCGCGAGCGCAACGCCCATATCCTGCCCCGTCCCGAGCAGCGCCTCGAGCAGCGGAACTTGGGCCTCGAGCGGGGCCAGGATCTCGTATCCGAGCTCGCCGGTGTAAGCCACGCGCGTGAGGATCGCCTCGGCCACCGGGCCCACCTCCACGCGGCCCACGCGGCCATAACGCCAGGCCTCGGGGGACAGGTCGGCATCGCAGAGCCGCGACAGGAGACGTCGCGCGTTCGGCCCGGAAACCGAGAAGCCGCACAGCCGTTTTGTCAGGCTTTCCACCTGCACGCCCTCGGCCGGCAGGTCCGCCTCCCAGAGCCTGTGATGATAGCGGTCGGCCGGGCCGGAGCCCACAAGCAGGAACTCCTCCGCCGAGAGCCGCGACACCGAGAATTCGCCCACGAGCCGCCCCTGCGGCGAGAGCATGGGCGTGAGAACGAGCTGGCCATCGCGCACGGGCATCCGGTTGGCCATGCGCCGCTCGAGCCAAGAATGGGCCTTCGAGCCGCGTACCATGTGCTTGCCGTAGCTCGAAATGTCGATGAGGCCCACGCCCGCGCTCAGCGCCTTGCACTCAGTGCCCACATGCGCCCACCAGTTAGGGCGGCCGAAGGTCAGGCCGTCTTCCGGCGCCACGCCCTCGGGCGCGAACCAGAGTGGGTATTCGATCCCGTCCGATGCGCCGAAGACAGCCCCCTTCTGGCGATAGACCGCATAGGCCGGCGTGGTCTGCACCGGGCGGCCTGCGGCCCGCTCCTCATAAGGGTAGAGCGTCTTGAAGCGTGTGGCATACATGTCGCCGGTCCGGGCCTTCACGTAGTCCTTGCCGGCCCAGGGTCCGTAGCGCGCTACGTCCCACATGAAGACGTCCATCGGGGGCTCGCCCTCGCTCATCCATCCGGCGAGAACCATGCCGATCGCGGCCGACTGGCTGAATCCGGTCATCACGCCGCAGGCCGTCCAGTAGTTGGCCTTGCCCGGATAGGGGCCGATCAGCGGCGCGAGATCGGGCGAGAAGATCATCGGGCCGTTGATGACGCGCTTTATCCCGGCGCTGCCGAGACAGGGCACCGCCTCGCAGGCCTGCGCGAGATTGCGCTCGATCCGTTCCAGCGCATCCGGCAGCAGCTCATGCCCGAAATCCAGCGGCGTGCCCCGCTCGGCCCAATGCACGCAGTGATCTTCGTAGACGCCCAGCAGCAGGCCCTTTCCTTCCTGGCGCATGTAATACTCCGCATCCGCGTCGCCGATCAGCGGCAACTCATGCGCCATCGCCTCCACTTCGGCGATGGGTTCGGTCACGAAGTAATGATGCTCGACCGGCATGAGCGGCAGGCGGATGCCGGCCAGCGCCGCCACTTCCCGGGCCCAGAGCCCCGCCGCATTGACAATGCGCTGCGCATGGATCGTGCCGCCGGGCGTGACCACGTCCCATGTCAGATCGGAGCGCTGACTGGTTTCCAGAACAGGGCTCTGGCGGTAGATCACCGCGCCGTGGTCGCGCGCGCCCTTGGCGAAGGCATGGGTCACGCCTGAGGGGTCGACATGGCCGTAGGAGGACTCGAAGAGCGCCGCCTTGATCGTCGAGGAGTCCATCACCGGCGCCTTCTCGAGCAATTCCTCCTGGCTTAGCCAATGGGTTTCCACCTCGTTTCGGCGCGCGAGCGTCCGGTGCAGCTTCATCTGCTCGACACGGGCCTCCGTGCGCCCGAGGGTGATCTCTCCCACATGATGAAATCCGCAGGACTGGCCGGTTTCTGCCTCGAGCTTCGGATAGATCTCGAAGGAATACTTGTGTAGGGCCGCGGCATTGGCGCTGCCCCCGAAGGTGCCTGTTCCGCCTGCCGCATGCCATGTCGAGCCCGCGGTGAGTTCGGTCCGCTCGAGCAGGATCACATCCCTGAACCCCGCTTTCGCAAGGTGATAGGCGATCGAGCAGCCGGTGACGCCGCCGCCGATGATCAAGATATCCGCCTCGGTCTTCATGTCATCCGGCCTCGCGCACGGTATTCTTCAACGTGCCGATGGGCGAGATCTCGACCTCGACCACATCGCCGGGCTTGAGAAAGCGTGGCGGTTCATGCGCCTTGGCCACGCCCGCCGGCGTGCCGGTGGCGATGATGTCGCCGGGCTCCAGCGTCATGACCTTGCTCAGGTATTCGATGAGCACGGCTATTCCGAAGATCATCGAGGCCGTGCTGCCGTCCTGAAGGGTTTCACCGTTGACACGGGTTTTCACCGCGAGCGCCTGCAGGTCTCCCAGCTCGTCAGTAGTGACCAGCTCGGGCCCGCAGGGCCCGAAGGTGTCCACCGCCTTGCCGGAGGTCCAGAGCTGGTTGGCGAGTTGAAAATCCCGCGCTGAGACATCGTTGAAGGCCATCGCACCAGCGACATGGCCGAGCGCCTCCTCCTGCCGGATGTAGCGGCCCCGCTTGCCGATGACGACCGCCAGCTCCGCCTCGTAATCCACATGCTGCTCCTCGCGCGGCGGAACGATGTCGTCTTCCGGTCCGACAAGCGAATTGGCGAACTTCGCGAAAAAGATGGGCGAAGGCGGAGGGGCGGCACCGACTTCCCTTGCGTGATCGTGGTAGTTCAGCCCGATGCAGATGATCTTCTCCGGGTCGGGCACGGGCGGACCAAGGCGAAGCTGCGCTAGCGGCGTGCCCGGCAGGCTTTCCGCTGCCTCCGCAAGCTCGGCCATGCGCGCGGCCCCAAGGCCCAGAAGACGCCGGTTCGTCAGGCCGGTTTCCTCCCAGCCGGCCGCCTTTGCCGCGGCGTCGAGAGACACGGCCCGTCCCGCGAGTGAGATGGCGGCGGTCCGGTTTCCGGGCGGTCCGTAGGTGATCAGACGCATGCGGCCCTCATTCGAATGTCAGGTCAATAGTGCCGAGCGGGCCGAAATCGGCGTGAAGCACCGAACCCGGCCTCACCTCAACGGAGCGCACCGGCGCGCCTGTAATCACCACGTCGCCCGCCTTGAGATGGCCGCCAAGCCCTTCCAGATCGGCGAGCTTTCCCGCGAGGAAAGCCAGCGGGGCTGCGGGGTGATCCATCACATCCGTCGCGGGTGCGGACTGGGCTTGGCCATCCACCTCCATCGTCAGCGTCACGGCGGTGACATCTACCTCGCCCGGAGTGAGCGCCTTCTCTCCGAGGATCACCCAGCCCGCGCCCGCATTGTCGGCCAGCGAGTCGTTGGCGCGGGCCTTCATGGCGCCCACGCGACTGTCGATCACCTCGACGGCCCCGCGAATGCACGCGGTGGCGGCCAGCACCTCCTCGATCGTCACGCGCCCCTCAAGCGGACGCGAGAGTTCGAAAGCAAGCTCGGGCTCGGCGCGCGTATCCGAGAGATGGCCGATGCGCACCGGCTTGTCGGGCGGCACGAACATCGTGTCGAGAAGGATGCCGAAATCCGGCCCGGTCATGCCGTACATCTCCTGCATGGCCTTCGCGGTGAAGCCGATCTTGTGCCCCTTGGGTCGGCCGCCCGCGGCGATGAGGTGATCCACGAGTCTTCGGCGCACCCGGTAGGCATCGTCGAAGTCGTAGTCGAGCGTGGCGGAGGGTGGGTCGATCCCCTGCCCTGTCCGGATTGCCTCGAAGAGCCGGTCGGCAAGTGCCTGGTGCTGAGCGTCGTCGAGTTTCATCTAGGCCAGCTCCACCCAATCGAGATAGTTGGGTTCCTCGCCCCGCGCCGCCTTCCGGAAGACCTCCTTCACCCGGCTTCCGACCGGGCCGGGACAGCCGACCTCGCGGTCATCGACGGAGGCCACCATGTTCACTTCCGAGGCGGTACCGCAGACGAAGATCTCGTCGGCGATGTAGAGATCGGAGCGCGACAGGTCGGTCGCGCGAACCTCATGCCCGAGATCGCGGGCAATGGTGCGCACCGTGCCATGGGTGATGCCCTCCAGCCCGCCCGCAGACAGCGGCGGCGTATGGATCACCCCGTCGCGGACGACGAAGATGTTCTCGGCCGTGCATTCGGCCACGAAGCCCAGAGGGTTGAGCATTACGCAATCGTCATAGCCCGAATTGCGCGCCTCGGACTTCGCCAAGGAGGAGTTCACGTAATTGCCGACGGTCTTTGCCTCTGGCGGCATGATGTTGTGATCGTGTCGACGCCAACTGGAAACCTTCATCCGCAAGCCGCGCGCATCCGCCTCGGCACCACGCACGGACGCCCAGCCCCACGCCATGATGGCGATATCCACTGAGCAGGGGCCGGTATCCAGCCCCATCTCACCATATCCATAATAGGCCAAAGGCCTGACGTAACAGGACGCCAGGCCCGTGGAGCGCACGACCTCTTTGCAAGCCTCCACGATCTCGCCCACCGAAAAGGGTAACGGCATCCCGAGGATGCGCCCTGAGCGATAAAACCGCTCGACATGCGGCGTCAGCCGAAAAAGGCCGGGTCCTTTCGCCGTGTCGTAGGCGCGGATGCCCTCGTAAATACCGGTACCGTAATGCAGCGTGTGCGTGCCGATGTGAACGGTGGCATTTTCCCAATCCACCATATCGCCGTTCATCCAGATCTTCGGCGTTGGGGCAATTGGCATGGGCGACTCCTTTGCAAGACTATACGTCCAAGCATGTGAGTTATTTTCGTTCTGTCAATTTATTTTCGACATTTTATATATTTTCAATTTTTCTGGACATTAGTGATTTTTTGGCGAAGACTTAGTCTATCGGCGCTCGACCCAAGCGAAACAGTCAAGGGAGCATCACTTGCAGGCATCTTCGACCCGGACCGAACAGGTTTACCAGCGGTTAAAAGCGGATATCCTAGCTGGACAGCATGAGCCTGGAGCCGCCTTGCCATTCGCTAAACTCAAGGCAAATTACGGGGCATCCATGGGTGTGCTGCGCGAAGTGCTCATGCGCCTCTCGGCGGAAGGCCTTACCGTCAACCAGCCGCAGCTGGGGTTTCGCGTCATCACCTTGTCGATCGAAGATCTCACCGACCTGACACAGGTGCGCTGCGAGATTGAAAGCATGGTTCTCAAGGACTCGGTGCGCAACGGCGATCTGGACTGGGAAACCCGGGTGCTTTCGGCTCATCACAGGATGGAACGCACGCAGAAATTCGAAGATGATGAAAAGTCGCCCGTCACGCTCGCCTGGTCAATAGCCCATCAAAACTTCCACGAGGAATTGCTTTCCGGCGCGCGCAGCAAGCGCATGCAATCCATTGCGGCGAACCTGCGGGCTGCCGCGGAAGTTTATCGTCAGTGGTCGATCCCGTTCGAGGTCGTCAAGCGGGATGTGCCGTCAGAGCACAGGATGATTATTGATCTCGCGCTGGCGCGGAAACCCGACGAGGCCGCAGCCGCGCTGGTGAAACATCTGTCGGCGACGCGCGATCTGATCCTGAAGGGGGCCGCCGCGCCACAGCAATAAGCAAAGAAGAAATCGCCATGACACACCGAATGCCTGCCGAATGGAGCCCCCACGAGCGCACACTCATGTGTTGGCCTTGCCGCGTGCAGTCTTGGGGGCACACGCTCGAACAGGGCCGTCGGGAATTCGCATCCGTCGCCAATGCCATCGCCGCCTTCGAGCCGGTAACAATGATCGCAGGGACCGAAGACCAAGCCGGACAGGCAAGGGCACTGCTGTCGGGCGAGGTCGACGTGATCGTACGGCCGATCGACGGCTCCTGGCTGCGCGACAACGGCCCGCTCTTCGTGTCGGATGGACAGTCCCGCCGCGCCAGGCATTTTCGCTTCAACGCATGGGGCGAGCGCCATGCACAGCGCGACCGGGACGCCCGGCTAGGCCGCACGCTGGCGGAAGATCTCGGCGATGAGGTCGATTCCATCGACGTGGTGCTCGAGGGTGGCGCAATTACTATCGATGGCGCGGGCACAATGATCGCACCCGAGGG
>JAVKDQ010000091.1:0-5313 GCA_040222155.1 Roseovarius sp.
GCCGCCCCCCGGCACAGCGATTGGGTGACGCAAGCGCGTCGCTCGGTTCTTTTGCGGACTTGGCAGGCATAAAGCTCTGCATTTCTGCCGTTGGATCGCTGCACCGCGGCCCAGCGATGGCGCGGCTTGCCTCTCAACGAGCGTGGCCTTGGACGCTTTGCCGTGCTACCGCCCACCCATGACACTTACGCTCTTCCATACCTCCCCCGCGCATCTGCCAACCTTCGAGGCGCTGCGCGACCAGATCGCGCCGGATCTGCCGCTGGAGCAGCGGGTGGAGGCGGCGTGGCTCGCCCGTGCGCGCAAGCGCGGCGGGGTGAGCGCGGGGCTGGCGGGCGAGATCGCGCAAGCCGTCCGGCGCGCGACGGGCCCGGTGCTCTGCACCTGCACGACGATCGGCGAGGCGGCGGAGGCGGCGGGGGCGTTGCGCATCGACTGGCCGATGATGCGGGAGGCGGCGCGCCTCGGTGGGCCGATCCTGATGGCTTATTGCCTCGAGAGCACATGGGGCCCGAGCCTTGCGCTGCTGGAGCGCGCGCTGGCGGCGGAGGGGCGGGAGGCCACGGTGCACCCGATGCCGCTCACGCAATACTGGCCACTCTTCGAGAGCGGGGCGGGCGAGGCCTTCGACGCGGTGATCGCGGGGGAGATCCGGCAGGTGCTGGAGAGCCCACGCGAGGTGGCCTGCGTGGTGCTGGCGCAGGCCTCGATGGCGGGCGCGGCGCCGAGGCTCGCCGATCAGCCGGTGCCGGTGCTGGCCTCGCCCGAGCTGGCCTTCCGTGCCGCGCTGGAGGCGTTCTAGATTGCATTGCCCGGCGCGGAAAGCCATATAGTGCGGGCGTCAAACTGGAGCGAAACATGACCATTTACCTCGACTTCGAGAAACCCCTCGCCGAGATCGAAGGCAAGGCCGAAGAGCTGCGGGCGATGGCCCGGGCGAACGAGGACATGGATATCGAGGCCGAGGCCTCCGCGCTCGACCGCAAGGCGGCCGACATGCTGGCCGATCTCTACAAGAAGCTGACGCCCTGGCGGAAATGCCAGGTGGCGCGGCATCCGGAGCGGCCGCATTGCAAGGATTACATCGAGGCGCTTTTCACCGAGTACACGCCGCTCGCGGGCGACCGGAACTTCGCCGACGATCAGGCGGTGCTGGGCGGGCTCGCGCGGCTCGACGGGCGGGCGGTGATGGTGATCGGCCACGAGAAGGGGCATGACACCAAGAGCCGGATCGAGCGCAATTTCGGCATGGCGCGGCCCGAGGGCTATCGCAAGGCGATCCGGCTGATGCAGATGGCAGACCGCTTCGGCCTGCCGGTGATCACGCTGGTGGACACGCCCGGCGCCTACCCGGGCAAGGGGGCGGAGGAGCGCGGGCAATCGGAGGCCATCGCGCGGGCCACGGAAACCTGCCTGCAGATCGGCGTGCCGCTCATTTCGGTGATTATCGGCGAGGGCGGCTCGGGCGGGGCGGTGGCCTTTGCCTCGGCCAACCGCGTGGCGATGCTGGAGCATTCGGTTTACTCGGTGATCAGCCCCGAGGGCTGTGCCTCGATCCTGTGGAAGGATGCCGAGAAGATGCGCGAGGCGGCGGAGGCGCTGCGGCTCACCGCGCAGGACCTCATCAAGCTCAACGTGGCCGACAAGGTGATTCCAGAGCCTCTGGGGGGCGCGCATCGCGACCGCAAGGCGGCGATTGCCTCGGTGGGCGAGGCGATCAAGCAGATGCTGGGCGAACTTGACGGGAAGAAGCGCGACGCGCTGATCAAGGCGCGCCGCCAGAAGTTTCTCTCGATGGGCAGCAAGGGGCTGGCGGCCTGAGCCGCGTCAGCCGAGCGGGATGAGCGGCAGGCCCATGAGCGCCTGCGCGTAGGTAAATGCCACGAAAGCGGTGAAGGCGAGCGATGCGGCCCACGTGGCGCGCAGCGCGGCGCGTTGGGGCAGCGCCCATGTGGCCGCCAGCCCGGCGAGCGGGAGGAAATGCAGCGCATGGGTGGCGAAGAAATGCGCCACGCGCAGGTCGCCCACCTCGCCCGACCATCCCATGAGCGGAAGCGCGGCGCCTGTTTGAGGCGTGCCGATGAAGTGGCCGCCCTGCATGGAGAGCGTGCCCGCGGCGATCACCGTGAGGACGAAGGTGAGGCCTAGGCCCAGCGCGATGGAGAGCCGTGTTGCCGGTGCGAGGCCGCTCGCGGGGTTGCGCCAGATCGCGATGGCGTAGACGAGGCTCATCGCGGTGAGGGTGACGGCGAAGACGCCCATCAGCCCGTAGAGCGCCTCCATCAGCGGTGAGGAGGTGTTGAAATGCGAGGCGGTCTGGAGCATCGCCGCGCCGCCGATCCAGACCATTTCCGCCACGATGGCGAAGACGACGAGCCAGGAGAAGGCGCGGTAGGTGCGCCGCGCTGTCATGCCCTCGGGCAGGAAACGGGCGAAGAAGGTGAGCGTGAAGAGGTAGACGGCGAGCGCCACCTGGAACTTGACGGGCTTGATCCAGACGTTCTCGCCCTGGAAGAGGCGGGTGTCGAGCATCAGCGCCGGGAGGGTGGCGGCGAGGGAGAGCGCGAGCACGATGCCGGTGGCGGCAAGGCGCGGCTCGGCGGAGAGCCAGCTTGCGTGCCGGCGGGGGTGTGCGGGGGAATAGGCTGCGTCGGTCATGTCAGGCCTCCTGTTGGGGCGGGAATGCGAAATGGCGCGCGGCGCGGATGGCGAGGAAGAGCGCGAAACCCGCCGGGCCGAAGAGGAAGGTGAGCAGCAGGCAGGGCAGCACCAGCGCATGGGCGATGCCCTCGCGCCGGGCGGTGCGCACCTCCCACGCGCCCACGAAGACATCGAAGGCGAGGTAATGGAGCCAGCCTGCCAGCGCGACCCAAGGGGAGGTGAAGAGCGCCATGACATTGGCGAGGCTGTCGAAGCCACCCTCGGCCGAGGGCCAGCCGATGAGGATGAGCGCCGCGTAGGCCACCGAAAGAAGCGCCGGGATGACGAGGGCCGAGACCCATTGCGCGGCGCGGGGTGCCAGCGGCGAGAGCGCGAGGGCCAGCCACCCCAGCATCGCCAGCGGGCCGGAGAGGGAGAAGAGCGTTTCCGGGGTCATGCGAACCTCTATCTGGACAGTGACAAGATAGAGGTAGCTTGCCATCTGGACGCTGTCAAGATAAACCTCCCCGACAGGCAGAGGGAGAGGCACGGCAATGGCCCCGAAACGCGAGAGCTATCACCACGGAGACCTGCGCACGGCGCTTCTGGCGGCGGGCGAGGAGGTGCTGGCGGAAAGCGGCATGGAGGGCTTCTCGCTTCGGCAGGTGGCGCGGAAGGTGGGCGTGAGCCACTCGGCGCCGGCGCATCATTTCGGCGATGCGAACGGGCTGTTGCGGGCGCTGGCCACCGAGGGCTTTCGCCGGTTCCTGCGGGCGATGCAGGAGGCGCAGGTGGGTGTGGGCGATGACCCGCGCGAGATGCTTTACGCCTCGGGGCAGGGGTATCTTGCCTTCGCGCAGGCCTCGCCGGCGCTCTTCCGGCTGATCTTCGGCTCCGACCGGGTGAAGGAGCCCGATGCGGAGATGGAGCGGGCGGGCGAGGCGGCCTTCCTGCATCTCGTGGGAGATGTGGAACGGCTGCGCGGGGTTTCGCCCTTCGAGAACGAGGCGGCGATGGCGGATGTGATGGCCGCGTGGAGCATCGTGCATGGCTTCGCCGACCTGCTGCTCGCGGGGCGGATGAAGGCGGTGCAGGAGAAGAGCGACGCGGAGCGCGATGCCTTCTTCCGGCAGGTCTTCATGCGGGTGGTGCGATAGGCCTCAGGCGGGCTCTGTCTGGCGGGGATCCATCATGCCTTCCTTCACGCCGAAGCGGATGAGCAGCAGGTTGACGGGCCATGCGGCGACAAGGCCGAGCGAGAGCGACACCGCCATCGACGACCAGAAGAGCGGCTCGCCGATGCCGGCGCCGCCGGAGAGGTAAAGGTCTGTGGAGATGGCCACGAGCTCCATCACCGTGATGCTGGGGGTCTCCGAGAGGAAGGCATCCCAAAGCGCGGTTTTCAGCGCGACGCCGCCCTGCATGAGCGGCCCCACGGTGAGCGCGAAGCCCGCGACATAGGCCATGCCGAAGGTGAGCGCCGCCACGCCCGGGGTGGAGAGCTGCAGGAGCCCCACGGCGATCAGAAGCCCGGTGATCTCGCCCAGCCCGCAGCCCGAATAGCAATGCGCCACCGAGCGGAAGGCGCGGCGGTAGAGGCTGTCGCGCGGGATTTCCTTGCGCCCGCAGGTCCAATAGATGAGCAGGCCGAGGGGGCCGGAATAGAGTACGGTGAGCGCCCATACGAGCTTCATGAGGCTCATCAGGTGGGCGTTGTTGCGGCGCAGGTCGTGGAGGAGCAGAAGCTCGCAGGGCAGCATGAGCGCCGCCCAGACGATGAGCGCCCAGGGCGAGGAGAGTATGGTCACCACCGTGTCCATGCCAAGGCAGGTGGGCATCATGCGCGGGAGATCAACACCCGCATTCGTCAAGCTTTTGAAAAGGCGTGAAAAACCGGGATTGCCTCAGGTGGAGGCGCGGCGGAGTGCCCAGATCGTGGCGGCGGGGCCGAGAAGCTCGAACACCACGGTGGTGCCGATGGTGAGGCTCAGGATGAGCCGGCCATGTTCGGGAAAGCCCTGCGCCGCCACCAGCGCCATGCCCACCGCAACGCCGGCCTGCGGGGTGAGCGCCACGCCATACCACGGGCGTTCGCGCGGCGGGGCGCCGGCCAGCGTGGCGCCCAGCCAGCCGCCGGCGATGCGCGAGGCGACCCGGAGCAGGATGAAGGCGAGGCCCACGGCCCCGGCCTCGGCCAGTTGCCGGGGGTCGAGCGAGGCGCCGGCGAGGATGAAGAAGAGCAGCATGAAGGGCCACTGGATGTGCTCGATCTCGTGGAAGGCGCGATCGTGGTGGCGGGCCAGATTGGCGACAAGTGCGCCCGCGGTCATCCCGGCGAGCAGGAAGGAGACCTCGAGCCAGATCGCGAGCCCGGCGGTGAGGAAGACGATGCCGAGCGCCTCCATCTGCAGGGGCTCGCCCTTGGAGAGCCGCCCGGTGAGGTAGGCGGCGGGCAGGCCGATGGCGGTGCCGAGCGCCAGCGCGCCGCCAACTTCCCAGAGCGCTTTGCCGAGATGGCCAAGCTCGGCCCCGCCGGAGGCCATGGCCTGCGCGATGACGGCGGCCAGCGAGAAGGCCATGAGGCCCCAGGCATCGTCGATCGCCACCACGCCGCGGATCGTCTCGGCAAAGGGGCCGTTGGCGCGGGCCTGCCGGATGGCATCCTGCGTGGCG
>JAVKDQ010000092.1:0-21568 GCA_040222155.1 Roseovarius sp.
CCACCACCATCTCCGGCGGCTTTCCCATCTTCGGTCTGCCCGACACGTTGATAGGAGCCTTCGGGCAGACGAGCATCTGGTTTGGCTTCCTGTCGGCACCGGTCGCCATCTGCATCATCGTGCTCGTCCTGTCGCACCTCCTGCTCAACTACACGGTCTTCGGCCGCAGCCTCTACCTGCTGGGTTCCAACCCGCGCGCGGCAGAGGTGGGCGGGCTGCCCTGGCGGCGCTACAACATGCTGTCCTACGTGCTCTGCTCGGTCATCGCCGCCATCGGCGCGATCCTGATCACCGCGCGCACCGGCACGGGCGAGCCCAGCACCGGCGGGGGGCTCGTGCTCCTCAGCATCGCCGCGGCGGTGGCGGGAGGCGTCTCGCTGCGCGGCGGCGAAGGCCGGGTGATCCATGTGGTCTTCGGCGGGCTGCTCGTGTCGGTGCTCTCGGTCGGCATGAACCTCGCCCGGATCGACAGTTTCCTGCAGCAGGTGGTGCTGGGCTGCGTGGTCATCGCCGCCGTGTTCCTAGACCGTCTGCGCCTGCGCATCCGGCTCTGAGCGCCCGGCCCGGCCCGCATCGGGGTGCAGCCTGCGCCCTCATTGCGTTCGCGCCATAACCACCTGAAATATCGACGAAAACTGAACGAAACCGCCAGAAAGCCCGCGTTCTGGAACGCCTGCTCTGCGGCTATGATTCACCCGGCACGGTTGCAGGCCGCAGGCCTGCGCACCCCGTGCACATATCCGTCTCAGGGAGGACAGAACATGAAGACCAAAGGATTGATTGCCATGGCCATTGTCGCGCCGAGTTTCGCTCTCGCCGTGGAAAGCACGGATCCGATCACGATCCCCACGCATAACTGGTCGAGCCAGATCGTGATGAGCCATGTCATCGGCGACATCATGGATGGCATGGGCTACAACGTCACCTACGTGGAGACGGGCAGCAACGCCGTCTACGACATGCTCAAGACCGGCGAAGTGACCTTCGAGGTCGAGGTCTGGGAAGGCGTCTTCGGCAAGCTCTTCGATGCGGCACTCGAAACCGGCAATGTCGTCGATGCCGGCTCGCATGAGGCCACGACGCGCGAGGAATGGTGGTATCCCGATTTCGTGGAAGCGATGTGCCCGGGCCTGCCCGACTGGGAGGCGCTGAACGCCTGCGCCGCGGTCTTCGCGACAGAGGAAACCGGCGAGAAGGGCATGTTCCTTGCCGGTCCCGCCGACTGGCCGCAGCACCACATGGAGCGGATCGAGGCGCTCGGCATGAATTTCCAGATGGTGCATGCCGCCTCCGCCGAGGCGCTCTGGAGCGCCATCGACGAGGCCAAGGAGGCCGGCCGCGCGGTCGTCCTGCAGAACTGGACGCCGAATTTCGTCGAGGCCGTGCATCCGGGCAAGTTCGTCGAATTCCCGCCCTACCAGGTCGGCTGCATGGAGGATCCTTCCATCGGCCCAAACACCGAGATGGCCTATGACTGCGGCGCGCCGGTGGATGGCTACCTCAAGAAGGCCGCATGGGCCGGGATGGAAGCCAAGTGGCCGAAAGCCTACGAGACCCTGCAGAAGATCTCCTTCACCAACGCCCAGATCGCCGAGATGGCCAAGCTGGTGGACGTGGACGGCATGACGCCCGAAGCCGCCGCCGAGGCGTGGCTTTCCGCCAACGAGACACTCTGGACGCCTTGGATCAACTGAGGCTCCGAGAATTCTTCCCCGGGCGCCGCGATCACTTCTCCCGGCGGCGCCCGGGCAACCTCCGGCTTCGCAGGGCAGGGCCCATTGTCCGAGCTTGCGAAGCCGGCTTTTGCACAAGGTCGGGCGCGCTCTGGTTCGAGTAGTTTATCTGACTCTCCTGTTGAGATAATCGCGTTTCCCGCAGCGCCGAAGCCTTCCTAAAATCTCTGAAAATCTAACGGAGAGCCGGTCAGGCCTCCCGCGATTTGCACAGCTTAACGACAACCAAGAACGCTGCGCCGTTCCCAAAAAGGGTGGTATAGTCACTTGCCAGATACAGCTCAGACGCCGGGCCTCGACAAGGTCATTCACGCGCATTCCCACACGGTGCTTCGTTTGAACACCAAGCGCTTCGACAAATCGCCCTATTTCGACAAATGGGCTACCGAAGACACGATCTTCGGCATCTACAACACCCGCCTTTACCCCGTCTCCTTCGGGGAGGATGTGATCCGCCACTACTGGAAGCTGCGCAAGGGCATCATGCTCTACGACGTTCCCGAGAAGCCGATCGACATCAAGGGGCCAGACGCGGTGAAGCTGCTCGAACGCGCGCTCACCCGCAAGATCGGCGACATGAAGGAGTGGAAGGCCCGCTACGCCATCGCCTGCACCCCGCAGGGCGGTATCATCATGGATGGCGTGGTGATCCGGCTTGCAGAAGATCACTTCTGGTATGTGCAGGCCAATGGCGGCTTCGAGCACTGGCTCAACCTGCTCTCCGATGGCATGGACGTGGTGGTAAGCGATCCGCAATCGCGCGTGCTGCAGGTGCAGGGCCCCAAGGCGCTGGAGTTCCTCGAAAAGGCCTGCCCCGGCCAGAAGCCCGAGCGCTGGGGTTATTTCAACGCCGGCCGTTTCAGCTTCAACGGCATGGAGGCCGTCGTCTCGCGCACCGGGTTCACCGGCGAGATGGGCATCGAGATCTACGGGAACCCCGCGAACGACCCCCATGCCTTCTGGGATTACATCTTCGAGGTGGGCCGCGAGTTCGACCTCGAGATGGGGGCAGGCGGCTCGATGACCCTACGCCGCGTCGAGGCCGGCATTCTCGATTACGACATGGACATCAACCCCGGCACCACCCCCTATGACGCGGGGCTGGGCGCGCTCGTCGAGTTCGACAATCCCGATTTCATCGGGCGCGATGCGCTCCAGAAGGCCGACAAGCGCAAGCGCCTCTACGGCCTGACCTGCGAAACCGGCATTCCGCGCGTGGGCACGCAGGTGCTCGACGGCAATCAGCAGGTGGCGCGGATGACCATCGGAGACTGGTCGCCGACGCTCGAGAAGGGCATCGGTTACGTCATGTTCGACACGCCCGAAAGCCCGCGCGGGCCGTGGGTCGGGCAAACGCTGCGCATCAGGACGCCGGATGGCGAGATGCATGACAGCCACGTCGTCGAGCTGCCCTTCCTCGACCCCGAGAAGCGCATCCCGCGCGGGCTCGAAACCCCGCCCGCGTGAGCCTTGCCTTGGCTCTGAACCTGTTGGGCGGCTCTCGGGCCGCCCGGTCCATCCGGCCTTGAGGAGGGGTGTTTCATGGATATGAATGGCGAGCAGAAAATCGAGGCGCCGCAAGAGCTTGTCTGGCGCGCCCTCAATGACCCCGAGGTGCTCCGCGCCAGTATCCCCGGCTGCCAGGAGCTGGTGCAGGTGGGCGAGGATGGCTTCGAGGCCACGGTCAAGGCCAAGGTCGGGCCGGTCTCGGCGAAATTCTCCGGCAGCGTCACGCTCTCCAACATCAACGCCCCCGAGAGCTACACGATCTCCGGCGAGGGCAAGGGCGGCGTGGCGGGCTTCGCCTCGGGCAGCGCCGATGTGCGGCTGGTGCCCTATGGCAGTGGCACGGTGCTCGTCTACACGGTCAACGCGCGGGTGGGCGGCAAGCTCGCGCAGATTGGCAGCCGCCTGATTGACAGCGCGGCCAAGAAGATGGCCAGCCAGTTCTTCGAGAATTTCTCCGCCAACCTCGAAAACTATCCGGCGGACCCCGTTTCCTAAGGCATGGTGCAAAGCGGCGCAAACGGCTTTGGGCGCCCCCGCGCGGAATCAAGGGGCGCAGCCCCGCCGCGCGATCGCTGGGCCGCCCCCACGGCCCGGCGATTGGGTGAGGTCAGCGCATCGCTCAGATCTTTCGCGGATTTGGCAACCATAAAGCGCTGCCGAACACCCGCCGGATCGCCGCGCCGCGGCCCAGCAATCGCGCGGCTCGGCGCCATGCTGTCGACCCGTCTATTCAGCCCACCGCGATCCGTGCGCATCCAGCCACAGAAGATCTGCCAGCCCGGCGCCTCTGTTTAGTTTAGCTAAACGCTTGCATCAGATTAAACGATTTCCCCAGCGACCCGCCAGCCGATACCGTTTGCCCGACGGTGGGAGGAAACCCGTCACCATTCGAACATCTTTGCTTTGCGTAACCAGGGAGGGGGAGCAGTTGCCTACGATTTCCATGACCGTGAACGGTCGGGAGGTGTCCGCCGATGTCGAGGCGCGCACGCTTCTGGTCGAGTTCATCCGGCAGAACCTGCGCCTCACGGGCACCCATGTCGGCTGCGACACCAGCCAGTGCGGCGCCTGCGTCGTGCATGTGAACGGGATCTCGGTGAAGTCCTGCACCATGCTCGCCGTCGAGGCCGATGGCGGCACGGTGACCACGCTCGAGGGGCTCATCAAGGAGGGCAGGATGCACCCGATGCAGGAGGCCTTCCGCGACCAGCACGGGCTGCAATGCGGCTTCTGCACACCGGGCATGGTAATGAGTTCGATCGACCTGCTGCGGCACAACCCGAACCCCACCGAGGCGGAAATCCGCGAGTGGCTCGAGGGCAATCTCTGCCGCTGCACGGGCTACCACAACATCGTCAGGGCAATTCAACAGGTCGCCTCCGGCGGCGCTGCATGAGGGGAGAGCACGCCATGAACGAGATGCTCGTCGGTCAGCCGCTGAAGCGGAAGGAAGATCAACGCCTGCTCACGGGCAAGGGGCGCTACGTGGATGACATCCGCCGCCCCGGCGAAACCCACGCAGTCTTCGTCCGCTCACCCATCGCGCATGGCATCATCAAGTCCATAGACAAGACGGCCGCGCTGGCCTCCCCCGGCGTTCTGGGCGTCTTCACGGGCAAGGATATCCAGCGCGACAACTGGGGGTCCATCCCCTGCGGGTGGGTGGTGACGGACCGCCACGGCCAGCCTCACAAGGCGGTGCCCCATTACGCGCTCACACCCGATAGGGCGCGCTACGTGGGCGATCACCTCGCGGTGGTCGTGGCGGAAACCTACATGCAGGCCCGCGACGCCGCCGAGTTGGTGGAAATCGAGTTCGAAGAGCTCGAGCCTGTGATCAGCCTCGCCACCGCAATGGAAGGCGCGCAGATCCACGATATGGCGCCGCAAAACCTCTGCTATGACTGGGAGCTGGGCAGCCGCGCCGAGATCGACGCGATCTTCGAGCGCGCCCACCACGTCACCTCGCTGGAGCTGGTCAACAACCGCCTCGTGCCCAACCCGATGGAGCCGCGCGCCGCGCTCGCCGAGTATGACGAGGGGCTCGACAATTACACCCTCTGGTCCACCAGCCAGAACCCGCACATGCTGCGCTGGATGTTGAGCGGCTCCGTCACCAACATCCCGGAAACCAAGATCCGCGTGATCGCACCCGATGTGGGCGGCGGCTTCGGCATGAAGATCTATTGCTACCCCGAGGAAACCACCTGCCTCTGGCTCTCGAAGGAAGTGGGCCGCCCCGTGCGCTGGACGGGCGACCGCTCCGAGGCCTTCATGGCCGACACCCATGCGCGCGACCACCTCACCACGGTGGAACTCGCGCTCGACGAGCAGGGCACCTTCCTCGGCATGAAGATCGACACCACCGCCAACATGGGGGCCTATCTCTCCAACTACGCCACCTCCATCCCCACCTATTTCTACGCCACGCTCTTCGCGGGCTGCTACAAGACGCCGGTGATCTACACCAACGTCCGCGCGGTCTTCACCAACACCTCGCCCGTCGATGCCTATCGCGGCGCGGGCCGCCCCGAGGCGGCCTACCTGATCGAGCGCGTGGTGGATGTGGCCGCCCGCGAGACAGGCCTCGACCCGATCGAGATCCGCCGGCGCAACTTCATCAAGCCGGAGGACTTTCCCTACCAGACGCCGGTGCACCTGACCTATGACATCGGCGATTACGACGCCTCGCTCGACGAGGCCCTGCGGATGATCGACTACGCGGGCTTCCCCGCCCGCAAGGCCGAGGCGCAGGCGCGCGGCAAGCTGCGCGGCATCGGCCTTGCCTGCTATATCGAGGCCTGCGGCGTGGCGCCCTCGCAGCTCATCGGCAAGATGGGCGCGGGCGCGGGCCTCTGGGAATCCGCGCAGATCCGCTTCAACGCCACCGGCACCGCCTTCGTGCTCACCGGCACGCATGGCCACGGGCAGGGGCATGAAACCACCTTCGGCCAGATCGTCGCCGACATGCTGGGTATCCCGATCGAGGATGTGGAGTTGATCCACGGCGACACCAGCCAGGTGCCGATGGGCATGGGCACCTACGGCTCCCGCTCGCTCGCGGTGGGCGGCTCGGCCATCGTGCGCGCGGGCGACAAGATCATCGAGAAGGGCCGCAAGATCGCGGCGCATATGCTGGAGGCCTCCGAACATGACATCGTGTTCGAGCGCGGCAAGTTCTCGGTAGAGGGCACCGACAAGGCCGTCACCATCCAGGAGGTGGCCGAGCGCGCCTATGTGCCGCTCGACTACCCCGAAGGCCTCGAGCCCGGCCTCGACGAAACCGCCTTCTACGATCAGGCGAACTTCACCTATCCGGCCGGCACCCACATCTGCGAGGTCGAGATCGACCCGAGAACCGGCGTGCTCGAGATCGTCGACTGGGTGGCGGTCGACGATTTCGGCACCGTGATCAACCCGATGATCGTCGAGGGCCATATCCACGGCGGCATCGCGCAGGGCATCGGGCAGGCGATCATGGAGAACGGGGTCTACGACCCCGAAAGCGGCCAGCTCATCACCGGCTCCTTCATGGATTACTGCATGCCCCGCGCCGATGACCTGCCGAATTTCCGGGTGGGCTACACCAAGACGCTCTGCACCCATAACCCGCTCGGCGCCAAGGGTGCGGGCGAGGCGGGCTGCATCGCGGCCCCGCCCACGCTCATCAACGCCATCGCCAATGCGCTCGACATCCGCCACATCGACATGCCCGCGACCCGCGAGAAGATCTGGCGGATCGCGCGCGAGAAGATGGCGGCGCAGTAGGAGGAACCGGGCATGTACAGCTTTCAATATCACAGCCCCGCAACGCAGGCCGAAGCCGAAACGCTGCTTGCCGAGGCGGAAACGCCTACGCTTCTGGCCGGCGGGCAAACCCTGCTGCCCACCCTCAAGCACCGCCTCGCCGACCCGTCCGACCTTATCGACCTCAAGCGCGTCGACGGGCTGAAGGGCATCCGCGAGGAAGACGGCGCCATCGTCATCGGGGCGACCACGACCCATTGCGAGGTGTCCGAAAGCGCGCTTGTCGCCCGCCGCATCCCGGCGCTCGCGCATCTGGCGGGCGGCATCGGCGACCAGCAGGTGCGCCATCGCGGCACCATCGGCGGCTCGGTCGCCAACAACGACCCGGCGGCGGATTACCCGGCAGGCTGCCTCGGCCTCGGCGCCACGATCCAGACCAACCGGCGCGCGATCCCGGCCGACGATTTCTTCGTGGGCCTCTTCGAGACCGCGCTGGAAGAGGGCGAGATCATCCTTTCCGTCCGCTTCCCCGTGCCCGATCAGGCGACCTATGTGAAATTCGCCAACCCGGCCTCGCGCTATGCGCTGGTGGGCGTCATGGTCGCCCGCACCGGGCCGGAGGTGCGCGTGGCCGTCACCGGCGCGGGCGCCTCGGGCGTCTTCCGCGACACCCATATCGAGCGTTGCCTCGCGGCCAGCTTCGCGCCAGACGCGATCGACGCGAGCGGCGCCGGCGAAAGCGAGATCGTCTCCGATCTGCACGCCTCCGCCGAGTATCGCAAGCACATCATCGGCGAGATGGCCCGCCGGGCCGTCTCCAAGGCGAACGGGGCATAACAAGGAGAGTGAAAATGATCCGCGCGGTCGCAAACGGGTTCTCAGGCCCTGCGGCAACTGGGCCAAGGCCATGAGCAACTGGCTTCCCTCTCTCAACGGTCTGCGCGCCTTCGAGGCGGTGTCACGGCACCTGAACTACCGCAAGGCGGCCGAAGAGCTGCATGTCTCGGCGGGCGCGGCCAACCAGCTGGTGCGCAAGCTCGAAGAGGCCATCGGCGGGCCCCTGCTGGAGAAGCGCGGGCGCAAGCTCATCCTCACCCCGATCGGCGCCGTGGGGCGGGAAGGGCTCTCGCTGCCCTTCCGCCAGATCGCCGACACGGTGGAACGGATGCGCGCCATGAGCGGCTCGCAACGCTTCGTCGTTTCCACCACGCCCTCCTTCGCGGCCTCCTGGCTCGTGCCGCGCCTCGAGCGCTTCAAGGAAGATAACCCCGGCATCGACGTACTGATCGACTCCACGCCCCAGATCGTCGATCTCGAGCATGGGGTGGCCGATGTGGGCATCCGCTTCGGCGTGAAGGATCACGGCAGCCTCGTGGTGCACCGGCTCTTCGACGAGGAGCTTTGCGCCTATTGCAGCCCGCGCCTCGCGGAAGGCCCCCCGCGCATCACCGAGCTGCGCGATCTCGCGCACATGAAACTCCTGCGCTGGGATCTTTCGCAATTCGAATGGGCGGAAAACACCCGCAAGTGGAACTACTGGAAACACTGGCTGGCGCAAATGGGCGCCGAAGACATCAGGCCCGGCGACGGCCTGCGGTTCAGCGATTACAACCTCGCCGTCCAGTCCGCCATCGCGGGGCAGGGGTTCATCATCGGCAGCGTGCCCATCCTGCACGACCTGATCGAGGCGGGCCTTCTGGTAAACCCGTTCCCGAACGGCGTGATCACCGATGTGGGTTACGATCTGGTCGTCACGCAGATGGCCCTTGAGCGCCCGGAGGTGGCGGCTTTCGTGAGCTGGATCATGGCGGAGGCGCAAGCCTTTCCGTCAGTTGCCGCGCGCCGTCGCGAGGCTCCCGTCGCGCTCTGCGCAGAGTCGTGACCCCGGATGCTATTTTTATTTAGATAATCTACCCGAGTTAGTCAGATCATTTGGTTTCGTGAACCCGGGTCTCTCACCTAGTGTTTTCATACAAAGGCGGGTCTTGCACGGCGGGGGAGCCTCTTGCCTGACCAATGCCTTTTCTGCGTTCGGGTAGCTTTTCTACCCGCCTGCAAACAAGGGCCGGATGCCTGAAAACCGGCAAGAATTGGGAGGAAGACAATGAAACGTAACAAGCATGTGCTTGCAACGGCGCTTGCGCTGGGTGTGCTGTCCGGCGGTGCCGCTTTCGCGGAACCGGAGAGCTGTGAAGAGGTGGCCTTCGCCGATGTGGGCTGGACCGCGGAAACCGCGACAACGGCGATGTCGGGCATGATCCTCGAGGCTTTGGGTTACGAGGTCGACATCAAGGTGCTGTCGATCCCGGCGACATACAAGTCAATGGAGAACGGTGATATCGACGCCTTCCTCGGCAACTGGATGCCCTCCATGGCCGCCGACATCAAACCCTACACCGATGCCGGCACCGTCGAGGTCGTCCGCCCGGTGGTGGAGGGCGCGAAATACACGCTCGCCACCAATGCGGCGGGCGCCGCGCTCGGCATCAGGGATTTCGCCGACATCGCCACGCATCGCGAGGCGCTCGACAATGCGATCATCGGCATCGAGCCCGGCAACGATGGGAACCGCCTCGTGCTCGAGATGATCGAGAACGACACCTTCGGCCTTGCCGGGTTCGAGCTCAAGGAAAGCTCCGAACAGGGGATGCTCGCGCAGGTCGCGCGCTCCGATGGCAAGGGCGAGCCGGTGGTCTTCCTCGGCTGGGCGCCGCACCCGATGAACAACAATTTCGACATGACCTACCTCACCGGCGGCGACGATACCTTCGGCCCCGATTTCGGCGCGGCCACCGTCTATTCCAACGTGCGCGCGGGCTATCTCGAGGAATGCCCGAACGTGGGCCAGTTCCTCAAGAACCTCGCCTTCTCGGTGGAGATGGAAAACGTGCTGATGGCCGCGATCCTCGACGAGGGTCAAGACCCCGAGGATGCCGCGCGCGACTGGCTCGCCGGCAACATGGGCGTGCTCGACACCTGGCTCGAGGGCGTGAGCACCCGCGACGGCGGCGATGCCAAGGCGGCGGTGGAGGCCGCGCTGGCAGACTGAGCCGGGCACGGGCGGCGGCGGCGTCGCGGCGATGGCACCGTCGCGATACCGACGCAATACCGACGTGATACCGACAGCAAAAAACGGGCACCACGCAAACCGGGCGGTCCGGCCAATACCAGGCCGCCCGGGCAGGCCGCCCGCACCTTCTTCGGGGCATCGACATGGAATGGTTGACGGATAACAAGCTGCCGGTGGGCAAGGTGTTCAAGGATGCCTTCGAATGGCTGCGCGCCAATGCCGGCTTCTTCTTCGACGGGCTCGAAGCCTTCACCGACTGGCTGATCGAGGCGATCCTGCTCGTGCTCAACGCCCCGCACCCGCTCATCGTCGTGGCCGTTTTCGTGGCGATCACATGGGGCCTGCAGCGCAGCTGGAAACCCTGCCTGCTGGTCTTCCTCGGCTTTCTCTTCATCCTCAACCAGGGCTATTGGGAGGAGACGCTGGAAAGCCTCACGCTGGTGCTCGTCTCCTGCATCTTCTGCATGGGCCTGGGCGTGCCCATCGGCATCGCGACCGCGCACCGCCCCCGGCTCTACCAGGCCCTGCGCCCGGTGCTCGACCTGATGCAGACCCTGCCAACCTTCGTCTATCTCATTCCGATGATTGTGTTTTTCGGCATCGGCATGGTGCCGGGGCTGATCGCCACGGTGGTCTTCGTGATCCCCGCGCCGATCCGGCTCACGCACTTGGGCATCAGCAAGACGCCGACCGCCCTCTTGGAGGCCGCGCAGGCCTTCGGCGCCACGCCGAGCCAGACGCTCTGGAAGGTCGAGCTGCCCTACGCGATGCCGCAGATCATGGCCGGCCTCAACCAGACCATCATGCTGAGCCTCTCGATGGTCGTCATCGCGGCACTGGTGGGGGCCGACGGGCTGGGCGTGCCGGTGGTGCGCGCGCTCAACCAGGTGAACACCGCGCTCGGCTTCGAAAGCGGGCTGATCATCGTCGTCGTGGCCATCATGCTCGACCGCATGCTGAGAGGGGAGCTCTGAGCCATGCCCATCGCCGTCGAGTTCGACAACGTCTCAATCGTCTTCGGGAACAAGGCACAGCTGGCCCTGCCGTTGATGGACGCCCTGCAGGACCGCGCCCAGATCCAGACGGAAACCGGTCAGGTGCTGGGGGTGCATGATTGCTCCCTCTCGGTTGGCACCGGCGAAATCCTCGTGCTGATGGGGCTTTCGGGGTCGGGCAAGTCTACCCTCATCCGCGCGGTCAACGCGCTCAACCCCGTGGTGCGCGGCTGTGTGCGGGTGAACGACGGCACCTCCATGGTCGATGTCACCCATGCCGACGCGAAGACGTTGCGCTACATGCGCCAGCACAAGATCGCGATGGTGTTCCAGCAGTTCGGCCTGCTGCCCTGGCGCACCGTGCGCGAGAATGTTGGGCTGGGACTGGAGCTTGCGGGGATGTCGAAGGCCAAGCGCAACGCGCAGGTTGACAAGCAGCTCGAGCTTGTCCACCTGAGCGACTGGGCCGAGCGCAAGGTGGGCGAGCTTTCGGGCGGGATGCAGCAGCGGGTGGGTCTCGCGCGAGCCTTCGCCACCGAAGCGCCGATCCTGCTGATGGACGAGCCCTTCTCGGCGCTCGACCCGCTCATCCGCACGCGACTGCAAGACGAGTTGCTCGACCTTCAGCGCGAACTGCGCCGCACCATCATCTTCGTGAGCCACGATCTCGACGAGGCCTTCAAGCTGGGTGACCGGATCGCCATCATGGAGGGCGGGCGCATGGTGCAGATCGGCACGCCCCAGCAGATCTATTCCAACCCGGCGAACGACTACGTGGCTGATTTCGTGGCCCATATGAACCCGCTCGGCGTGCTCTGCGCGCGCGACCTGATCGAGCCGGTGGAGGGCACGCCCGAGATCACCGTGGATGCCGGAACGGATGTTCGCGCCGTGATGGAACAGTTCGGCCGTGCTGAAGAGCCAGTGGTGGGAGTGGTCGAGAATGGCAGGCTCATCGGCCAGATCTCGACAGACCGCATCCTCGCGAAGCTCTGCAACCCGCGGAACTGACCCGCTTGCCCCGATTTGCCCCAAGGAGGTTTTCCCATGGAGACCTATGACTACATCATCGTCGGCTCCGGATCGGCCGGATCTGTTCTGGCCCGCCGGCTGAGCGCCGACCCCACCACCAAGGTGCTGGTGCTGGAATATGGAGGGAAAGACAATTCCGTTTTCATCCAGATGCCCTCGGCACTCTCCATCCCGATGAACAGCCCGAAATACGACTGGGGGTTTCACACCGAGCCCGAACCTGGCCTCCGTGGCCGCCGCATCCACCAGGCGCGCGGCAAGGTCATCGGCGGGTCTTCCTCGATCAACGGCATGGTCTGGGTGCGCGGAAATGCCGGCGATTTCGACGACTGGGAGGCGGCGGGCGCCACGGGCTGGAGCTATGCCGATGTGCTGCCCTATTTCCGCCGGGCCGAAACCTACCGGGTTGGGCCCGATGATTACCGTAACACGGGGGGCGAACAGCACGTCTCGCGCGCGCCGGTGAAGAACCCGCTCTACCGCGCCTTTATCGAGGCGGGCCGGCAGGCGGGCTATCCGGTCAGCCAGGATTACAACGGCTACATGCAGGAAGGCTTCGCCGTCATGGACATGTCGGTGAAGGACGGGGTGCGGTGGTCGACGGCCAACGGCTATCTCAAACCGAGCCTGAAGCGCTCCAACCTGCGGCTGGTGATGCATGCGCTGACGCATCGCGTGATGCTCGAGGGCCGGCGCGCGGTTGGCGTCGAATACGCGGTGAAGGGAGGGCCGAAGGTGATGGCCCGCGCGCGGCGCGAGGTGATACTTTCCGCCGGACCTATCAACTCGCCCAAGCTCCTCATGCTTTCCGGCATCTGCCCCGCCGCGCATCTCAAGGAGCACGGGATCGAGGTGGCGCATGACCTGCCCGGCGTGGGCCAGAACCTGCATGATCATCTCGAGATCTGGATGCAGCAGCAATGCACCCAGCCCATCACGCTGAATGGCGTACTCGGCCCGTTCAGCAAGGCGATGATCGGCTTGCGCTGGCTGCTCTTCAAGGATGGCCTCGGCGCCTCGAACCATCTGGAGGCCAACGGCCATATCCGCAGCAAGCCCGGCATTCCCTATCCCGACATCCAGCATCACCTGTTGGGCGGGGCGATTGCCTATGACGGGTCGTCCTCATTCAAGGGCCACGGCTTCCAGGCGCATATCATCCAGGGCAAGCCAAAGAGCCGGGGCGCTCTCACCCTGCGCTCCGCGAGCCCGATGGAGGCGCCGCGTCTCGTCTTCAACTATCTCTCCGCCCCCTATGATCGCGAGGTCTTTCGCAACGGGATCAGGCTCACCCGCGAGATCTTCGCCCAGCCTGCCTTCGATCCCTATCGCGGCCCCGAGATCCTGCCCGGCGCCGATGTGCAGACCGATGACGAGATGGACGATTTCGTGGCGCAGAACGCCGTCACGGCCTATCATCCTGCCGGAACCTGCAAGATGGGAGGCGACCAGATGGCGGTGGTCGACCCCGAGACGCGCGTGCATGGCATCGACGGCCTGCGCGTTATCGACAGCTCCATCATGCCCTTCGTCACCAATGGCAACCTCAACGCCCCCACGATCATGATCGGCGAGAAGGGGGCAGACCATGTGCTGGGCAAGGGTATGCTGCCTTCGCTCAACACCCCGGCCTACCGAGCGAAGGAATGGCAGAGCACGCAAAGATGACCGGGGCGAACACACGTGCGAAAGGATGGCATGGTCGAACGCCGGTTCTTCCGTTCCGCAAAGGACCGGACGGTCTTCGAAGAGCAAATACAGGGCTTGGCCAAGTGCTCAGAGATACCGAACCTCGCCTTGGCGAAGTGGAGCCGTAGACGTGCATAGCCTGAGTTTGCTTCGGGACAGACCGCTTCACGACGTCTGGGCTTGCGTGTTCCCGGGTTGGTCGCAGATACGGTCTCAAACTGCCTCGCAGAAAGAATTGCGAACAGCGCTCTCTGAATTGCCCTTTGAAAATCAGCGTCCAGAATGACGTGGTAGGCCCGGAGGGACTCGAACCCCCAACCAAAGCGTTATGAGCGCTCTGCTCTAACCAATTGAGCTACAGGCCCGGCCTGATCGCACTGGTAGGCGCGGCGATGCCGGGCGTCAAGGCTTTGAGAGATTGCGGAGAGGCGCGCTATGATCTAATCGGTCGCGGGCAGGGCGGCCAAGGCAACAGCGGGGCTTCGACATGACGGACGGCAAGAACGGCATCACCTATGCGCAGGCGGGCGTGGATATCGACGCGGGCAATGCGCTTGTGGAACGGATCAAGCCAGCCGCCAAACGCACCGCGCGCCCGGGCGTGATGGCGGGCCTCGGCGGGTTCGGCGCGCTTTTCGACCTCAAGGGCGCCGGTTACACCGACCCGATCCTCGTGGCGGCCACGGATGGCGTGGGCACCAAGCTCCGGATCGCGATCGACACCGGCAATGTCGACACGATCGGCATCGACCTCGTGGCGATGTGCGTGAACGATCTTGTCTGCCAAGGCGCGGAGCCGCTCTTCTTTCTGGATTACTTCGCGACCGGCAAGCTTGATACCGATGCGGCGGCGCGCATCATCGAGGGCATTGCGGAGGGCTGCGTGCAATCGGGCTGTGCGCTGATCGGCGGCGAGACGGCGGAGATGCCGGGCATGTATTCGGAGGGCGATTTCGACCTCGCGGGCTTCGCGGTGGGCGCGATGGAGCGCGGGGCCGATCTGCCGGCGGGCGTTCAGGCGGGCGATGTGCTGCTCGGGTTTGGCTCCAACGGCGTTCATTCCAACGGCTACAGCCTCGTGCGCAAGCTGGTGGAGATATCCGGCCTCGGTTGGGAGGCGGACTGCCCTTGGGAAGAGGGCACGACGCTCGGCGCTGCGCTTCTCGCGCCCACCCGGCTCTACGTGCGCCAGTCGCTCGAGGCGGTGCGTGCGGGCGGGGTGCATGCGCTCGCGCATATCACCGGCGGCGGGCTGACCGAGAACCTGCCGCGCGTGCTGCCCGAGGGCGTGGGCGCCGAGATTGATCTGGGCGCATGGGCGCTGCCGGGGGTCTTCCGCTGGCTGATGGCCACGGGGGGCATGAGCGAGGGCGAGATGCTCAAGACCTTCAACTGCGGCATCGGCATGATCCTCGCGGTGGAGGCCGGGCGGGCGGAGGAACTTGCCGCGCTGCTCGAGGCGGCGGGCGAGCGCGTTTTCCGGCTGGGCAAGCTGACGGAAGGGCAGGGCGTTACCTATCGCGGGGCGCTTGCGTGACGGTTCGCACGGCGATCTTCATCTCCGGTGGCGGCTCGAACATGGTGGCGCTGGCCGACAGCATGACAGGCGATCACCCGGCGCGGCCCTGCCTCGTGCTCTCGAACGAGGCGGCAGCGGGCGGGCTTGAGAAGGCGGCGGCGCGCGGCATTCCCACGGCGGTGGTCGATCACCGGCCCTTCGGGCAGGACCGCGCCGCGTTTGAGACGGAATTGCAGGCGCGGCTGCGCGACGCGGGCGCGGAGCTTGTATGCCTTGCGGGTTTCATGCGTATTCTGACGGCGGGCTTCGTCGAGGCGTGGCGGGGCCGGATGCTGAATATCCACCCCTCGCTCCTGCCGAAATATCCCGGGCTCAACACCCATGCCCGCGCGCTGGCGGCGGGTGACCGGGAAGCGGGCTGCACCGTGCATGAGGTGATCCCCGATCTCGATGCGGGGCCCATCCTGGGGCAGGCGCGGGTGCCGATCGCGCCGGGCGAGACGGCCGAGAGCCTCGCCGCAAAGGTGTTGACCTGCGAGCACAGGCTCTACCCCGCCGTGCTGCGCCGCTTCGCCGGTGGCGACCGCAGCCCGGTTCTGATGCCGTGAGGCATCGCAATTTCTCCGATAGCCCCGTTTTCTTTTGCACCGCGCTCGCCTATACCTTGCAGAGCCGGGGGAAGAATTCGAGCATGACAGAACGAAAGACGACCGCCCCTTCATGAAAACGATCACCACAACCGAAGATCTCGCCGAGTTCTGCCAGCGCGCCGCGCAGCATGATTACGTGACCGTAGACACCGAGTTTCTGCGCGAGCGCAGCTATTACTCCAAGCTCTGCCTCGTGCAGCTCGCCATGCCGGGCGAGGGCGAGGAGGATGCGGTGCTGGTCGACCCGATCGCGGGCGATCTCTCGCTCGAGCCTCTCTACGACCTCTTCCGCAACACCTCGGTGGTGAAGGTCTTTCATGCCGCGCGGCAGGATCTGGAGATCTTTTTCGTGGATGCCGGGCTGATCCCCGAGCCGCTCTTCGACACGCAGGTGGCGGCGATGGTCTGCGGCTTCGGCGAGCAGGTGGGCTACGAGACGCTGGTGCGCAAGATCGCCCGGGAGAACCTCGACAAGACCTCCCGCTTCACCGACTGGTCGCGCCGCCCGCTGACGGATGCGCAGAAGACCTATGCCTTGGCCGACGTGACCCATCTGCGGGTGATCTACGAGCATCTGGCGCAGAAGCTGGCCAAGACGGGCCGCGAGAAATGGGTGGCCGAGGAGATGGAGATCCTCAAGGCGCCAGAGACCTATATCGTGCGGCCCGAGGAGGCGTGGCAGAGGGTGAAGACACGCAACGCCTCCGGCCGCTTCCTCGCCATCGTACGCGAGTTGGCGCGCTTTCGCGAGGATTACGCGCAAACCCGCAACATCCCGCGCAGCCGGGTCTTCAAGGATGACGCGCTGGTGGAGTTGGCCTCGAGCAAGCCGGCCACGCTGAACGATCTTGGCCGCTCGAGGCTTCTCTTGCGGGAGGCGCGCAAGGGCGACATCGCCGAGGGCATCCTCGCGGCAGTGAAGGCCGGGCTCGAGGCTCCGCTCGCGGAACTGCCCAAGCCCGACCGCTCCCGCGAGAAGCTGCAAGTGAACCCGGCCTTGGCCGATCTGCTGCGGGTGCTGCTCAAGGCCAAGTCGGAGCAGTATGGTGTGGCTTCAAAGCTCATTGCCTCGGCGGCTGATCTTGATGCGATCTCGGCGGGCGAGCGCGACATGGCGGCGCTCAAGGGCTGGCGGAGCGAGGTCTTCGGGGAGGATGCGCTGCGGCTCTGCGACGGCAGGATCGCGCTGGCCGCCAAGGGGCGCGGCGTGGTGGCGGTGGAGCTCTAAAGCCGGATCTCGCGCTGTGTCATGGCCCGTGCCCGAGGCCAAGGGCGCTGGCACCGGGCTTTCCGCGTCAGCGCCGCGTGGTGCGGGTGTTGCGCTTGGCCACGACGCGCACCGAATTGATCATCTCCAGATCGCCCATGGTGAGCGGCGCGCCCGCCTCTATGCGGCGGGTGGGCTCGGGGCCCTGGAAGGTGTTGAGCGGCTGCAGCGCGCGCAGTTCATAGGTCAGCACGCCATCGACCGGCGTGCCGTTATTGGCCTCCACCAGCCGCACATCGTAGGCACCCTGCCGCGCGGTCACGCCGGTGACCTTCACGATCGCGCCGGTGGAGGTGCGCTCGACCGAAAGGCTCGTCACCTGGTCGACCATGGTGCCGAGATACGGGCCTTCCTCCTTGTCGAGGATCGACAGGCCCCCTGCGGTGGCGCCGCGTTGCTTCTTGGTGGTGAGCTGCGACTGCTTCTTCTCGCCGATCAGCGGGTTCACCTGCTGGACCTCGCCATCGGCGGTGACCACGGTGCCGGTTTCGTTGGCCGTCGAGGTGCTGCGGCCGAACCAGTTGGCCGGGTTGATCCGCGAGTCGCGGAGGCCGCCGCCGCAGGCGCTGAGCAGCATGGTCGAGACGAGCAGGGCGAGCAGCGAAAACCGCATGGGACGAAAACCTCCGTTGGCCTCCCGCCTGTTACCGCATCTGCCCCGGCTTGAAAAGCGCCCGCGTGGCCGACAAGGGGGGCTGGACGCGGGCGGCGCCTGCGCCTAGGTGTGAGGGTGACTTGGCACAGGGAGCATCGGGCAAGGTGGCAACGGCTGCATTCGAAGAGATCGTGGAAGATTTCGAGTTTCTCGAGGAGTGGGAAGACCGCTACCGCTACGTGATCGACCGTGGCCGCGCGATGGAGCCGCTCGACGAGGCGCTGAAAGTGCCCGCCACCAAGGTGGATGGCTGCGCGAGCCAGGTGTGGCTGCATCCCACGATCGAGAACGGCACCTTCACCTTCGAGGGCGAAAGCGACGCGATGATCGTGCGCGGGCTGATCGCCGTGCTGAAGGCGCTGTATAACGGCCTGCCGGTGGCCGAGGTGCCGAAGGTGGATGCGCAGGGCGAACTGGCGCGGCTCGGACTCAACGATCACCTCTCCTCGCAGCGCTCTAACGGGCTCAGGGCAATGGTGGAGCGGATCAGGACGGTGGCGGCCCAGAACGCCTGAGGCGCGGGGCGCGCTGGGAGTATTCGGACCAGTAAGAAACGGCCGGTCAGGCTTTTGCAGCGAGCGCCGTTTCCAGATCGCCATACCCTGTGAAGCGGTATTCATAAGCGAGGCCCAGGCGCTCGGCACAGGCCTGCGCCTTGGCTTCCAGCGCAGGGTCGCGGGTTTGCGCCTGGTAGACGAGCTTGGTGTAATTGCCGAAGAGCATGTCGCGCAATTGCGGGTGTCGGTCGAGCCCCATCGGCTTCCAGACGAAGGCATCGAACTGCTTCACGAGGAAATCGGTGAGGAAAAAGGCGGTGAGATCGTCATCGCCCCGCGCCGCGAAGGCCTCGTTGCCCTCGAAGAAGGAGTAGCAATGCGGCCCCTCCACCATCTCCACACCCAGCTCGCGGCACTTGGCCTGCAAGAGCCCCCCGGTGCCGCAATCGGCATAGACGACAAAGACTTCCTCGAAGGCGTCACGCTCCGCGCGCACGGTGGCCTCCACCGCTTCGGTGATCTTCTCGGGGTAGAGGTGAAGCTTGGCGGGCAGGCAGCGCAGCACCATGTGATCCCAGCCATTGGCTTCTTTCAGCGCGAGGATTTCGCGGGCGAGCGCGCCGCAGGCGATGAGCAGGATGCGCCCGCGCCGGGGCGCGGCCTCGACGAAGCCCTGCTCGGTAAGCGTGCTGTCTGATGGCAGATCGGTCATCGCCTTCTCCCCGAACGTGAACGGCCCGCGCGGAAGGCGCGGGCCGGCAATGCCTTACACGGCGAATGGCCTCAGGCCGTGGCGCCCTGGTTGTGCTTGCGGCTCACGAAGGTCTTCGCGGTTTCCACCGCCACCGCCGCATCGCGGCAATAGGCGTCGGCACCGATGGCCTTGCCGAATTCCTCGTTGAGCGGCGCGCCGCCCACGAGCACGATGTAATCATCGCGCAGGCCCTGTTCCACCATCGTGTCGATCACGACCTTCATGTAGGGCATGGTGGTGGTGAGCAGGGCCGACATGCCGAGAATGTCGGGCTTCTCGGTTTCCAGCGCCTCGAGATAGTTCTCGACCGGGTTGTTGATGCCGAGATCGACAACTTCGAAACCCGCGCCTTCCATCATCATCGCCACGAGGTTCTTGCCGATGTCGTGGATGTCGCCTTTCACGGTGCCGATCACCATCTTGCCCACGCGGGGCGCGCCGGTTTCGGCGAGAAGCGGCTTGAGGATGTGCATGCCGGCCTTCATCGCGTTGGCCGCCAGAAGCACTTCCGGCACGAAGAGAATGCCGTCGCGGAAGTCCTTGCCGACGATGGTCATGCCGCCCACCAGCGCCTTGGTCAGCACGTCGTAGGGCTGCCAGCCGCGCTCGAGAAGGATGTTCACGCCTTCCTCGATCTCCTCCTTGAGGCCGTCATAGAGATCGTCGAACATCTGCTGGACGAGTTCCTCGTCGTCGAGTTCGGAAAGGATGATATCGTCTTCTTCGTCGGACATGGTGATTACCCTTGAGTCACTGGAGCGCCCGCGCGCATTGGTCGTTCCTGCCCCTATCGTCAATTTGTCGCAGAACCACTTTGCGAATTGCGACATGGCCGGGGCCGCTTCCGACCTATACGAAGTTTTCCACAATCGGTCTTCCGAAAACTTCGAATGATGTGAATGAGTCGATTGCAATTGTTCTCTATTTGTTCCAGATTTGAGGCATGAACTCCTCCGATTGCACCATCGACCCTGCCTTGCGCGCCAGCGGCCGCGCCGCGCTCAGCAACCATGCGGGGCGTTACGAGGCCGAACGCCGCGCCTTCGAGGCGGATGGCTGGGATCGCGAGGAAGACTGCACGACGCTGCGCACCGATGTGCGCCTCGAACGTCCCCGGCAGGTGATCACCCGCAACCGTTCGCCCGATCTCCCCTTCGACCGCTCGATCAACCCCTATCGCGGCTGTGAGCATGGCTGCATCTACTGTTTCGCGCGGCCCTCCCACGCATGGCTCGGCCTCTCGCCCGGGCTCGATTTCGAAACCCGGCTGATTGCCCGGCCCGGCGCGCCCGAACAGCTGGAGAAGGAGCTCTCGAACCCCCGCTACGCGCCGGCCACCATCGCCATCGGCACCAATACCGACCCCTATCAGCCCATCGAACGCGACCATGGCGTCATGCGCGGCTGCCTCGAGGTGCTGGCGCGGTTCAACCACCCGGTTGCCGTGGTCACCAAGGGCGCGCTGATCGAGCGCGACATCGATATTCTCGCACCGATGGCCGAGAAGGGCCTCGCACGTGTCGGCATCTCCGTCACCACGCTCGATGCGGACCTCAGCCGCCGGATGGAGCCGCGCGCGCCCGCGCCCGAACGCCGGCTCGGCACCATCCGGCGCCTCACCGAGGCCGGCATCCCCGTGCGGATCATGACCTCTCCGCTCATCCCCGGCCTGACCGATCACGAACTCGAGGCGATGCTCGCGGCGGGCAAGGCGGCGGGGGCCGAGGCGGCAAGCTGGATCATGCTGCGCCTGCCGCTCGAGGTGTCGCCGCTCTTTCGCGAATGGCTCGAACGGCATTATCCCAACCGCGCTACGCGCGTGATGGGCCTTCTGCGCGAGATGCATGGCGGCAGGGATTACGACCCGCAATGGGGCAAGAGGATGCGTGGCGAAGGGCATTATGCCGAGCTCGTCGCGCAGCGTTTCAGGCGTGCCGCCCGGCAGCTCGGGCTCGACCGGCCACAGCCACCGTTGCGCACCGATCTCTTCGCGCCGCCGCCGCGCAGGGGCGATCAGCTTTCGCTCTTCTGAAGGAAAGATCGCGCGCTCACTTCAATTGTGATCGCCAAGCCCCTGTTTCTTCTGGCTGAAAATATCCTCACCGAAGGCGGAAGACTCTATCCGCGCCTCCGCCGTCCGCGCCCACGACGGCCGGAAGCCTCGTCGTCGCCGCCCTCCTCGGTGCCATCGACCGCGGAGGAGAAGGCGCCGAGCGCTTCGGTGATCTGCTCGAGTGTCGGCCGTTCGCCGCGCTCGCGGGTCTCGAGTGCTGCGCGCATCTTCGAGAGATGCTCGGGCATGGTGCCGCAGCAGCCGCCGATGATCGTGGCCCCGGCATCGCGCGCGAGCACGGCATATTCCGCCATCAGTTCCGGCGTGCCGTCGTAATGAATATGGCCATCCACGTATTTCGGAATGCCCGCATTGCCCTTGGCGATGATCGGGCGCTC
>JAVKDQ010000093.1:0-4231 GCA_040222155.1 Roseovarius sp.
GATGCCGAGGGGCAGACGCTGCTCACCCGCGCCGCCGAGCGCTTCGGGCTCTCGGCGCGCGGCTATACCCGCATCCTGCGGGTGGCCCGCACCATCGCCGATCTCGACGGCTCAGAGGCCATCCGCCGCCCGCATGTGGCCGAGGCCGTCAGCTATCGCCTGAGCGCGCCTCTTCCCGAGTAGCGACACCAGCGAGCCAGCCCGCGAGCGCATCGAGCGTCTGCCCTGCCTCGGGGATATAGCCGTGAAAAAATGGCCAGACATGCGGCAGATCCCGCGCGATCACCTCCTCCACCGCCACGCCAGCCGCCCTGAGCCGCGCCTCCATCCGGCGCGTATCGTCGAGCAGGATCTCCGTATCGCCCACCGCCAGCCACACCGGCGGCGCGCCCTCGAACCGGGCGAAGAGCGGGCTGGCGCGCGGGTCGTCCCGGGGCGTGTCGGCGAGGTAGAGCGCGGCCATCTCCTCGGCCCGCGCGGCGGGCAGCATCACATCCGCCCGGGCATTCCCGCGCACGCTCTCGCCCGAGAAGGTCAGGTCGGTGAGCGGCGACAGCGCGAAACAGGCGCGCGGAACCGGCCCGCCCCGCGCCAGCGCCTCCGCGAGCACCGAAAGCGCCAGCCCGCCGCCGGCGCTGTCGCCGCCGAGGATCACCCCGCTCGGCGCATGGCCCAACGCCCCCAGCACCGCCAGCGCATCCTCCACGGCAGCCGGGAACGGATGCTCCGGCGCCAGCCGGTAGCGCGGCAGGCAGGCGGAAAAGCCGGTGCGCGCCACGATCTGCGAGACCATCGCCAGATGCGTGCGCGGCGAGCCGAACATGTAGCCGCCGCCATGCAGGTAGAGCAGGCAAGGCGCGCCCGGCGCCGCCGGCGGCCAAGGTTCGATCCGGAGCACCGGCACGCCCCCGACCTCGTCCGCGCGCCAACGCGTGCCCCGCGCCCGGCGGAAGAAGAGCCGCGATTTCAGTTCGAACGACCGGCGCAGGCGCAGCGGGCTCTCGATCCGGGCCAGGTGCGGCTTCTCCGTCCACCTGAGCCAGAAATTGAGCAGCTGCGCCCGGCGGCTCACGCCCGCTTCGCCTCGATCGCCTGCCAGATCTTCCCGGCGATGTTCACCCCGTCGAAGCGCTCGAGCTCCTGGATGCCGGTGGGCGAGGTCACGTTGATCTCGGTGAGATAGTCGCCGATCACGTCGATCCCCACGAAGACCTGCCCCTTTTCCTTCAGAAGCGGGCCGATGCGGGCGCAGATCTCGCGGTCGCGCTCGGTGAGCGCCACCTTCTCAGGCCGCCCGCCCACATGCATGTTCGAGCGCGTCTCGCCCTCCGCGGGCATCCGGTTGATCGCCCCCACCGGCTCGCCATCCACGAGGATCACCCGCTTGTCGCCCTTCGAGATCGCGGGGAGGTATTTCTGCACGATCAGCGGCTCGCGGCTGAACCCGGTGAACATCTCGTGCAGCGAGGAGAGGTTCCTGTCCGATTCCGGCAGGTGAAACACCCCCGCGCCCCCGTTGCCATAAAGCGGCTTCAGGATCACGTCGCCATGCGCGGCCCGGAAGGCGCGGATCGTGGCCAGGTCGCGGGTGATCGCGGTGGGCGGCATCAGGTCGGGGAAGTCGAGAATGAGCAGCTTCTCGGGGAAGTTGCGCACCCAGAACGGGTCGTTCACCACCAGCACACCGGGCTGCAGGCGCTGCAGGATATGGGTTGTGGTGATGTAGAACATGTCGAAAGGCGGGTCCTGCCTGAGCCAGATCACGTCCATCTCCGAAAGGTCGAGCAGCGCCTCCTCGCCCAGCGAGAAGTGATCGCCCTTCACCCGCCGCACCTCGAGCGGCCAGCCCCGCGCCACCACGCGCCCGCGGTCATAGGCGAGCCGCTCGGGCGTGTAGTAGAACAGCTCATGCCCCCGCGCCTGCGCCTCTTCCGCCAGCCGGAAGGTGCTGTCGGCATTGATGTCGATCGGCCCGATCGGGTCCATCTGGAAGGCGATTTTCATGGGCGTCTCCGGCGCGTCTGGGGTCTTGCCCTACATGGGCCAAGCGCGCGCCGGGTTCAATTCAGAAATGGCTGAACGCCCCTTCGAGTATCTCCGACCGGCCCGCGCAATCCACTACCGCGAGATCGAATCGCACCTCGCTCAGCTGCCCCTTGGGCGTGCGCCCGAGATATTCGGACGCCGCGAGATGAATGCGCCGCATCTGCGCCGGGCGCAGCCGCTCGGCGGCCTGCTCGAAGCTCGCCGCCTGCTTGACCTCGCAGAAGACGTAAACACCCTCGTCGAGCAGCACGAGATCGATCTCCCCGGCCGTGCCGCGCCAGCGCGTCTCGAGAAGATCGGCGCCGCGCGCCTCGTAGAGCCCCGCCACCGCCCGCTCGGCGGCCTGCCCCGACAGGTAGGCGCTCTGCCCGCGCACCCGCTTGCGGGCGCGCAGCACCTCGGCCACCGCCACGGCCTCGCCGCCTGAAAACCGCATGTGCCTGGTCATTCCTCGCCCTTCTCCAGTTCGAGCGCGCGCTGGTAGGCCACGCGCCGTTTCACGCCGAGTTCCGCCGATACGCGATCGGCCGCATCGCGCACCGAGCCCCCTTTCAGCGCCTCCCGCAACGCCCGGTCTATATCAACTTCCCTAATATTCACCGAATCCCCGCCACCCCCCACGAGCACCACGATCTCGCCCTTGAAGCTCCGCTCCGCCGCCGTTTGCGCCAGTGTTTTCAGGTCGTCGCGCAGCACTTCCTCGAATTTCTTGGTGAGTTCCCGGCAGAGCGCGGCGGGTCTCTCGCCGCCCAGCACCTCCGCCGCATCGGCCAGCATCGCCGCCGCGCGCCGGGGCGATTCGTAGAAGATCAGCGTCCCCGGCACCGCTTCCAGCGCCTTGAGCGCGGTTTTCCGCTTGGCCTGCGTGCTGGGCAGGAATCCCGCGAAGAAGAACCTGTCTGCCGGCAGGCCCGAGAGCGTGAGCGCGGCGATCGCCGCCGAGGGGCCGGGCGCGGAGATCAGCAGGTGGCCCTCCGCCGTGACCTTCCGGGCGAGGTCGAAGCCCGGGTCCGACACCATCGGCGTGCCAGCCTCCGAGGCGTAGACCACCGACATCCCCTCCGCCAGCGCCCGCAGGATCTTGGGCCCCGCGCTCCCGGCGTTGTGGTCGTGGTAGCTCACCAGCGGCCGGTCGCCCAGCGCGATCCCGTGGATCTCCATCAGCTTGCGCAGGCTCCGCGTGTCTTCCGCGGCCAGCATGTCGGCGCTGGCGAGCAGGTCGAGCGCCCGCAGCGTGATGTCGCGCGCCGCCCCGATCGGCGTGGCGATGAGATACAAGCCCGGCGCCAGATCGCTCTTCGCCGGATTCACCACTGGACCCCTCCCGCATGACGTTTATGATTGCCCCTCGACAAGGCCGGCACCGCTGGCCCCGCCAGCCCGCCGCAATACCAGAGGAGCGCGCGCCCCACATGTTTGCCGCAATCGCCGATCTTCGCAAGCTGATCCTTCTGCCCCTCGTGCTGCTGGCCGCGCTGGTCGCCGCCGCCTGCCAGGGCCCCGCGATCATGGGCAACAGCCCGTCGCTCAACGCCTCCAAGCCCGTGCCGGTGGCGCTGCTCGTGCCCTACGGCGCCTCCGACCCCAACGAGCAGAAGCTCGCCAAGGATCTCGAGAACGCCGCGCGCATGGCCGCCTCCGATCTGGCCGGCGTCGAGATAGACCTGCGCGTCTACGGCACCGCCGGCAATGCCGCGAAGGCCCGCGAGGTGGCGCTCGAGGCGGTGGGCGACGGCGCCAAGATCATCATCGGCCCGCTCCATGCCGAATCCGCCAATGCCGCCGCCGTGGCCGTGGCGCCGAGGGGCGTCAACGTGCTGGCCTTCTCCAACAACACCACCGTGGCGGGCGGCAACCTCTTCATCCTCGGCCAGACCTTCGGCAGCAGCGCCAACCGGCTGGTGAGCTTCGCCACCTCGCAGGGCAAGTCGCGCATCCTCACCGTCTATGCCAACACGCTGGCCGGCAAGCTCGGGCGCGACGCGATCCAGAACGCCATCGCGCTCAACGCCGCCACGCCCGCGGGCAGCGTCCCCTACGAGTTCTCCCAGCAGGCCGTCATCCAGGCGATCCCCGCGATCCGCACGGCCGCCGAAACCAACCAGGCCGATGTGATCTTCCTCGAGGCCAACACCGCCGGCGCCCTGCCGCTCTTCTCGGAATTGCTGCCCGAGGCCGGCCTGAG
>JAVKDQ010000094.1:0-8916 GCA_040222155.1 Roseovarius sp.
CGACTGCTTTTTGTAGTTAATCTGGCTTTCAATTTCTTCTCCGTAGAGGGCCTTCACGTTCGGAATCCCTTGAAGCGCATCGCGCGCCATGTCCCTGACAGCGATGCTGTCGGAGGAATATCCGGGGCCGCAAACAAATACGCGAGATGACACGTTTTGCGCAGCTGTTTTGAGAAGTGTTGGCTGAATTATCAAATATTTTCCCGACGAAGACGTAGATCGAGGATATCCGAAAATTTGAGGGTTGTCACTCTGATGTTGCGGCCCGACGAGGCCGGTCCAGCTTGCTTCCTGCCTTTCGCTTCGATGAGCTTGAACGGCAGCTCAGGGCCGTTTGCGTCGCGAAGCTTGTTCTCAGGGGGCATTCGTACCCCCGCAGCGCCGCAAGTCCGCGTCGAGACATATGGCTCTGAAGAAAGTTTTCTTTTGAATAATCGGTTGACGAGCAGGGTGCCAATTTCGACGATACACGAGAGGGGGGAAAGATGATGATCACGGCTATGCTCTTCGGTCTGGCGGCGCTGGGGCTACTCGTTCTGGCGGCGAAGTATGTTTTCGGCCGTGCGCCTACTGAATATCATCGAGAGATCCTAGCGCATGACGGTCTGGACGATATAGAACCGGTGAAGCGTGTCTTTCGCGCGCTCTACGTAATCATCGGCGCGGCATTGGCATCAGTTGCGGTGGGTGTGGGCGCGCTCGCCGCGGGGCCAGTGCTGGCTGGCTCGGAACAGGCAGCGGCAACTGCCACCGGTATGGCACTGGTGGCGGGCGTGCCAGGAGGGTTCGTCGGCTGGCAAGCTGAACGCCGCACCGGCGTGCGCACGCCGTGGCGTCAGGCGGTTGCACTTACCGCTCTCGTCGTTCTCGGCGGCGTGCTCGGGATGCTCTAGCGTAAAAAGGTGGTGAGCTGCGCTGCGCTAGAAAGAGCAGCGTGGCCTTCTACACAACATGTTAGGGCACTATCCGCCCCCCAGCAACGAATGGCTGGAGGGCCGAGATATTAAACTTTCTTGAGATTTGCAGTCGGGGAGAGCAGTGGAAAAGCGGGCTGCGGGTGCAGCATGTTTAACGTGGCACAAAGGTCGGTCATGGGCCGATCTCTACGCGGCACTTGACCCTCTTATCTGCATGAAATACTGGTGTCTATTGCCGAGCGGGCGTTGTGTAATGGTAAGACCTCAGCCTTCCAAGCTGATGATAAGGGTTAGATTCCCGTCGCACGCTCCAAGAATTCTTTTACGACAATCTTAAGACAAATAATCACGCATGTTTTGGTTTTGTATTTGAAATCATAAAGTAAATCTCAGATTTCGCATCTGTCTTCCAAGCTGATGATACGGGTTCGATTCCCGTCGCCCGCTCCAAAGTTTCCTGAAATATACGACAGCCTTTTCGCAAGGCTCTGTCCGTGGCGCAAGGTGACCGTGCGGCGTTGAGCCGGGGCGTTTTGCCGGGGTTTTCCTGTGGGTTTGGCGGGGCAGGGCGCGGGATTGTGTCTGCAACGGGGGTGGCGCGGGGCGCGGAGCCGACCGTGGCGAGGGGCATGCGTCGGCGACATCTCATGTCGCGGACGGGCGTCGATGGGTCGCCCTGATTTGCTTCCCCGGGCGGAATCGGGTTAGCCTGACCCCTCGATGCACAAGTTGTGGGCGGTTTGCTCTCGAACTTGCGCAGGGACAGGGCAACAATCAGGCGGCTTGGGTGCCTTGAGCGGTTTGCTCTCGCGGTACCCTACGAGACCGCCGGAGAGGAGGGACAACCTTGTACAGCAAAATCATGACGCCCGTCGACCTTGCCCATAAAGGGGATCTCGTGAAGGCGCTTGACTGCACGGCCGATCTCGCCCGGCACTACGGTGCCGAGGTCGTCTATGTGGGTGTCACGGCGGCGGCTCCCAGCGCCACGGCGCACAGCCCGGCGGAATTCGCCCAGAAACTCGAGGCCTTCGCCAAGGAGCAGGCCGAGACGCATGGCATCACCGCGGGCTCGAAGATGGTGGAGTGCCACGATCCCGCGGCGGATGTGGACAACGCGCTGGTAAAGGCCACTGCGGAAACGGGGGCCGATCTCGTGGTCATGGCGAGCCATGTGCCAAGCGTACTCGATATCGTCTGGCCTTCGAATGGCGGCAAGGTCGCCGAACACGCCAAATGCTCGGTGATGGTCGTGCGCAGCTGACGCGCCTGCACGCGCACAACGAGACTGCCGCGCCGCGCGCCGCGCGCCGCGAGACACAAGGACAACTCAAACCAAGGGAGGCCATGCATGGCCGACGAAACAGCCAACCAGGGGATACCCGCGCCCGAGGGCGAGGCGGATCTCATCGAGACCGATTACGAGATCGGTCAGGACAACATTCAAACCAACCTCGGGCCATTCGGCCTCGACATCCATAACCCGGTCTTCCTGATCTCGGGCCTTTCGATCATCGTCTTCGTGCTCTACGCGCTGCTTCTGCCGGATCAGGCCTCGAGCGTGTTCAGCTGGCTCTTCAGCTCGGTCACCAAGGGGTTCGACTGGTTCTTCCTCGGAGCGGCCAACATCCTCGTTATCTTCTGCCTCGTGCTCATCGTCACGCCTTTCGGCTCGGTGCGGTTGGGCGGCAAGGAGGCCTCGCCCGATTACAGCTACGTGGGCTGGTTCGCGATGCTCTTCGCAGCGGGCATGGGCATCGGGCTCGTCTTCTTCGGCGTGTCGGAACCCATGAGCCACTTCTCCTCCTCCCTCGGCGGCACGGCTATGGAAGGCGGCGCGAGGACCGACTGGGCGCCTCTGGGCGCGGCCGGCGGCGACGAGGCCGCGGCGCAGCGGCTGGGCATGGCGGCGACGATCTTCCACTGGGGGCTGCACCCGTGGGCGATTTACGCGGTCGTGGCTCTGGCGTTGGCGCTTTTCACGTATAACAAGGGCCTGCCGCTCACCCTGCGCTCGGCCTTTTACCCGATCTTCGGCGAGCGCGTCTGGGGCTGGACCGGCCATATCATCGACACGCTGGCGGTTTTCGCCACGCTCTTCGGCCTTGCCACCTCGCTTGGCTTCGGTGCGGAACAGGCGGCCTCGGGCCTCACCTTCCTCTTCGGCTCGGGCGACGCTACGGAGGGCACGCGCGCCTTCCTCGGCATCACCTACGGCAACACCGACGAGAGCGGCGTGGCCAACAACCCGATCCTGCTGGTGATCCTCATCGGGGCGATCACTGCCATCGCGCTGGTCTCGGTGGTGCGAGGCCTCGACGGCGGCGTGAAGGTGCTCTCGGAGATCAACATGGGGCTCGCGGGCCTGTTGCTGCTCTTCGTCTTCTTCGTGGGCGGGCCGATCTTCCTGCTCACGCTCTTCTGGGACAGCCTGCTGGCCTATCTGGAATTCCTCATCCCGCTGTCGAACCCGTTCGGCCGGGAAGACGTGAACTTCAGCCAGGGCTGGACCTCGTTCTACTGGGCGTGGTGGATCTCCTGGTCGCCTTTCGTGGGCATGTTCATCGCCCGGGTGAGCCGGGGCCGCACGGTGCGCGAATTCATCATCTGCGTGCTGCTCATCCCCTCGCTCGTCTGCGTGCTGTGGATGACCGTCTTCGGCGGCACCGCGATCAACCAGTTCGTGAACGAAGGCTACGAGGCGGCGAAGAACGCATCGCTTGAGCTCAAGCTCTTCTACATGCTCGAGCCGTTGCCCCTTGCCGGGATCACCTCCTTCATCGGTATCGTGCTGGTGGTGGTGTTCTTCGTGACCTCCTCGGACTCGGGTTCGCTTGTGATCGATACGATCACGGCGGGCGGCAAGGTGGATGCGCCGGTGAGCCAGCGCGTCTTCTGGTGCATCTTCGAAGGCACCGTGGCGATCGTGCTCCTCGTGGGCGGCGGGCTTGCCGCGCTGCAATCGGCGGTGATCTCCACCGGGTTGCCCTTCACGCTGGTGCTTCTGCTGATGTGCTACGCGATCTACAAGGGGCTTGCCTCCGAGCGCGCCAACACCTGAATGGAATTTACTTGAGATCGAGGGGCGCGGAGCTTTCGCTTCGCGCCCCTTTTTGGCTGGCGAGGGGTGAGCGAAACGCCCGGCGTGGAATTCACTGGCGAAGGCTTTGCCGCAAATTGCGCGGAACGGCCTTGAGCGAACACTCGACCATTCCGTGAGGAGCCGCGCGATTGTTGGGCCGCGGCGCGGCGATCCGACGGGCGTTCAGCAGAGCTTTATGGCTGCAACTTCCGAAAAAGATCTAAGCAATGCATTGCGGTCACCCAACCGCGGGGCCGTGGAGGCGGTTGCCATTGTCGCGCCATTGGTCCGAGAGACAATGGCGACGCGATTGCGCGGCGGGCTTCGCCCTCGATTCCGCCCGGGGCGCTCAAACTCCACCTCCGCTCAAAGCCGTTGCCGCCCATTCGCGCCGTGCTTCGCCAGACCCCGCAGATGCCGCTCTTGCAGCCCGTCCGCCTTTGGTGTTTCTTCTGCCCTGCATCAGCGGCCGGGGAGGCGCATATGGCGCAAATGCTCGATATCGATTTCGTGCGGGACAACTTTCCCGCTTTCGCGGAGCCGTCGCTGAAGGGGCAGGCCTTCTTCGAGAACGCCGGGGGTTCCTATGCGTGCGGGCCCGTGGTGGAGCGGCTCACGCGTTATTACCACCAGCGCAAGGTGCAACCCTATGCGCCCTACGAGGCCAGCCGCATCGCGGGCGAGGAGATGGACGAGGCGCGCACCCGCCTTGCCGCCATGCTGGGGGTGGAGACCGATGAGCTGAGCTTCGGCCCCTCGACCACGCAGAACACCTATGTGCTGGCGCAGGCCTTCGGCGAATGGCTCTCGGAGGGCGATGCGATCATCGTCACCGATCAGGATCACGAGGCGAATTCGGGGCCCTGGCGCAGGCTATCGGCGCGCGGCATCGAGATTCGCGAATGGCGGATCGACCGGCAGAGCGGTCTTCTCAAGCTCGACGATCTCGAAACCCTGCTCGACGAGCGTGTGCGGCTCGTTTGCTTCCCGCATTGCTCAAACATCGTGGGCGCGATCAACCCGGTGACCGAGATCACCGCCGCGGCCCATGCGGCCGGCGCCTTCGTCTGCGTCGACGGGGTAAGCTACGCGCCGCACGGCTTTCCCAATGTGGGCGAACTGGGCGCCGACATCTATCTCTTCTCGGCCTACAAGACCTACGGGCCCCATCAGGGCCTCATGGTCATCCGCCGCGCGCTGGGGGAGCTTCTGCCCAACCAGGCGCATTGGTTCAACGCGGATGTGCTCTACAAGCGCTTCACCCCCGCAGGCCCCGACCATGCCCAGGTTGCGGCCTGCGCCGGCATGGCCGACTACTATGACCTGCTGGCGAAGCATCACGGCATCGAGGGCAGCCCCGCCGAGCGCACGGCCGCGCTGCACGACATGATGCGCGCGCGCGAGACCGAACTGCTCCAGCCGCTTCTCGACGCGCTCAAGGGGCGCAACGGTGTGCGGCTCATCGGGCCCACCGAGGCGGCGGCGAAGGCGCCCACTGTGGCGGTGGAGCTTCCGGGGCCGGGCGAGGACGCGGCGGCACGGCTTGCGGAGCATGGCATCATGGCGGGCGGTGGCGATTTCTACGGTTCGCGCCCGCTGCAGGCGATGGGCGTCGACCTCGACAAGGGTGTGCTGCGGCTCAGTTTCGTGCATTACACCCGCCGCGAAGAGATCGACCAGTTGCTGGAGGCGCTGGACGAGGTGCTTTGATCCGCTAGGTCGTGCCGGGCGTATTTCCTGAAGAACGACAAGGCGGGTATTTGATGAGTGACAGCGGTCCAACACTTCTCTGGCTGCGGCGCGATCTGCGCCTGAGCGATCACGAGGCGCTTACGGCGGCCATCGAGCGCGGCGGCCCGGTGATCCCGATCTTCATTCGCGACAAGACGGTCGATGCGCTTGGCGCTGCGCCCAAGTGGCGGCTGGGGCTGGCGCTCGAGTCGCTGGCTCAGGCGCTCGAGGAAAAAGGCAGCCGGCTCATCCTGCGGTCGGGCGATGCTCTTGAGGAACTGCGCAAGCTGGTGAAGGAGACGGGGGCAGGGGCCGTTTACTGGTCGCGCCTCTACTACAGCCAGGCCATTGACCGTGACCGGAAGGTGAAATCTGCGCTGGGGGAGGACGGTGTCGAGGCGAAGAGCCACATGGGCCACGTGCTTTTTGAGCCGTGGACGGTGGAGACCGGCTCTGGCGGCTATTACAAGGTCTATTCGCCCATGTGGCGCGCGGTGAAGGACAGGAACGTGCCCTCCGGCCTCAAGACCCCCGGAAAGATCCCTGCGCCCGAGAGCTGGCCCGACAGCGAAGCGCTGGACAGCTGGCGCATGGGTGCCGCGATGAACCGTGGCGCCGAAGTGTGCCTCCCGCATCAGCGTGTCGGAGAGCGTGCCGCGCAGGGCCGGCTGCACTGGTTCATGGCCGAGACCGTGGCCGCCTACAAGACCGACCGGAACCTGCCGGGCAAGGATGCCTGCAGCCAGATGTCGGAGAACCTGACCTATGGCGAGATTTCCCCTCGCCAGTGCTGGCATGCGGGCCAACGCGCGCTGGAAGAGGGCAAGAAGGGCGCCGAGCATTGGCTCAAGGAGCTGGTCTGGCGCGAGTTTGCCTATCACCTCATCTACCACACGCCGCAGATCACCCATGCCAACTGGCGCGAGGGCTGGGATGCCTTCCCGTGGGAGGAGCAGGAAGACCGCGCCTCGGTGCTCGCCTGGAAGCAGGGCCGCACAGGTGTGCCTTTCGTCGATGCCGCGATGCGCGAGATGTATGTGACCGGCAAGATGCACAACCGCGCCCGGATGATCGTGGCCTCCTACCTCACCAAGCACATGATGACCCATTGGAAGATCGGACTGAGATGGTTCGAGGATTGCCTGACGGACTGGGATCCGGCCTCGAACGCGATGGGCTGGCAATGGGTGGCCGGCTCCGGGCCGGATGCCGCGCCCTATTTCCGCATCTTCAACCCCGAGACGCAGGCCGAGAAGTTCGACGAGGATCGCAGCTACCGCCGCGCATGGATTGCCGAGGGGCAATCCTCGCCGCCGAAGACGGCGCTGAGCTTCTTCGATGCGGTGCCGCGCTCCTGGGGGCTGAAGCCCGGGCAGGCCTACCCGGATCGCCCGATCGTTGGCCTCTCAGAGGGCAGACAGGCCGCGCTTTCGGCCTATGAGGTGCGGGACTTCTGATTTCATTGACAAAAAGCTTGCGGCGGCGCGCGCGCCCGGCCTAGCTTCTTCGCAAAACGATAGAAGGGGGATGTGGATGATCCTGACCGAGACCACCGGCCAGAAGGACCTGCCGCGTTACTTCGCGGCCGTGTTCGACACCACGAAGAAGATCAACAACGGCCGGCTGGATTACGTCATGCCAGATGGCCGCAGGTTTCGCGCGGAGGGGCCCAACCCCGGCCCGGTGGGTGAGGTCATCGTACACAACACCGATTGCTTCGCCCGGCTGATCCGGGAGGGTGACCTGGGTTTCTGCGATGCCTATCTCGAGGGCTGGTGGTCCACGCCCGACCTGCAGGCGCTGATGGATTTCGTGCATGAGGATAACGAGGAGATCTATGACGGCTTCCCCGGCATGGGCCTCCTGCGGCTCTACGAGCGCACGCGTCACTGGCTGAAGCGCAACTCGAAGGAGCAGGCGAAGAAGAACATCTCCTACCATTACGATCTGGGCAACGATTTCTACAAGCTGTGGCTCGACGAGAGCATGACCTATTCGAGCGCGCTCTTCCAAACCGGGCAGGAGAGCCTAGAGGCGGCGCAGGAGGCAAAGTACGCCTCCATGGTCGACCAGATGGGCGCCAAACCGGGCGACCATGTGCTTGAGATCGGCTGCGGCTGGGGCGGCTTTGCCGAATATGCCGCGCGCGAACGGGGGCTGCGGGTGACCGGGCTCACCATCAGCCGCGAGCAGTTCGTCTATGCGCAGGAGCGCATCGCCAAGGCGGGGCTTTCCGACATGGTGGAGTTCAAGCTGCAGGATTATCGCGACGAGCGCGGCTCCTATGACGGCATTGCCTCCATCGAGATGTTCGAGGCGGTGGGCGAGCGCTACTGGCCCACCTATTTCAACACCGTGCGCGACCGGCTGCGCCCCGGCGGGCGGGCCACGCTGCAGGTGATCACCGTGGAGGACCGCCGCTTCGAGGCCTATCGCAAGGGCGTGGATTTCATCCAGAAATACATCTTCCCCGGCGGCATGCTGCCCAGCCCCTCGGTGCTCAAGGCCGAGGTGGAGCGCGCGGGGCTGCAGGTGATGCGCTCGATCGAGTTCGGCGAGAGCTACAGCCAGACACTCCGGCGCTGGCACGAGAGCTTCAACGAGAAATGGGACGAGGTGGCGCATCTGGGCTTCGACGACCGCTTCCGCCGGATGTGGAATTTCTATCTCACCTCTTGCGCCGGCGCGTTTCGCGGCGGAAACTGCGACGTGACTCAAATCACAATCGCCAAACCCGGATAACATATGCGCCCCACCCAAAGCATGCCGACCGCCGGGCGCGCCGTGGCCGCGCTGGGGCTCGGGGCATTGGCGTGGTATGCCTCGGGGATGGTCATCGCGCTCTGGCCGAACCAGATGGATTTCGGCCTCTTCCGCCCGATCTCGGCCGGACTCGGCGTGCTGGTGGGATGGCGCGTGATGGGCACGAGGCTGGGCCGGGGGCTGATGGGCGGGCTCAGCGCCGGGCTCACCGGGCTCGGGGCGCTGCTCTTCTGGTGCTTCCTGCTCTTCAGCTTCTACGAAATGATCCAGCGCTCGCTCGACCTGCGCTACGAGGGGCCGGTCGAGGCGATCCAGGGCATGTTCGAGATCGCCTTCGAATACGCGCAGAACATCTATTACTGGCCGCTGATCGGCTTTCTGGTGCTGGGCGCGGTTGTCATCGCGCTGATCGCCGAAGTCTTC
>JAVKDQ010000095.1:0-13255 GCA_040222155.1 Roseovarius sp.
CGGGTCGGAGGCGTCGAGGCCGAAGGGGGCGAGAAGCTCCTTGTGGTGTTTCGAGCCGCCCGCGCGGAGCATGTCGAAATACTTCTCCTCGAACCCCTCGGGGTTTTCCTCGTAGACCGCGTAGAGCGCGTTCACCAGCCCGTCGCCGAAGGCATAGGCGTAGACGTAGAAGGGCGAGTGGACGAAATGCGGGATATAGGCCCAGAAGGTCTCGTAGCCCTCCATGAATTCGAAGGCCGGCCCGAGGCTTTCGCCCTGCACCGACATCCAGAGCGCGCCGATATCCTCGGGCGTGAGCTCGCCCTCGCGGCGGGCGGCGTGGAGTTTGCACTCGAAATCGTAGAAGGCGATCTGGCGGACAACGGTGTTGATCATGTCCTCCACCTTGCCGGCGAGCAGAACCTTGCGCTCCTTGTCGGTTTTCGCTGCGTCGAGCATCTTGCGGAAGGTGAGCATCTCGCCGAAGACGGAGGCCGTTTCGGCCAGCGTGAGGGGCGTTGACGAGAGCAGCTCGCCCTGTTCAGCGGCCAGAACCTGGTGCACGCCGTGGCCCAGCTCATGCGCGAGCGTCATCACGTCGCGCGGCTTGCCGAGGTAGTTGAGCATCACGTAGGGGTGCACATCGGTCACCGTGGGATGGGCGAAGGCACCGGGCGCCTTGCCGGGCTTCACGCCTGCGTCGATCCAGCCTTTCTCGAAGAAGGGCTCGGCCAGTTCGGCCATGCGCGGGTCGAAACTCGCGTAGGCTTCCGAGACGGTGGCGCGGGCCTCGTCCCAGTTGAAGACCTTCTGCGCTTCCATCGGCAGGGGCGCGTTGCGATCCCAGACCTGCATGGTGTCGAGGCCAAGCCACTTGCGTTTTAGCTCGTAATACCGGTGACTTAGCTTGGGATAGGCGGCGACGACGGCGTCGCGCAGGGCCTCGACCACTTCCGGCTCGACGTGGTTGGAAAGGTGCCGGCCGGTCTGCGCGGTGGGCATCTTGCGCCAGCGGTCGATCACCTCCTTCTCCTTGGCGGCGGTGTTGTGGACGCGGGAGAAGATGCGGATGTTTTCGCCGAAAACCCGCGCCAGTTCGCGGGCGCCGGCTTCGCGCTTGGTGCGGTCGGTGTCGGTGAGCAGGTTGAGCGTGGCCTCGATCCCGAGCTCCTCGCCATCGACCTCGAAGGTGAGCCCGGCGATGGTTTCGTCGAAGAGCCGCTCCCAGGCATCGCCGACCACGCCGAGATCGTGGAGGAACTTCTCGAGCTCGTCGGACAGCTGGTAGGGCTTCATGGCGCGGATGCGGTCGATCACGGGCTTGTAGCGGGCGAGCTCGGCATTGGCGGCGAACATGTCCACAAGAGATTTCTCCTCCAACCTGTTGAGTTCAAGGGAGAAAAACACGAGCGGCGTGGTGTAGGCGTTGATCTTCTCCTGGCAGTCGGAGAGAAACTTGGTGCGGCCCGGATCGGTGGTGAGCTGGTAATAGCGCAGCCCGGCATAAGACATGATGCGCCCCGCCGTGCCGCTGATCTTCTCGTTGCGGGTGATGCAGCGAAGCAGCCCCTCGGCGTCGAGCATGGCGAGCTTGCCCTCGTAATCCTTTGCAAAACCTGCACATTCCGTCTCGAGCCAGTCGAGATCGCGCTTGAGTTCGGGGGCGTTTTCGGAGGTGTAGAGATCCGTCAGGTCCCATTCCGGCAGGTCGCCGAGGTTCTTGGAGCCGGTATCGGCATTGGCGTCGCGGACGGGATGGGGCAGATGGATCATGAAACTCTCCTGATGGCTTTCGATCAGACATAGGGGCCGCGGGCGGCAGGCTCAAGCGGGCAGATGGGGGGCGGCACGGCGGGTAGGGGCGAATCATGGTTAACGCCATGAAATCACTGGATTCCGCCTGTCGGTATTACGTCGGTATCCTGTCGGTATCGCGTCGGTGCGGGGATCGAGCCGAGGCGCGGTTAAGGCGGGGGGCGTTGCGCAACGGGGCAAGGGCTCAGCCATATTGCTCGAGAAGGGCGTGCAGGTCGCCCAGCGTGTTGGCCTCCTGCAGGGGCTTGTCGTGCCGCCAGCGCTTCATGCGGGGAAAGCGCAACGCCACGCCGGACTTGTGGCGGGGGCTTTCGAAGATGCCCTCGAAGGCGATCTCGAAGACATGCTCGGGGACCACCTGCCGCACCGGGCCGAAACGCTGCTGGGTGTTCTTGCGCACCCATGCGCTGATCTGGCGGAACTCGGCATCGGTGAGGCCGGAATAGGCCTTTGTGAAGGGCACGAGCTCGTTGCCGTCCCAGACGGCGAAGGTGAAATCGGTGAAGAGGTTGGCGCGGCGGCCGTGGCCGGATTGGGCGTAGATCATCACCGCGTCGATGGTGAGCGGGTCGAGCTTCCATTTCCACCAGTCGCCCTTGCGGCGCCCGCCGAGATAGGGGCTCTCGGCGCGTTTCAGCATCAGCCCTTCGGCGCGGTGCTCGCGGGCGGTGGCGCGGGTTTCGGCGAGGCTTTGCCAGCTCCTGAAGGGGATGAGCGGGGAGGGGCGGAGCGGGGCCTCCTTCGGCAGGCTTTCGAGCAGGGCATCGAGCCGCGCGCGGCGCTGGGCGAAGGGGCGGTTTCGGATATCTTCGCCGGCCTCTTCGAGCAGGTCATAGGCGAGCAGGATCACAGGCGCGTCGCGCAGGAGGGCTTTCGGGACGGTCTTGCGGCCGATGCGCTTTTGCAGCGCGTTGAAGGGGAGCGGCATGTCGTCGGCGAAGGCGAGGATCTCGCCGTCGAGCACGGTGCCGTCGGGCAGGAAGTCGCGGGCGCGGGCCAGCTCGGGGAAGCGGTCTGTCATCAGCTCCTCGCCGCGCGACCAGACGAAATGCTCGGCGCCGCGCAGGATGAGTTGGCCACGGATGCCATCCCACTTCCACTCCGCCCGCCAATCCTCTGGTTTGCCAAGGCTTTTCGGCTCTGTCTCATCCAGCCCGTAGGCGAGGCAGAAGGGGTAGGGGCGCGAGAGATCGGCGGAGGCGTCGGGCGCTTCGATGAGGGTGTGCCATGTGGTGCTTTCGGGCGTCCAGTCGCCCATCAGGCGGTGTGCGAGTTCGGCCTCGTCCTGCCCGGTGGCGCGGCTCAAGGCGCGGGTCATCAGCTTGCGCGACACGCCCACGCGGAAGCCGCCGGTGAGCAGCTTGTTGAAGACGAGCCGCTCCTGCGCCTCCATCCGGTTCCACGCATCGAGAATGGCCGATTTGCGGGCGGGTTCCTCGGCCTTGTCGAGGGCGCGGAGGCGGGTGATCCACGTGGCGAGGGTTTCATCGTGGCTGTCCTCCGGCGGGGGCAGTACAAGCGCGATGGTTTCGGCCAGATCGCCCACCACGGGGTAGGCTTCCTCGAAGAGCCAGAGCGGGATGCCGGCTCGCTCGGCGGCCCATTCGCGCAGGCGGTTGGTGGTGATGGCGCGGCGGGGGCGGCGGCCGGAGAAGAGTGCGACCGTCCAGAGCTTGTCATCGTCGGGGGCCTCGGAGAAATACCGGGCGAGCGCCTCGACCTTGTTGTTGGTTTTCGTGGTCTGGTCGATGGTGGTGTAGAGCGCGGTGAAGCGTTTCATGCGCTCTCTCCATCGTCGAGGGTTTCGCCGGTGAACTCGGTGGGGACGATCTGCGCGTTGTAGCCCTCGGAGGCCAGCCAGCGCGCGAAGATCTCCGTGTAACCATGCGTGACATAGATGTTTTCCGCGCCGGTCTCGCGGATGGCGGTGTTCAAGCCTTGCCAATCGGCATGGTCGGAGAGCACGAAGCCGCGATCGACCGCGCGGCGGCGGCGCACGCCCCGGAGCCGCATCCAGCCGGAGGCGAAGCCGGTGGAGGCCGGGCGGAAGCGGCGCGCCCATGTGGCGCCAAGCGCGGAGGGCGGGGCGAGCACCAGCGCGCCGGGGTGATCGGCGGCTTTGAGATCGGGCGTGACGTGGATCGTCTCGGGGAGCGCCAGACCTTGCCCGCGCAGAACGGCGTTGGTGTTTTCCACGGCGCCGTGGGTGAGAATGGGGCCGATGTCGGGGTCGAGCAGGGTCATCACCCGTTGCGCCTTGCCCAGGGCGTAGGCGCCGAGCAGGCTGAAGCGGCCTTCGCGGGCGTTGGCGGCCCACCATGCGTTGATCTCGGCGGCCACTTCCGCGTCGCTGGGCCATGTGAAGACAGGCAGGCCGAAGGTGCATTCGGTGATGAAGGCGTGGCAGCGGAGCGGCTCGAAGGGGGTGGAGAGGGCATCGGAGGCGGTCTTGTAGTCGCCGGAGACGACCCAGACCTCGCCCGCCACCTCGACGCGGATCTGTGCGGAGCCGGGGACGTGGCCTGCCGGGTGGAAGGAGACTTGGGCCGCGCCGATCTGGCGGGGTTCGCCGTAAGCGACGGTGTCGAGCGTGATCTCGCCCAGGCGGTGGCGCATGACGGGGGCGGCGAGATCGGTGGCGAGGTAGCGGGCGTGGCCGGGGCGGGCGTGATCGGCATGGCCGTGGGTGATGAGCGCGCGGGCGACGGGCCGCCACGGGTCGATGAAGAAATCGCCGGCGGGGCAGTAGATGCCTTCGGGTTTGAACTGCAGGACCATGGCGCAAGGATAGCCCGCCGCGCGCCGGGCGCCAGCCTTGCTCAGCAGGCTGTCTGGCAGCCCTCGCGCAGGTCTTGGGGCAGGTCTTGGGGCTGGGCGCCGTGCATGGCGAAGAAATCGCAGATCAGGCCGAAAAGATGCGCGCGGGTTTCCGCATCTTCCATCAGCACCTCGTGCCGGCCGCCGGGGACGATCTCGGTGCGCCCGCCGGGCCATTTCGCCATGCGGTCGCGGATGCGGCTCACATCCACGATGTCTTCCTCGCTGCCCATCAGCGTGAGGCAGGGCAGGGCGGGCGAGGGGCGGCGGGCCAGCGCGCGGGTTTCCACCAGCGCCTCGTGCAGCCACCTGAGGCTCGGGCCGCCGAGGCCGAGCTCGGGCTGGGCGACGAGATGATCGACCATGTATTGATACATCTCGCGGTCGCGGGTGAGCCGGTTGGTTTCGAAGGGTTCGGTGAGCACGTAGCTGCCGGTCGCGGTGCCGGGGGCGTAGCGGGTGCCGAGGCCCAGCCGCTTGCCGCTCCACGAGAGCGACCACGCGACGGGGCGGAGCGCCTCGGACATCTGGATGCCCCACATCGGGCCGGAGAAGGTGCAGGCCGCGACGGGCATGCCCTCCATCACCGCGCGCAGGCCGATGCAGCCGCCCATCGAATGGGCCAGCAGATACCACGGGCGCGGCAGACCCATCTGCTCGGCGGCGGCCAGCATGGCGCGCACATCCATCTGGTAATCGGTGAAGCGGCCCACATGGCCCGACATCGCGTCATCGGCCAGCCTGTCGGCCAGACCCTGCCCGCGCCAGTCGATGGTGAAGGTGGCATAGCCGCACCCCGCGAAGGCGCGCGCGGCGCGACCGTATTTCTCGATATATTCGGTGCGGCCGGGGAAGAGAAAGACGGTGCCCCGCGCCGCCTCTGGCTGCCAGAGGCCCACGCGGATGCGCTGCCCGTCTTCCGCCTTAAGCCACCATGCGCTGCCCCCCTCGGGGCCATCGGCCATTTCGGCGAAGAAGGGGGCGGGCTCGGTCACGCCAGCGCGCTGCCCAGTTGCATGGCCATGCCCATGTCGCCATCGACCTTGAGCTTGCCCTGCATGAAGGCGGAGGTCGGGTCCATGTCGCCCTCGAGGATCGCCTGGAAGGTGTCGGCCTCGGCGGTCAGGGTCACATCGGCCTCTTCATCGCCCGCGCGCACGCCGTCGCTGTCCATCATGATCGCGCCTTCGTCCTCGATCACGAACTTGGCCGTGCCGGCGGAGAAGCCGCCATCCATCTTCGCTTGCAGCGCCGCTACCGCGCTTGTGATGACATCGCTCATGTTTTCTCTCCCGTTCTGCGGCGGCCGGGGCTATGATTCCCTGAAAGCCGCGCTACATTCAGGGGTGTTATGGCTATTCGATCCCGTCTTCTCAACCGTACCGTCGCGTCGCTTCTGGCGATAGGGGTGTTTTGCGCGCCGGCGCTGGCGCTCGACGAGGCGAAACTCGACACGCTCTATGGCGAGCTATCCGGCGCGGAGCCGGCGGAAGCGCGGCGCGTGGCCAAGGAAATAGAGCTGGAATGGTCGAAATCGGGCTCGCCTTCGATTGACCTGCTGCTGAAGCGCGGCACCGATGCGCTGGAGGCCGGCGAGGTGGACGAGGCGATAGAACATTTCACCGCGCTCACCGATCATGCGCCGGATTTCGCCGAGGGCTGGCACCGCCGCTCTCTCGCCTTTCTCGAGGCCGAGATGTATGGCCCCGCCGTGGCCGACATAGAGCGCACGCTCGCGCTCATGCCCCGCCATTACGATGCCATCGCCACGCTGGGCGGGCTGCTTCTGAAGATCGACAAGCCCGAGGCCGCGAAGCAGGCCTTCGAACAGGTTCTGGCTATACATCCGCATCATGCGGAGGTAACCGCGGCCCTGGATTATGTGAACAGCCAGATCAGCGGCAAAGACCTCTGACACCAGCGGGAGCCGGGATATGGCCGAGCAGTCGAGAACCCTCGCGGTTCTGGGGCCAACCAACACAGGCAAGACGCATTTCGCCATAGAGCGGATGCTGGCCCACAGGACCGGCGTGATCGGCCTGCCTTTGCGGCTTCTGGCGCGCGAGGTTTACGACAAGATCGTTGCGCTGCGCGGGCCTTCGGTGGTGGCGCTGGTGACCGGCGAAGAGCGGATCGTGCCGGAGCGCACGCAATACTGGGTGTGCACGGTGGAGGCGATGCCCGAGGGCATGGGCGCCGATTTCGTGGCGATCGACGAGATCCAGCTTTGCGCCGACCCGGAGCGCGGGCATGTCTTTACCGACAGGCTCTTGCGGATGCGGGGGCTGCACGAGACGCAATTCCTGGGCTCGCACACGATGCGGGGCGCGATTGCCGCGCTGGTGCCGGGGGTGGAGTTCGTGGGCCGCGAGCGCATGTCGCAGCTGAGCTACACGGGCGCCAAGAAGATCGCCAAGATGCCGCCGCGCTCGGCCATCGTGGGGTTCTCGGTGGAAAACGTCTATGCCATCGCCGAGCTTCTGCGCCGCCAGAAGGGGGGGGCCGCGGTGGTGATGGGGGCGCTCTCCCCCCGCACGCGCAACGCCCAAGTTGCGCTCTACCAGAATGGCGACGTGGATTACCTCGTGGCGACCGATGCGATCGGCATGGGGCTCAACCTTGATATCAACCATGTGGCCTTCTCCTCGCTCACCAAGTTCGACGGGCGCCGGATGCGCCCGCTCATGCCCAACGAGCTGGGCCAGATCGCGGGGCGCGCCGGGCGCGGCATGAGCCACGGCACCTTCGGGGTGACCGGCGAGGCGCCGGCGCTCGACGACGAGGTGGCGCAGGCGATCATGGATCACCGCTTCGCGCCCATCCGCAAGCTCGAATGGCGCAATGCGCGGCTGAGCTTCGGCTCGGTGGAGGGGCTCATCGCCTCGCTCGAGGCGCGGCCCGAGGACGAGCGGCTCGCCAAGGCGCGCGAGGCTGACGACCTTGGCGCGCTTAAGACGCTGGCGCAGGTGGCGGAAGTGCGGGCGCGGGCGAGCGACGGGCGCTCGGTGGAGCTGCTCTGGGAGGTCTGCCGAGTGCCCGATTTTCGCGGCATCAGCCATGCCGAACATGCAGGGCTTCTGGAGAAGATCTATTGCGACCTGCACGAGCATGGCCGCGTGAGCACCGAGTGGTTTGGCCGGCAGGTGGCGCGGATCGACCGGGTGGATGGCGATATCGACACATTGTCGAAACGTCTCGCCTATATTCGCACATGGACATATGTTGCGCAGCGGAAAGGCTGGGTTGACAACGAAAGCCATTGGCGCGAGGCCACGCGCGCGGTAGAAGACCGCCTGTCGGATGCGCTTCACGGCGCTCTGACCCAGCGATTTGTAGACCGGCGCACCTCGGTGCTGCTGAGACGGCTCAAGCAGAAGGAGGCCATCGTGGCCGAAGTGAACGAGACAGGCGAAGTGACGGTCGAGGGCGAAGTGTTGGGCCGGCTGGAAGGATTCCGCTTCATTCAGGAGAAGACGGCCCCCGGCAAGGAAGCCAAGACGCTTCAGCAGGCCAGCCTGCAGGCGCTCGAGCCGCATTTCCACCTGCGGGCGGATCGCTTCTACAACGCGCCCGATACCGAGATCGACTTCACCGAGCAGGGCGGGCTGATGTGGGGCGAGCAGGCCGTGGGCAAGCTCGTGGCGGGCGACGATGCGCTCAAGCCGCGCGTCGTGGGTTTTGTCGACGAGGTGGCGGGGCCGGAGGTGAAGCAGAAGGTGGAGCGCCGCCTGCAGCATTTCATCGACCGCAAGATCGCCGCGCTCTTCGAGCCGCTGCTCAACCTGCAGCGCGACGAGGCCTTGGCCGGGCTGGCGCGGGGCTTCGGCTTCCGCATGGTGGAGGGTTTCGGCGTGATCCCGCGCGGCGACGTGGCCGACGAGGTGAAGGCGCTCGACCAGGACGCCCGCGGCGCGCTGCGCAAGCATGGCGTGCGGTTCGGCCAGTTCACCATCTTCATGCCCTTGCTGCTCAAGCCCGCGCCGACCCGGCTGCGGCTGGTGCTGTGGTCGCTTTCCAAGGGGCTGGACGAGTTTCCCGAGGCGCCGCCGCCGGGGCTGGTGACCGTGCCGGCCACGCCGCAGACGGAAGGCTATTACGCCATGGCGGGCTACCGCGCCGCCGGCGAGCGCGCCATCCGCATCGACATGCTCGAACGGCTCGCCGACATGCTGCGCGCCGAGGACAGCCGCGGGGGCTTCGAGGCCAAGGCCGACATGCTCTCGATCACCGGCATGACGCTGGAGCAATTCGCCGACCTGATGCAGGGGCTGGGCTACAAGGCCGAGCGGGGCGAGCGCGAGAAGGTCAAGCCTGTGGATCAGGCGATTGCCGATGCGCCCGCCGACGAGGCCGTGGCGGCGGAAGCCGAGGGCACGGCATTGGCCGAGGAGAAGGTGGAGGCCATCGAGGATGCGGGCGAGGCGCCGCTGGTCGCCGAGCCCGCGGAAAGCCCGGAAGCCGCGGCGGATGTGCCCGAGGCGCCCGAGGAAGAGGTGCTGCCGGGCGAGACCACCGCCGAGACGGCGCAGCCCGAGATCGAGGTGTTCTACACCTTCACATGGGCCGGCCGCGCGCGGCAGGGCACGCAGGGGCAGGGCCGAGCCCGGCAGGGCAAGCCCGGTGGCGGCAAGCCGCAGGGCCGCAAGGGTGGCAAGCCGCAGGGCCGCAAGGGCGGCAAGCCCGAGGAGAAGGGCGCGCGCTCCTACTCCGCCAAACCCGAGAAGAAAGACAAGATCGACCCCGACAACCCCTTCGCCGCCGCGCTGATGGGGCTGAAGGGCAAATCCTGACAGCCTGCGTGAGCGACACCCCCGCCAGGATCCGGCTCGACAAGTGGCTCTGGCAGGCGCGCTTCTTCAAGACGCGCGGCCTCTCGGCGGGGCAGGTGCGGGGCGGGCATGTGCGGGTGAACTCCCAGAAGGTGCTGAAGCCCAGCCACGCGGTGGGCGCGGGCAATGTGCTGACCTTCGCGCAGGCCCGGCGGGTGCGTGTCGTGCGGATTGTCGCGCTGGGCACACGGCGCGGCCCGGCCCCCGAGGCGCAGGCGCTCTACGAGGATCTCGCCCCCGAGACGGCACCCGGCGCTGCGCCTTCGGACGAGGAGATCGTCCCATCCGCGCCCCGCTACGAGGGAAAAGGCCGCCCCACGAAGCGCGACCGGCGCAAACTCGACCTCAATCGCCCGGATACGCTTGATTGATCTGAACCGCTGGATTAGTTGGATCGATGGAAGGCAAGGATGAGAGACACTGATGACGTATGTGGTGACCGACAATTGCATCGAGTGCAAATACACCGATTGCGTTGAAGTATGCCCCGTGGACTGTTTCTACGAGGGCGAGAACATGCTGGTGATCCATCCCGACGAATGCATCGATTGCGGCGTCTGCGAGCCCGAATGCCCTGCCGACGCGATCCGGCCCGACACCGAGCCGGACATGGAGAAATGGGTGGAGTTCAACCGGAAATACTCCGAGATGTGGCCGGTGATCATCACCAAGAAAGACCAGTTGCCCAATGCCGAGGAACGCGACGGCGAGGACGGCAAGCTGGAGAAATACTTCTCCGAGGCCGCCGGCGAGGGCGGCTGAGAGCCGATTCGCCCCTGCGGGCGGTTCGGAGGCCCTGAAACCCGGTCTGGCGAGATGAGCTGCTTTTGATAGGGTTTTGAAAAGAAAGTACTTTAACGGCTCCGGATTCGAATGCGCTTCCGGGAGCCGCTTTTTTGTGCTATATTTCCGCTACAAATGAAGTCGCCCGCCTGATATCCATTCGCCCGAGCTGCCTGTCTGGTGGATGGCTTTTCGCGCCCCCAGTCTTGCTCATCGGATCCCCATATCCCCTGAGGCCAAAAGGGTGTGCGGCAGGCGCGAGTGACGTTGAACGCCCTTGTGATGAGGAAGTACTGAATGAGCAAGTCGAAGAAGTCCGAGTTTCGCCCTGACGATTACGTGGTCTACCCGGCCCACGGCGTTGGGCAGATCGTTTCCATCGAGAAGCAGGAGATCGCGGGACTCGAACTGGAGCTTTTCGTGATCTCGTTCGAGAAGGACAAGATGACCCTCCGCGTGCCGACCAACAAGGCGGCGGAAGTGGGCATGCGCAGCCTCTCGAGCCCCGATGTCGTATCCAAGGCCATGTCTACGCTGAAGGGCAAGGCCCGCGTGAAGCGCGCCATGTGGTCGCGCCGTGCGCAGGAATATGAGCAGAAGATCAATTCCGGCGACCTGATCGCGATTGCCGAGGTGGTGCGCGACCTGCACCGCACCGACGAGCAGCGCGAGCAGAGCTATTCGGAGCGCCAGCTCTACGAGGCGGCGCTGGAGCGGCTCACCCGCGAAGTGGCGGCCGTGAGCGGCGGCGACGAGGTGCTGGCCGCGAAGAAGGTCGACGAGGTTCTGCTCTCGCGCGCGGCCTGATCCGCGACAGGACAGCCCCCGAAATTGAAGGCCGTGCCCCTCGGGGCGCGGCCTTTCTCGTTGCTGGCAGGTGTTTGGGCCCCTGTGCTTGGGCCCCTGTGTTTCGGCACTTGTGCTTCGGGAGATGCCTCAGGCCAGCAGGCTGAAGAGCACCGCCACTTCGGCCACCTGCTGCACCGCGCCGAGGATGTCGCCCGTCTGGCCGCCGATCTTGCGGTAGGCGGCGATGGCCAGCAGCGCGGTCGCGCCCGCGGCCCAGACCAGTGCGCCAAGCCCCGCGCCGCCCGAGAAGACGAGCGCCACCGCGCAGGCGATGGCCACGGCCAGCCCTGCCGCGGGCCTGCCCACGGTGCCGACCCGCGCCGAGAGCCCCTCGCCGCGCGCGTTGGGCAGGGCCGCCATCACCGCGGGCATCGCGCCGCGCGAGAGGCAGGCCGCCACGAGAATCGCGGCGGCGGCGGTTGTCGGGCCCAGTTCAAAGAGCATCCAGAGCGCCGCCCAACGCGCGGAAAGCACAAGGAAAAGCGCTACCGCGCCATAGGCGCCCAAGGTGCTGTCCTTCATGATCTCGAGCCGGCGCTCGCGTGTCCATCCGCCCCAGAGCCCATCGGCGGTGTCGGCCAGCCCATCCTCGTGGAGCGCCCCTGTGAGCAGGATCGACGCGCCGAGCGCCACCAGCGCCGCGAGTGGCGCGGGCAGGCCCAGCCCATGCGCCACGAGCCCGGCCAGCGCCGTGATCGCCCCCAGCACGAGCCCTGCCACCGGGTAGGCCCAGGCGGCGGCGGCACCGCGCAGCGGCGAGACCGGCGGCACCGGCAGGCGGGAGAGCAGCGCGAGCGCCTCGATGACATCCTCGGGCATTGCGAGGGGAGCGTCGTTTTCTGCCATCCGGGGGCCTCATTGGGGGCTGTAGCGCGGGCGCCGATTGCGGTAAGGGAACTACGCCATCACCGGCCGGGAGGGAAGAGGTGCAACCGGAATTCGAAACCATCGGCGCCTTTCGCGCGCGTCTCGAGACCCTGCCGGAGGAGGAGGCGGCGGCCCGCGCGGCCGCCGTGGCGCGGGATGCGCAGCTCACCAAACCGCCCGGCGCGCTCGGGCGGCTCGAGGAGATCGCGGCGTGGTATTGCGCGTGGCGGGGCGATGTGCGGCCGCAGATTCGCGCGCCGCAGGTCATCCTCTTCGCGGGCAATCACGGGGTCACGGCGCAGGGCGTCTCGGCCTTTCCGGCAGAGGTGACGGCGCAGATGGTGCTCAACTTCCGCGCGGGCGGGGCGGCGGTGAACCAGCTCGCGACGCTCGCCGGGGCGCGGATGGATGTGCATCCGATCCGGCTTGAAGAGCCCACGGCGGATTTCACCCAAGGGCCGGCGCTTACCGAGGGCGACCTGCTCGAGGCGTTGAACATCGGCTGGCAAGCCGTTAATGAAAAAGCAGATCTGCTTGTTCTGGGCGAGATGGGGATTGGCAACACCACCGCCGCTGCGGCGATCGCGCATGCGCTTTGCGGTGGTGCGCCGGAGGATTGGGCCGGGCGCGGCACCGGCATCTCCGATGCGGCGCTCGCGCTCAAGGCCCGGGTGGTGGCGCGCGGGCTCGCGGCCAATCCCGGGGCCGCCGGCGACGGGCTCGCGGCGCTGCGGTGCCTCGGCGGCCGGGAGATTGCGGCCATGGCCGGGGCGATGCTGCGCGCCCGCCACCTGCGCCTGCCGCTGCTGCTCGACGGGTTCATCTGCACCGCCGCCGCCGCCTGCCTGCAGGCGGTGAACCCCAGCGCGCTCGACCATGAAATGGCCGGGCATTTGAGCGCGGAGGCGGCGCATGAGAGGCTGCTCGCGCATCTCGGCAAGGTGCCGCTTCTCGATCTGGGGATGCGGCTCGGCGAGGGCTCGGGGGCGGCGCTGGCGGTGCAGATCGTGAAGGGCGCGCTCGCCTGCCATTCGGGCATGGCGACCTTCGCCGAGGCGGGCGTTTCCGACGGGTAAAGGGCGGGAAGCTCAGGCGCCGTCCTTGTCCTTGTCGGGCAGGTCGACGGCCGCCGTTTCCTCGAGCTGCGACAGGAGCATCGTCTCGAGATCCTTCTCGAGCTCCTGCGCGCGGCTGATATAGGCGGTGTTCTCAATCGTCGGGATGTTCGGGTTCCACAGCTTCGCGAGCCCGTCGCCGGCGGCCCCGGGATTGGCCGCGAGCCCGCGCGCCACCACCCGGGCCTTGAGCGCGAGCGC